>NZ_JBSGAI010000119.1:0-1053 GCF_053600695.1 Amycolatopsis sp. NPDC005003 | reverse complement strand
CTAGGGCCTGTATCGAAGTTGTCTCCGGCAGGTTGAGCTGGAGTTGACTGTGCTGGGCGTGTCGTCGGCCGAAATGAGTGAGGTCTCCGGTAGTTGGTTCGTCGACCAAGAAGAACCTGAACACCGGAGACCTCGTGGACACCCTAGCGGTGGCGGGGCGGTTTGACCTGACCGACGCTCAGTGGGCGGTGCTGGAGCCGTTGCTGCCCGCACCGTCGCGTCCGGGTCGACCGTCGATGTGGACGAAGCGGCAGCTGATCGACGCGATCCGGTGGCGGGGACGTACCGGTGCACCCTGGCGCGACATCCCCGCTGGATATGGCTCGTGGGCGGCGGCGTATGGGCTGTTTCGGCGGTGGCAGCGTGATGGCACCTGGAAGCGGATATTGACCGCATTGCAGGCGTTGGCCGAGGCGGCGGGACGGATCGTCTGGGACGTGAGCGTGGATTCCACGATCACTCGGGCGCATCAGCATGCCGCAGGTGCGCGGAAAAGGGGGATCTTCAGGCCGAGTCGCCAGGCGGGGTGACCGTCGAGCCGGATGATCATGCGTTGGGCCGGTCCCGAGGTGGGTGGACCACGAAGCTGCATCTGGGCTGTGAGCAGGGCCAGAAGCCGTTGTCGATCGTGCTGACCGCAGGGCAGCGCGGCGATAGCCCGCAGTTCATCCCCGTCTTGGCCGGGATCCGGGTGCCTCGGCTGACCGGTGGAGGGCGGCCGCGGACGCGTCCGGACCGGGTGCTGGCGGACAAGGCTTACACCTCCAAGGCCAACCGGGCTCACCTGCGCAAACGTGGGATCAAGGCGACTATCCCGAGCAAAGCCGACCAGGACGCGCACCGCAAGGCCAAGGGGTCGAAGGGCGGCCGGCCACCGGCCTTCGACCCCGAGACCTACAAACAGCGGCACGCCGTGGAATGCGGCATCAACAGGCTCAAACGCCACCGCGCCGTGGCCACCCGCTACGAAAAACTCGCCGTCCGCTACGAAGCCACCATCCACGTCGCCGCCATCAACGAATGGCTCTGACCGACTTCGATACAGGCCCTAGC
>NZ_JBSGAI010000118.1:0-1061 GCF_053600695.1 Amycolatopsis sp. NPDC005003 | reverse complement strand
ACGACCCCAAACCCTTCGTCTGGACCAAAACCGCCGACCAGATCCTCGACACCCTCGCCGCATACTGCCAACGAATTAACGACTCAGGACACTAGGTTGGACCCGGTGACCACCCTCACCGTGGAGAAGATCACCCCGGAAAACGTCGCCGCCGCGTGCCAGCTGGCCGTCCAGCCGCACCAGAAGAAGTTCGTCGCCCCCGTCGCGGTCTCGCTCGCCGAGGCCTACACCCAGCCGGAGACAGCCTGGCCGCGGGTGATCGCCGACGACGGCGAACCCGTCGCCTTCGTGATGGGCCGCTTCGACCCGGCGGCCGAGCTCGACTTCTTCCGCTGCGGCATCTGGCGGCTCAACGTCGGCGCCTGCGTCCAGGGCCGCGGCTACGGCCGGTTCGCCGTCGAAACCGTCCTGGACGAGGCCCGGCGGCGGGACGAGAAGGTCGCGACGGTGCTGTGGCTCCCGGGCGACGACGGCCCGGAACGGTTCTACCTCAAGCTGGGCTTCCGGCCCACCGGCCAGACCCACCACGGCGAGGTCGTCGGCCGGATCGAGCTCTAGACCTGACCGCGCTTCTTCCGCTCGGTGTACTCGCGCATCCGCTTCGGGTAACCCACGCGGGCGACCTCGTACACCGGGATCGAGCGGCGGTGGCCGAACTGCTGCGCGGCCTCCAGGCTGCCGATCCGGCGCCGCGTCCACTCTCCGTCATGGGCGATCAACACCACAGTGGTCTCCGTGACGTTGGTCTTCGGCTCCACGAAGGCCTCGACACCCCGCCGCGTGGCCGCCCACTCGTCGAGGTGGCGGGTGTCCTCGGAGCTGGCTTTCCGCAGCGTACCGGCCCGCTGTCCACCCTTGGCCCGCCTGCGCAGCGAGTCGAAGAGCCCCACCTCGACCACCTCTCCTCCCGAGACCTACCCCACTCATTATCCCGGACTCCGCGTGTGGTCGGCGTCGCACACCCGGCTAGACGAGTAATGCGTAACTCGATCAGTGGTCGTAGGCGGTCAGGGACCGGGTGACGGGCTGGCCAGTAGCGCGGTTGTGCCAGATAGCGGCGG
>NZ_JBSGAI010000117.1:0-1136 GCF_053600695.1 Amycolatopsis sp. NPDC005003 | reverse complement strand
CTAGTGTCCTGAGTCTGAATTTCGTGGCCAGCGTTTAGGATGCGGTGATGCCAAGCCCGACGCTGCCACCGTTGATGTTGAGCGATGAGGAACGCGAGACGTTGCTGCGGTGGTCGCGTCGCCGGACCACGGCGCAGGCTCTGGCGCTGCGATCGCGGATTGTGCTGCGCTGCGCGGACGGTGGATCGAACTCGGAAGTGGCTACGGAGTTCGGGGTGAAGCGTCACACCGTGGCGAAGTGGCGATCGCGGTTCCTCTCCGACGGGCTTGAGGGCCTGTCGGACGAACCGCGACCGGGTGCGCCGCGCACGGTCACCGACGAACGTGTCGAAGCGGTGATCGTGAAGACCCTGGAGCAGCCCCCACCGAATCAGGACACGCACTGGTCGACCCGGTCGATGGCCGCAGCCACCGGCATGTCGCAGTCGACGGTGTCACGGATCTGGCGGGCATTCGGTCTCAAACCACATCAGGTCCAGACGTGGAAGCTCTCGCGAGACCCGCAGTTCGTGGAGAAAGTCAGGGACGTGGTCGGGCTGTATCTCGCCCCGCCGGACAACGCGATCGTGCTGTGCGTCGACGAGAAGTCACAGATGCAGGCCATCGACCGGACCGCGCCCACACTGCCGATCATGCCCACCACGCCTGCGCGGATGACCCACGACTACGTGCGCCACGGCACCACGAGCCTGTTCGCCGCGCTGAACCTGGCCACCGGATCGGTGATCGCCCAGCACCACCGCCGGCACCGGCATCAGGAGTTCCTGAAATTCCTCAAGACCATCGATGCCGCCACCCCGGCCGACCTCGAGCTGCACCTGGTCTGCGACAACTACGCCACCCACAAGACCCCGGCGATCAAGAACTGGCTGCTGCAGCATCCACGCTTCCACGTGCACTTCACCCCGACCAGCGCCTCCTGGCTCAACCTGGTCGAGCGCTGGTTCGCCGAGCTGACCAACCGCAAGCTCCGCCGTTCCGCCCACCGCAGCGTCACCGAACTCGAAGCCGACGTCGAGGCCTGGATCGGCGCCTGGAACGACGACCCCAAACCCTTCGTCTGGACCAAAACCGCCGACCAGATCCTCGACACCCTCGCCGCATACTGCCAACGAATTAACGACTCAGGACACTAG
>NZ_JBSGAI010000116.1:0-1251 GCF_053600695.1 Amycolatopsis sp. NPDC005003 | reverse complement strand
GGCGCGTCATCGCGAAGTACGGCCTCGAGCCGCACATCCGGTACCGCACCGAGGTCACCGCCGCCGCGTTCGACGAAGAGCGCAAATTACCACTCACGACGCCTGGGCACATCGACAGGTCAGTTCGCGGCTGCCTCCAGGATTCCAGCCCTCGCGAAGCAGGATCTGCCGGACCTCGGCGGCCACCGCGCACGGCATGGTGTGAACGTCGCGCCAGCCATAGACCAGGCGAGCGCGTCCGGCCAGCTCGGCGGCATTGTCGCGGCGGCGGTCCCGGAAAGCGACACCAGCCGTGGCGTGCGATGCCCTGCCATCGAGCCGGACCGTGACCGGCGCGCCGTGTCCGTCGTAGGTGACGTCCTCCCACAGCGTCTTTCCGTCGACTTGGAAAGGTGTCTGGCGTTCGCCGCGTGGCAGCCCGTGCTTGTCCTCGACCTCGTCCTGGTACTCGACTTCGAGAGCGGACATCAGCCCGTTGCTCACCAGCTCCAAGCCACGTCGGATCGCGGAGCGAAACCGGAACGGCGGTCTAGCCTGGAAGCAGTCCAGCATGGACTGGAGTGGAACGGAGCTTCGGCTGACGAGATCGACCACGAGCATCGTCGCTTGGCCACCAGTTGGCTGGGCCACGGCGAGATCGAGGATGGTGTCCGTCACTCGCGTCCGCGGCGGATTCGTTTCCAGCGTGATGTAGCGCAGAGCACGGGAGCGATGAACGACTACCAGTGGTGCATGCGAGATCGCTGAACTCGTGTAGGGCACAGTGATTTCGACCGGCCGATCGATAATCGGCAGCATGCCCCATTCCTCCGCGGCACTGTAGTGGCTCAGGGCCGCGTGTGGGCCACCGTAGCGGAGCGCGGCGTGGAGCCGCGCGGGGCGAGACAATTCGCCGGTGAAGGTTGCATAAACCCGGGGAAGCACACGCTGCCAACGTCCGGCGACGAGATTGGCGGTCAGATCGGCGACCGAGTGACCGTAAGCGTGGAGCTGCCGATTGCTGACGATGCCGTGTTGCTCCTCGAGCAGAACCTGCCAGCTCGGCCGGGCGGCTGAGGGTATCTCGTCGGGGGACCAGCGCGTGTGAAGAGGCACACCTCGACCGTGCCGCGTTTCGGAGGCTCGTAGGGGGCTAGTGCCGTATCAAGCAACGTTAGGTAGGTAATCCGGTCGGCGGATCTTGGAGTTGACGGCGAAGTGGCGCTTGGGGTGGCAGTGGCGGTTGCGCCAGCGGAGGTAGCCGGCGATCGC
>NZ_JBSGAI010000115.1:0-1304 GCF_053600695.1 Amycolatopsis sp. NPDC005003 | reverse complement strand
CTTGGGTTCTAGCGGTGGTTGCAACACCTGAGTTGTTCAGGGGTTGTAGTTGTTCGAGATCCGTGAGGACCGGTCGCCGCAGGGGCCTCGGAAGTTGGTGGCTGAGCGTCGGCAATATCTTGATCTTGTGGCGAAGGGTGTGAGTACTGCCGAGGCGTGCCGGGTCGTGGGGATCAACCGGCGGACCGGGCAACGGTGGCGCAACGGAAGGGCTAGTCAGGCCAAGGCCGGGCGGGAGGCGGATCGACGGCCTCCCGCCCGGCCTGAGCCGTCCTCGGGCAGGTTCCTGAGTGTGGACGAGCGGATCGTGATCGCGGATCTGCGCCGCGAGGGCCACTCGGTGCGGGCTATCGCTACCGAATTGGGCCGCAACGCGTCCACGATCAGCCGGGAGCTGAACCGCAACAGCCATCTCGGCTCGGGCGACTACCGGCCACATGCCGCTCAGGCCCGCGCTGAATCCCGTCGCCCGCGGCCCAAGACCGGCAAGATCGCCGCCTGCCCCGAGTTGCATGATCTGGTGCAGGGCATGCTCGAGGACAAGTTCAGCCCCGAGCAGATCAGCCGGAGGCTGCGCCGCGACCACCCCGACCGGCCGGAGCTGCACGTGACCCACGAAACCATCTACCAGGCCATCTACGTCCAAGGCCGAGGCGAACTGCGCCGCGAGCTCACGACCGCCTTGCGCACCGGCCGCACCATGCGCACACCCCGCCGCAGCAGCGAGCAGCGCCGGCCACGTTTCACCGCCCCGATGGTGATGATCAGCGACCGCCCCGCCGAGGCCGACGACCGCGCCGTCCCCGGCCACTGGGAAGGCGACCTGATCATCGGCGGGGACGGAGCATCAGCCATCGCCACCCTGGTCGAACGCGCCACCCGCTACGTGATGCTGGTCCACCTCGGTGGCTCCCGCACCGCCGAGCACGTCCGCGACGCCCTCGTCACCACCGCCGCGACGATGCCGCAGCAGCTGGCTCGATCGCTGACCTGGGACCAGGGCAGCGAGATGAGCCGTCACCACGAGTTCAGCATCGCCACCGGCATCCCGGTCTACTTCTGCGACCCCCACTCACCGTGGCAGCGCGGCTCCAACGAAAACACCAACGGCCTGCTGCGTCAGTACTTCCCCAAAGGCAGCGACCTGTCGATCCACAGTCCCGAGGACCTCGCCGCCGTCGCCGCTCAGCTCAACCGGCGTCCACGCAAAACGCTCGGCTGGGACACCCCAGCCGAGCGCTTGGCTACACTCCTGGCCAAAGCCAGTTGATCACACGTGTTGCAACGACCCCTGGAATCCGCCC
>NZ_JBSGAI010000114.1:0-1351 GCF_053600695.1 Amycolatopsis sp. NPDC005003 | reverse complement strand
ACCGTGTCCGCGAGGGCAAGGCGGGAAAGCGTGCCTTGACCCGGTGCCGCCGGCCGTGTTCTGGCTTCGGATCGGGGTTGCGGGGGGGTGTCCCTATGTGGTTGTCAAGCCGCAACGGGAGCTGGTTCGGGGTGGCGGTAGTGGGTGCCGTTGCGGAGCATGGCGTAGATGACGTCGCAGCGTCGGCGGGCCAGGCAGATCAGCGCGGCGTTGTGCTTCTTGCCCTCAGCCCGTTTGCGGTCGTAGTAGGCCCTGCTGGTCGGATCCGAGAGGGCGGCGAAGGCGGCGAGGAAGAACGCGCGTTTGAGCTGGCGGTTGCCGGTTCGGGCGGGATGTTCGCCTTTGATGCTGGTGCCGGAGCTGCGGGTCACCGGTGCGATGCCGGCGTAGGCGGCAAGATGCCCCGAGCTGGCGAAGTTCGAGGCGTCGCCGACTTCGAGGAGGATGCGGGCGGCGGTCCTGACGCCGATGCCGGGCATCGAGGTCAGGACCCCGGCAAGAGGGTGCGCATCGAGTATCCCCTCCACCTGCTCGGCGACCTGCTTCCGCTGGAGAAGCACGGTTTTGAGGCTGTCGGCCAGCCGCGGCAGCACGGTGTCCGCGGCGGCAGTGCCTGGGACGGTGACGGTCTGCTCGCCGAGGGCGGTCATGATCGCTTCGACCAGCCGCTCGCCCATGCGGGGCGCGTGGGCTTTGGCGATCGCGGTGAGTTTGCGGCGGCCGGCCTTGGTGATGCCGGCGGGGCCGCCGCAGCGGGAGAGGATTTCCAGCACCGCGGGGTGGCTGATCCGCGGGCCGATGGCGTGTTCGAGGGTGGGGTGGATGCCGGTGAGCAGGCCGCGGATGCGGTTGGCGATGCGGGTGGCTTCGCCGGCGAGGTCGTCGTCGAACCCGACCAGCACCTCCAGTTCGGCCAGGGCGTCGTCGCCGACGTCGACCGGGCGCAGGGTGTGGGGCAGGGTTCGGGCGGCGTCGGCGATGACGAACGCGTCCCGGGCGTCGGTTTTGGCGCGGCCGGGGTAGAGGTCGGCGATGCGGCGCATCGCCAGCCCGGGCAGGTAGGCAACCTGGTGACCGGCGGCGCGGGCGACCGCGACCGGCAGTGCCCCGATCGTGGCGGGCTGGTCGACCACCACCAGCAGCGGCCCGTGCTGGGCAAGTTTGTCGAACAGGGCTTTCAGCTTGGGTTCGGTGTTGGGCAGCGGAGCGTCGTGCAGCCGCTTGCCGTCGGGGTCGAGGCCGACGGCGTGGTGGTTGTCCTTGCCGACGTCCAGGCCGAGAAACACGCTGAAGCTGCTGCTCATCCACCATGCCGTTCGTTCGCCGTGACGTGGTCACCGGGTGGGGCATC
>NZ_JBSGAI010000113.1:0-1355 GCF_053600695.1 Amycolatopsis sp. NPDC005003 | reverse complement strand
GCGCCGAGCGGGCACATTCCGTTCACGCCGCGGGCGAAGAAGGTGCTGGAGCTGTCGCTGCGGGAGGCGCTGCAGCTGGGCCACAACTACATCGGTACCGAGCACATCCTGCTGGGCCTGATCCGTGAGGGCGAGGGCGTCGCCGCGCAGGTGCTGGTCAAGCTGGGTGCGGACCTGAACCGGGTCCGTCAGCAGGTGCTGCAGCTGCTGTCGGGTTATCAGGGCAAGGAGTCCACCGAAACCGGTTCCGGCGGTCGTGGTGAGGGCACCCCGTCGTCGTCGCTGGTGCTGGATCAGTTCGGCCGCAACATGACGGTGCTGGCCCGTGAGGGCAAGCTCGACCCGGTCATCGGGCGCGGCAAGGAGATCGAGCGGGTCATGCAGGTGCTGTCCCGCCGGACCAAGAACAACCCGGTGCTCATCGGCGAGCCCGGCGTCGGCAAGACCGCCGTCGTCGAGGGGCTGGCGCAGAGCATCGTCAAGGGCGAGGTGCCCGAGACGCTCAAGGACAAGCAGCTCTACACCCTCGACCTGGGTTCCCTGGTCGCCGGCTCCCGCTACCGCGGTGACTTCGAAGAGCGCCTGAAGAAGGTCCTCAAGGAGATCAAGACCCGCGGCGACATCATCCTGTTCATCGACGAGCTGCACACGCTCGTCGGGGCGGGGGCCGCCGAGGGCGCGATCGACGCGGCGAGCATTCTGAAGCCGATGCTGGCCCGTGGTGAGCTGCAGACGATCGGCGCGACCACGCTCGAGGAGTACCGCAAGTACATCGAGAAGGACGCCGCGTTGGAGCGGCGGTTCCAGCCGATCCAGGTCGGTGAGCCGTCGCTGGAGCACACGATCGAGATCCTCAAGGGCCTGCGCGACCGGTACGAGGCGCACCACCGCGTTTCGATCACCGATTCGGCGCTGGTCGCCGCCGCGACCCTGGCCGACCGGTACATCAACGACCGGTTCCTGCCGGACAAGGCGATCGACCTGATCGACGAGGCCGGCGCGCGGATGCGGATCCGGCGGATGACCGCGCCGCCGGATCTGCGGGAGTTCGACGAGAAGATCGCGAACGTGCGCCGGGACAAGGAGTCCGCGATCGACGCGCAGGACTTCGAGCGGGCCGCTCGCCTGCGGGATGAGGAGAAGACCCTGCTCGGTCAGAAGGGTGAGCGGGAGAAGCAGTGGAAGGACGGCGACCTCGATGTGGTCGCCGAGGTCGATGACGAGCAGATCGCGGAGGTGCTGGCCAACTGGACCGGCATTCCGGTGTTCAAGCTGACCGAGGAGGAGACCACCCGGCTGCTGCGGATGGAGGACGAGCTCCACAAGCGCATCATCGGGCAGGAGGACGCGGTCAA
>NZ_JBSGAI010000111.1:0-1638 GCF_053600695.1 Amycolatopsis sp. NPDC005003 | reverse complement strand
AGTGGTTGGTTTCGGAAGTTCTTCGTGGGTGGTCATGCTGCGTGTGGGAGTTCGGTGGTGATGTCCTGGTGTTCGTGGTCGCTGATCCTGGTCAGAAGGTCGCGTAGGTCCCGGCGGGTGAACTTCCATCGGAAGGGTTCGGCGGTCGCGTTGTAGCGCTTCTCGAACTCGGCGAGTCGTTGCTTGACCTCGTCCAGATCGGTGAAGTCGTTGGGAGACACGACCTTGCGTTGCACCACCGAAAAGTAGATCTCCACTTGGTTCAGCCATGAGGCGTGGATCGGGGTATGCACCATGACCGCGTTGGGAAACCGCTTCGCCAGCCGATCGATCGCGGCCTGGCCCCGGTGGGAGGACCCGTTGTCCACCACCCAGAACACCCGCTTCGCCGAGGCATACGGCTCGACGGTCATGACCTGCTCGACCAGCGTCATGAACGGCACGATCCCGGTCGAGGCCGCGCACCGCCCGGACACCCGCGCCCGGTGCACGTCGTAGGCAGCCAGATACGCCACCGCACCACCCCGCTCGTACTCGTGATTGACCCGCATCATCCGCGCCCGCCCCGGCGCCAAGGTGGGATGACACCGGCAGCGGGCCTGGATCGAGGTCTTCTCATCACTGGAGATCACGAACTCATCCGGCCCCAGCCTCCGGCCGTTCCAGCGGCGTTCGTAGAGATCCAGCACCCGCCCGGCCTTCGCCGCGAAGTCCGGATCACGCGGAAACAGCCACGACCGGTACTGCCACGGCTTGATTGCCTCCTGAGCCAGCCACCGCCACACCGTCGCCGCCGACATCGCCTCCGCGATGCCCTGGGCCACCACCTCCCGGGCCAGTTCCGGGCACGACCACCGCGACAACGCCACCCCCGCAGCGACCGGCAACTGACACGCCAGCGCCTTGACCTGCGCGACCTGCACCGGCGTGAACCGGGACGGCCGGCCCGAGCGGGCCCGATCAGCCAAACCGGCCAGCCCCTGCGCCGCGAACCGGCCACGCCAGGTCCGGACCGTGTCCACGCTGATCCCCACCGCCGCCGCGATCGCCGTGTTGGGCCACCGGCGAGCGGCCAGCAGCACGATCTGCGCCCTGACCTTGTCCCGATACGGCGTCTTCTGCCCCCGGGAACGCCGGGTCAGCACCCGCCGGATCGCGCCGGTCACTGTCACTGGACAGGCCTGGACCACGGGCATCGCAACACGGCTCGTTTCATGATCGAGGAGTCAAGACGGGCGCCCAGGATGCCGGTCGGGCACGATATCGGTCATGGCCACCCCACCGGAGTCCACCAAGATCTCTGTCGGGCAACGGTTGCGCGCCCACGCCGCGACCCACTGGCCCCAGGCCGGTGAGCTGGAGTTCCGCTACCGGGGCGCGTTCGTCTACGTCGAGGCGCACCTGCCCGACGGGACAGTGCAACCCCTGATCCGGCTCCGGTATGGCGGCTCAGCCCGGCACTGGGGCTTCGGGCTCTACCTGGCCAGCAGCGACCGCTACGAGAACCAGACCCTGCCCACCGGGTTCCCCAGCGGCAGCCCCGAAGAAGCCCTCGACTGCGCCTGCCGCCTCTACCTGGACAACCCCTACTGATCCGGGGTCGACACGACCCCCGAAGAACTTCCGAAACCGACCACT
>NZ_JBSGAI010000110.1:0-1705 GCF_053600695.1 Amycolatopsis sp. NPDC005003 | reverse complement strand
GGTAAGTTCGGCGGTGTCCTACTCTCCCACAACCCTTCGGTTGCAGTACCATCGGCGCTGTCAGGCTTAGCTTCCGGGTTCGGAATGGGACCGGGCGTTTCCCTGACGCTATAACCACCGAAACACTCCGAAACAACACACCTGAGGTGGTGTTTCAGAACCGTAGAGTGGATGCGTAACATCTTCGTAGGCAAGTCCTCGGCCTATTAGTACCAGTCAACTCGACAACACATTACTGTGCTTCCATTTCTGGCCTATCAACCCAATGGTCTGTTGGGGGCCTTAACCCACAAAGGGGTGGGATACCTCATCTTGGAACAGGCTTCCCGCTTAGATGCCTTCAGCGGTTATCCCTTCCGAACGTGGCCAACCAGCCATGCCCCTGGCGGGACAACTGGCACACCAGAGGTTCGTCCGTCCCGGTCCTCTCGTACTAGGGACAGCCTTCCTCAAGTATCCTACGCGCGCGGCGGATAGGGACCGAACTGTCTCACGACGTTCTAAACCCAGCTCGCGTGCCGCTTTAATGGGCGAACAGCCCAACCCTTGGGACCTACTCCGGCCCCAGGATGCGACGAGCCGACATCGAGGTGCCAAACCATGCCGTCGATATGGACTCTTGGGCAAGATCAGCCTGTTATCCCCGGGGTACCTTTTATCCGTTGAGCGACACCCCTTCCACCAGGAGGTGCCGGATCACTAGTCCCGACTTTCGTCCCTGCTCGACATGTCTGTCTCACAGTCAAGCTCCCTTGTGCACTTGCACTCAACACCTGATTGCCAACCAGGCTGAGGGAACCTTTGGGCGCCTCCGTTACCCTTTAGGAGGCAACCGCCCCAGTTAAACTACCCATCAGGCACTGTCCCTGAACCAGATCATGGCCCGAGGTTCAGATTCCCAATTCGACCAGAGTGGTATTTCAACAACGACTCCACCACAACTAGCGTTGCAGCTTCACAGTCTCCCACCTATCCTACACAAGCCGAACCGAAAACCAATACCAAACTATAGTAAAGGTCCCGGGGTCTTTCCGTCCTGCCGCGCGTAACGAGCATCTTTACTCGTAGTGCAATTTCGCCGGGCCTGTGGTTGAGACAGCCGGAAAGTCGTTACGCCATTCGTGCAGGTCGGAACTTACCCGACAAGGAATTTCGCTACCTTAGGATGGTTATAGTTACCACCGCCGTTTACTGGCGCTTAAATTCTCAGCTTCGCCCCGAAAGGCTAACCGGTCCTCTTAACGTTCCAGCACCGGGCAGGCGTCAGTCCATATACATCGTCTTGCGACTTCGCATGGACCTGTGTTTTTAGTAAACAGTCGCTTTCCGCTGGTCTCTGCGGCCACCCACCCCTAGCCTGTAAAAAGCTTCAGGATGTTTGGCCCCCCTTCTCCCGAAGTTACGGGGGCATTTTGCCGAGTTCCTTAACCACAGTTCACCCGATCGCCTTGGTATTCTCTACCTGACCACCTGTGTTGGTTTGGGGTACGGGCCGTGCATGCACTCACTAGAGGCTTTTCTCGGCAGCATAGGATCACTCTACTTCGCCTCAAACGGCTACACATCACGTCTCAGCCTATTGCCATGCGGATTTGCCTACATGACAGCCTACACGCTTATACCAGGACAACCATCGCCTGGCGGAGCTACCTTCCTGCGTCACCCCATCGCTTGACTACTACGAAATCAGGTCCCACGCTCCACA
>NZ_JBSGAI010000109.1:0-3784 GCF_053600695.1 Amycolatopsis sp. NPDC005003 | reverse complement strand
GCGTCGCCGAGGAAGGTGACCAGTGCGGCCGCCGACCGCGCCCGCAGCTCCAGCGGGCAGACGAGCTGGGTCAAGGCACGCTTTCCCGCCTTGACCCGGCGTGCCGGCCGTTGAACAATCCGGCAATCGGGTCGGTGGAACCCACAAACAGGAGGCCAAAACCACCTCCACAGCAGCGGCCACAACCTCAACACCAGCCACCGCGGGCATCGTCCCGGGGCGCCCCCAACCCCGCAGCTCAGCGCAGCGGCTCGAGCACCTTGGCCAGCGGCTCCAGCACGGCCGGGGTGTGCGGCGGCGGCAGGTACACGATCGCCAGGTCGAGACCCACTTCCCCCAGCGCCTCAGCCTGGGCGGCAACCTTCCCGTAGTCCAGATCGGGCTCGAGCCGGACATGCGAGGACAGCGTGATCTCGCCCGGATCGCGGCCGACGTCCGCGCAGTGGCGGTGCAGGACATCCCGCTTCCGGGCGAACTCCTCCGGCGGCCCGCCGACGAAGTTCCAGTGCTGGGCGTACTTCGCCGCCGTGCGCAGGGTGCGCTTCTCGCCGCTGCCGCCGATGCAGATCGGCGGGTGCGGCCGCTGGACGCCCTTGGGCTCGCAGCGCGCGTCGGTCAGCTGGTAGTGCTCGCCCCGGAACGTCGTGGTCTCCTGGGTCAGCAGCCCGACGAGGACCTCGCACGCTTCCTCGAAGCGGTCGCTGCGCTCCTTGATCGTGCCCAGCTCCATGCCGTACGCGCCGGACTCCTCTTCGTTCCAGCCGGCGCCGACGCCGATCTCCAGCCGGCCGCCGGAGACGATGTCGAGCGTCGCGGCCATGTTCGCCAGCAGCGCGGGGTGGCGGTAGTGGATGCCGCTGACCAGCGTGCCCAGCCGCAGCCGCTTCGTGGCCTGCGCCAGCGCGGTCAGCGTCACCCACCCCTCCAGGCAGGGGCCGGTCGGATCGGAGAAGATGGGGTAGAAGTGGTCGAAGGTCCAGCCGGACTCGAACAGCTCGATCTCGTCCGCGGCCTGCCAGACGGCGAGCATGTCCGCCCACTCGGTGTTCTGGGGCGAGGTCTTGATGGCGAATCGCATGATCTTGATCGTAACCCTGGAGTTCATCCAGGCTGCCCGTTCTTGTCGGTGCTGCCCGGTAACGTCCTCGCCGTGAACGCTCAGGAACGCATCCAGGAACTCGCCGACCGCATCACGGTGCTGCGCGACGCCTATTACCGGGGTTCGCCGCTGGTGGCGGACGCGGAGTACGACGTGGTCGAGGACGAGCTGCGGAGCCTGATCGAGGCGCACCCGGACCTCACGCCCGACCCGAACCCGCTCGACCAGGTCGGCGCGCCCGCGGTGCTGCACGCGCCGATCCGGCACTCCCGGCCGATGCTGTCACTGGAGAAGGCGACCAAACCCGAGCAGGTCGAGGCGTTCTTCGACCGATTCCCCGGCCAACCGGTGGTCGTGATGCCGAAGCTGGACGGCCTGTCGCTGGCCGTCGTCTACGAAAACGGGCGGCTGGCCAGGGCCGTCACCCGCGGCGACGGCACGACGGGCGACGACGTCACGGTGCTCGTGCGCGCCCTGACCGACGGGATCCCGGAGCAGGTCGCCGCGCCGGGCCGGGTCGAGGTCCGCGGCGAGGCCGTCATGCTGCGCTCCACCTTCGCCGCCTACAACACCGCCCACCCGGACAAGCCGCTGATCAACCCGCGCAACGCCGCGGCCGGCACCCTGCGCGCGAAGGACCCCGCGACCGTGGCCGAGCGGCGGCTGCGGTTCTTCGCCTTCGACCTGCACACCGAGCCCGACAGCGCGGAGGCCGACCTCGGCAGCGCGCTGCACACACTCGGCTTCACCGCGGCCGACATGCGGCGCTGCGCCGGCGCCGCCGAGGCGCAGACCGTGATCGGCGAGATCGAACAGCAGCGCAACGACCTGGACTACGACCTCGACGGCGCCGTGCTGCGGCTGGCGAGCCGCGACGCCTACGCGGCGGCCGGCACCCGGTCGAGCTCGCCGCGCGGTGCGCTGGCGTTCAAGTTCGCGGCCGAGGAGAAGACCACCGTGCTGTCCGATGTGGTCTGGGACGTCGGCAAGACCGGCAAGATCGCCCCGGTCGCCTGGCTGGAGCCGGTGTTCGTGGGCGGCACCACCGTCACCCGCGCGACGTTGGCCAACCAGGAGGTGATCCGCGCCCGCGGCATCAAGATCGGCGACACCGTGCTGGTGCGCCGCGCCGGCGACGTGATCCCGTTCGTCGCCGGCGTGCTCGACGCCTCGAAGCGCACGGGTGCCGAGCGGGAGATCGTCCCGCCGAGCGAGTGCCCGTCGTGCGGGCAGCCGCTCACCGAGCAGGGCAACAGCCGGGAGCTGTTCTGCACCAACGTTTCCTGCCCGGCGCAGACGGTGCGGCGGCTGATCCACTGGGCGTCGCGGGCGGCGGCGGACATCGACGCCATCGGCGGCGTGTGGATCGAACGGCTGGCCGAGGCCGGGATCCTGGAGCACCCGTCGGACTTCTACGGGCTGACGAAGGAGAAGCTGCTCGAGTTCGACCGCATCGGCGAGGTCTCCGCCACGCGGATGATCGAGTCGATCGACGCGAGCCGGTCGGTCGGCCTGCGCCGGGCGCTGATCGGGCTGGCGATCCCGATGGCCTCGGAAGGCACGGCCGCCCGTCTGTGCCGGGCCGGGTTCGGCTCCCTGGAAGACGTCGCCGACGCCGGCGTCGACGGGCTCGTGGCCGTCGAGGACATCGGGCCGAAGGTCGCCGCTTCGCTGGTCGAGCACCTCACCCGCCTGCGCCCCGAGCTCGAGCGCCTGCGGGAGGCGGGCGTTTCGCTGGACGTGCGCGAGGAGGACCTCCCGCCGGTCGTCGCGGCGGGCGCGCCGCTGGCGGGCAAGACGGTGGTGGTCACCGGCGCGATCAGCGACCCGCGCTCCGGTGAGAAGGTCCCCCGCCCGACGTTCCAGCGGCTCTGCGAGCGGGCGGGCGCGACCACGGCGACGTCGGTTTCGGCGAGCACGGACCTGCTCATCACCGGCGCGGACGTCGGGGCGAGCAAGCTGACGAAGGCCGAGAAGCACGGCGTCGAGGTCGTCGACCAGGGCGAGATCTGGCAGCAGCTGATCTCGGCGGGCATCGTGTAGCCGGCCGGGCGTCTCCCTTCCCGGACGCGGGTCACCCGGTCGTGGAAACCAGCCAAGCGCGACACTGAGCGTGAGTACCCGACTTCGTCCGAAGGGACCGCGATGACCACGTCCGACCTCATGGTCGCCCGCCAGCTCGGGGTGCACGAGTTCCTCACCGCACGCGGCTGGCTCCTCGACGGTGACAGCGATCCCGCGCGGGTGTGGTTCGCCGACGACGTGCACGCCGGCTGGCACTACCCCGAGACGTACGGCGGCCAGCAGGTCAACGACGTCGGCGACACCACCCCGGTCCAGCTGCAGAGCTACTTCACGTTCGGCAACGAAGGCGAAGAGGTCTTCGCGCTCGTCCCGGCGGGCAACCTCCGCGGCAGCGGCTGCGCCGAGCACGACACCCAGGAGCGGTTCTTCGCGCTGACCGCGAGCGGCGTCGTGGACCTGGCCGAGGTCGCCGCCCGGCTCGACGTCCTCGAGCCGCGCGCGCGGGCCCTCGACCCGCGGGCGTTGATCGAGTGCCGCTACTTCGGGCCCTGTAAGCCCTGAACCGGCGGCGGGGCGGCCCACCCGCCCCCCCCCCCCCCACCTCGGCCAGCAAAAAAAAAAAAGAAAAAACGAAGGTGAGGGAAAAATTGAAGAAATTTG
>NZ_JBSGAI010000108.1:0-5278 GCF_053600695.1 Amycolatopsis sp. NPDC005003 | reverse complement strand
TGAGTGGTAATTCGGGTTAGAACCCGAATTACCACTCACGACCCCGGGCCGGCCGCGCGCCAGACGACCACGAACCGGGCGCCGCCGTCCGGGGACTCGCTCACCTGGACCCGCCCTCCCCGGCGCCGGACCGTCTCCGCGACCATCGCCAGCCCCAGGCCCGTGCCGCCCGACGAGCGGGCCCGGTCGTCCGCGATCCGGTAGAACCGGTCGAACACCTTCTCCCGGTGCTCCGGCGCGATCCCCGGGCCGTCGTCGTCGACCACGACCCGCACCGAAGACCGCGACGCCAGCACCGACACCACGATCTGCCCACGCGCGTATCGGCACGCGTTGCGCAGCAGGTTGTCCAGCACCAGCTCCACCTCCGCGTGCGCCGAAGACGCCCACGCCTGCGCGACCGCCGTGCTCACCCGCGTCTCCGGTGCGCCCGCCGGCAGCCGGGCCACCGCCGAACGCACCTCGCTCACCAGCTCGACCGGCGCGGCCGGTGGCACCTCCCCCGCGTCCGACCGGGCCAGGGACAGCAGGCCGTCCAGCAGCGACGACAGCCGCTCGGCCTCGGTCAAGATGTCCGACAGCGTTTCCTGCGCCAGCTCCGGATCCGGGTTGGTCACCGCCACCTCGGCCTGCACCCGGATCGACGCGACCGGTGACCGCAGCTCGTGCGCCGCGTCGCCGGTGAAGCGCCGGAGCCGCTCGGCCGCCTGCTCCTGCCGTTCCAGCAGCGCGTTGAACTCCTCCGCCAGCGCTCGCAGCTCGTCGTGCGAGTCCGGCAACGCCAGCCGCGCCCCCGGGGGCAGCGACCGCACCGAACCCCGCATGCGCGCGACCGGCCGCAGCGACAGGCGCACCACCAGCCACGTCGCGAAGCCCGCGACCAGCGCGCCGGCCGCCGCGACGACCACCAGCCACACCCCGCCGTAGTGCACCGCGGCGGCGAACCCGACCAGGCCGGCCCCGGCGACGACCAGCCGCTGTGCCCCGTCCGGCGCGCTGACGACCGTGCCGAGGTACCGCGCGCCGTCGCGCTGCACCGGCTGCCCCGCCTTGAGCGTCGAAACGTCGGCAGGCGCCAGCCCCGTCGGGGTGCCGCCGTCCACCGGCGTGCCCGCGATGTCCAGCACCCGCAACGTCACCGGTGCCGCGCCCGACAGCGGCCGCCCGGCGCTCACCTCGGCGCCGGCCGGGCCGAGCGCGGACGAGAGCTCGCGGTCGACCGAGCCGATGAGCAGCGGGGAGAGGTTCGACGCGGCCAGCGCCGCCAGCCCGAGCAGGCAGACCAGGGTGATCGTCGCGGCCAGCACGGTGATCCGGACCTGCAGGGTCCGGCCCCGCCACCAGGAGGTCACGGCGTGATGACCTCGTCGAGCTGCGCGTCGGACGCCAGGTAGCCATGCCCCCGCACGGTCCGCAGCAGCGCGCCGGCCCCGACGGCGTCGAGCTTGCGGCGCACGTACCCGACGTAGACCTCGACGAGGTTGCGGGTCACCGCCTGCTCCTCGCCCCACACCGCGCGCAACAGCTCGTCCTTGGTGACGACCGTGCCCGCCCGGCCGACGAGCACCTCCAGCAGCGCGAACTCCCGCGGGCTCAGCCCGACCTCTTCGTCGTGCCAGTGCACCTGCCGCAGCCCGCGGTCGACGGCCAGCGCGCCGAGCCGCAGCGTGCCGCGGCCGGCCTCCGGCCCGGCCCGGCGCAGCACCGCGCGGACCTGGGCGACCAGCACCACGAACGAGAACGGCTTGACGAGGTAGCCGTCGGCGCCGAGGTCGAGGCCGTCGGCCTGGTCGATCTCGCCGTCCTTGGCCGAGACGAGCAGCACCGGCGTCGTGACGCCGTCCTTGCGCAGCCGTTCCAGCACGCGGTAGCCGGACAGGCCCGGCAGCATGATGTCGAGCAGGATGACGTCGAAGGAGCCCGTGCTCGCCAGCTGCAGGCCGGTGGGCCCGTCCGCGGCCGTGACCACGTCCATGTCCTCCGCGCGCAGCCCGCGCTGCAGTGCCTTCCGCACGCCCGGTTCGTCGTCGACCACCAGCATCCGAGGTTTCACGAGACTCATCATGGCCGGTTTCCGCAGGTCGTGCGCCAGCTCTCAGCACGATCTCAGTGTCGGAGAGGGAACCTTCAGGGGTATCTCAGCCTCGAGAGGGAAGCGTCGTGGCCAGGGAGCCGGGCACACTCGAGTCCGGGAACACCACAGGGAGAGACGCATGAAACCGAAGACGAAGGGCATCACGGCCGCTGTCCTCGGCACCGCGCTCGGTGCCGGCGGGCTCGCGTTCGTCGCGATGCCGGCCAGTGCCGACGACAAGCCGGCGCTGCCGCAGGTGAGCGCCGAGGACCTGGTGCAGTCGGTGGTCAAGGCGAAGCCGGGCGCGTTCGACGGCACGCTGAAGGTGAGCAACGACCTGGGCCTGCCCGCGGTGGGGAACGCGGTGCCGGGCGCGCAGGCGCTGAACATGGACTCCGCCCACATCTTCACCGACGGCGCGGGCAAGAGCCGGCTGGCCGTCACGCAGGGCGCGAGCCAGGAGACCGTGGTCCACGACGGCACCACCGTCTGGGACTACAGCTCCAAGACGAACACCGCGACCAAGCTGACCGTTCCGGCCGACGTGGCCCAGCGCAAGGGCGCGGGCAGCGACAAGACGGCCGACCCGCTGGCGGCGTCGACCGAGCTGCTGGCGAAGGTCCGCGAGAGCAGCACGGTGTCGGTCGACGGCACCGCGTCCGTCGCCGGCCGCTCGGCCTACGAGCTGGTCCTGACGCCGAAGCCGACCGAGCGGACGCTGCTGCGCGAGATCCGCGTCGCGGTCGACTCGCAGACGCGGATGCCGCTGCGGGTGTCGGTGCTGAGCAACGGCACGGCGACGCCGGCGCTGGAGGTCGCGTTCACCGAGATCGAGTTCACCCAGCAGCCCGCCGACCTCTTCACCTTCACCCCGCCGAAGGGCGCCAAGGTGCAGGAGAAGACGCCGCAGATCGACCAGCACGCCAAGGACCTGGCCGAGCAGGCCAAGCAGGACGTCAAGGTCGTCGGCGACGGCTGGGACACCGTCGTCACCGGCAAGGTTCCGGCGGACGCGCTGAACGCGGCGCCGAAGCAGCAGGGTCGTGAGGGCCGCGGTGCCAACGCGGACCCGAAGGCGCTGCTCGAGCGGTTCGGCAAGAAGGTCAACGGCACCTGGGGCAGCGGCTACCTCTTCACCACGAAGGTGGGCAGCGCGGTGCTGACCGACGACGGCCGGTTCGCCGCCGGTGCGGTGCCGGAGCAGGTTCTGTACGAAGCGCTGGGTCAGAAGTGACCAGCACGGCTCTCCAGTCCGGGGCGGAGGTTTCTTCGGAGGCCTCCGCCCCGGCGGTCCCGCTCGCCGCGCGGACCCGGGGCTTGCGCAAGGTCTACGGCAGCACGGTCGCGGTCGACCACGTCGACCTCGACATCCCCGCGGGCGCGGTGGTCGGGATGCTCGGGCCGAACGGCTCGGGCAAGACGACGACCATCCGGATGCTGCTCGGGCTGGTCCGGCCGACCGAGGGCGAGGTCGAGCTGCTCGGCCGTCCGATGCCGGACGCCGCCGCGCACGCGCTGCCCGACGTCGGCGCGCTGGTCGAGGGGCCGGGCTTCCACCCGTTCCTGTCCGGGCGCGACAACCTGCTGCGTTTCGCCGCGGCGGAACCGCGGCTGTCCTCGGCCGGGATTCCGGCGGCGGTCGACTCGGCGCTGGAGCGCGTCGGCCTGACCGGCGCGGCGCGGCGGCGGTACAAGGGGTATTCGCTCGGCATGAAGCAGCGGCTCGGGCTCGCTTCGGCGTTGCTGGTGCCGCGGAAGATGGTCGTGCTCGACGAGCCGACCAACGGCCTCGACCCTGCTGGTACCAGGGAGATCCGCAGGATCGTCGCCGAGCTGCACGCCGAGGGCGTCACCGTGCTGGTGTCGTCGCACCTGCTGGCCGAGGTCGAAGCGACCTGCACGCACGTCGCCGTGCTGCAGAGCGGGAACGTCGTCGCGCAGGGCGAGCTGGCGGAGCTGCTGGAGTCCGGGAACGCGGCCCTGCTGGTCCGCACGCCGGACGCGGAACAGGCGGTGGAGGTGCTGCGGGAGAACCGGATCGGCGCCCGGCTCACGCCGGACGGCGTCCGGGCCGACCTCACCGCGGCCGAGGCGCCGCGGGTGCTGCAGGTCCTGGTGGGCGCGGGGGTCGCGGTCCACGAGGCGACGCGGGCCCGCACCGGCCTGGAAGACCTGTTCGCGCGGCTGACGGAGGGGGCGGAATGACAGCGGTCCTGGAGGCACCGGCGGCCCGCACGGGCCACGACACGGTGCCGTTGCCGCGGCTGCTGGCCGCGGAGCTGCGGTGGATCTTCCGGCGGCCGCGGACGTTGGCCGTGCTGGGGTTGCTGGCGCTGATCCCGGTGGTGATCGGCATCGGCCTGACGCTGGTGGACGACACGGCTTCCTCGGGCGGCGGCCCGAACGACGGCGGCGGAGCGCTGCTGGCGTCGGCGGTCAACAACGCGTTCGTGCTGCCGATCGCGGCGATCGTGATGTCGCTGGCGCTGCTGCTGCCGCTGGCCTCGGCCATGGCGGGCGCCGACGCGATCGCGGGCGAGACGTCCCACGGAACACTGCGCGGCTGGCTGATCGCGCCCGTCGGGCGGGGTCGCCTGCTGGCGGTCAAGGCGTTCGGCGTCGCGACGGTTTCGGTGGTCTCGGTGCTGGCGATGTGCGTGACGGGCGTGGTGACGGGCCTGATCATCAACGGCACGGATTCGCTGTTCACGCTGTCGGGCACGACGTTGTCCCTCGGCGGCGCGCTGGCGCGGATCCTGCTTGTGGCGGGCTGGGTGGTGCTGCAGCTGTGGGCGGTCGGCGCGGTGGCGCTGGCCATCTCCAGCTGGACGGAGCACCCGATGCTGGTGGTGGCTTCGGTGCTGGCGGGCGACATCGTGTTCACCATCCTCGGGTTCCTGACGTCGCTGGACTGGCTGCACCCGTTCCTGTTGACGCAGAACTGGTCGATGGCGCCGGCGGAGGTCCTGCAGGACCCGATGGGCACGCAGATGCTGGGCGAAGGAGCCCTGCGCGCGGCTTGCTACATCGTGATCGGGCTTTCGCTGGCTTACGCCCGCTTGTCCACTCGGGATGGGTGAGACTGGTCGTGAGTGGTAATTCGGGTTAGCCGCATCGTCATCGTCGGGGTGACCGGTTCGGGCAAGTCGACGCTCGCGGCCCGGATCGCCGAGCGGACCGGCCTGCCCTACCACGCCGCGGACG
>NZ_JBSGAI010000107.1:0-7353 GCF_053600695.1 Amycolatopsis sp. NPDC005003 | reverse complement strand
GTCGCTGGTCGAGGACCGCAACAACGCCGACCTGCGGCCGTTCGCCCGCGCCGGCGGCAAGCTGATCCTGCTGCACGACGAGTCGCGGCCGGTTCAGCGGGTGCAGGCGAAGCTCGCGGCGCTGTCCGGATCACCCGAGCGGTACCGGGGCCAGCCCGGGTATTCGCACAGCGGCCGCGTGCGCTGGTGGGCCAGGTCGGTGACGACCTGGTTCACCGGCGCCCGGCCGGTTTCGGTCCACCGCTCGAGCGCGGTGAGCGAATCCCAGCTCGCCGCCAACGCCGGAGTCCCGAAATTGGCGTGGTTGGCGCCGGGCACGACGTAGTACCGAAGGAACGCGTCGGTCGCGCGTGGGCCCGCCACCGCGCGCACCCGCTCGTAGTAGTCGTTCGTCGAGTACGGCGAGACGAGTTCGTCCGCGGCGCCGTGCAGCAGGATCAGCTTGCCGCCGGCGCGGGCGAACGGCCGCAGGTCGGCGTTGTTGCGGTCCTCGACCAGCGACAGGGCGCTGATCCGGCCGAGCCACTTGCCGGGGTGCCGGGGATCGATGTCCAGCGCGTTCTGCGCCGGGTTCCGGGTCAGGAAGTACTTGACCCACTGGGCCCAGTACTGCATCCCGTAGCCGCTGGTCACCGGCATCGGGTCGGCCGGTGCGGTGGTGCCGAAGCCGAGGAACGGCGTCCGCATGTCCGCCCCCGACAGGAACGGGAACCCCGGGTACTGCGTCTCGCCGCTGGCGATCCGGTACGGCCACCGGAACGGCGACGACATCGCCGTCACCGCCCCGATCTGCGCGTCGGACAGGCACCCCGGGCCGGTGTCGGCCCCGCCCGGGCAGCGCAGCACCCGCGGGTCGAAGCGGCAGCCCGGGTCCGAGACGACGCCATCGGCGACACCGTCCCGGCCGTCACACGTCTTGATGACGCTGTCGTAGAGGAGCTTTTGCTTCGCCGGATCGGGGAACGCGCCCGGACGCGACAGAACCTGCGTCAGGTAGCCCAGATCGAGGATCTCGGCGAGGTTGTTCCAGGCCGGGAAAGCGGAGATCACGCCGTCGAACGCGGACGGCCACCGCTGGGCGACGACGAGCGCCTCGCGGCCGCCGGTCGACCCGCCGGCGAAGAAGACTTCGGCCGGCGCCGCCGAGTAGGCGTGCCGGATGAGGAACAGGCTCGCGTCCCGGGTCTTCTTGAGCGCGTCTCCGGCGGCGAAGTTGGTCAGGGCTTCGTCGTTCACGCCGAACGACCCGTCCAGTGACGGCGGGGACGCCGGGTTCTGCTGGTGGCCGGAGTCGCTCGCGAAGGTCGCGTACCCCCGGGCCAGTGGTGCCGGCCGGTCGGCCGGGCCGAACGGCACGTTCGCCGTCACGTCGGGGATGGTGCCGTTGAACCCGCCGCCGCCGAACATCAGCGCGCGGTGGTTCCAGGCGAGGGGCAGGGCGACGCGCAGCTTGATGGCCGGGGCGGCCGGGTCGACGGGGTGGAGTTCGGCGTCGGCCCGGCAGTAGCCACCGGGCACGACGGCCGCCGCCGTGACGATCCCGCCGGAGGTCGGCAGGCTCATCGCCGACGCCGGAATCCGCAGCCCGGCCAGCCCGGCGCAGTCCGGGGCCGCGGGAGACGCGAGAGCGGGGCCGGGCGCGCTCGCCGCCAGCACCAGGGCAGCCGAGACCGCGAGTGTCTTCCTCATCGCGCGGCCGCCCGGTGCAGGTGCGCGCCCGGCACGGCGTGCGGATCGGCCCGGACCTCGGCGGGGTTCGTCTCCGGCAGGAACCACGCGCTGGCGAAGGTGATCAGCCCCATCAGCGTGATGTAGACGGCGACCGGCCAGGTGCTCCCGGCCTCCGCGATCAGCGCCGTCATCAGGAACGGCGTGCCACCGCTGACGACGATCGCGGAGAGCTGGTAGGCCAGCGACGCGCCCGAGTAGCGGACGTTGGGTGCGAAGAGCTCGCCGAGGAAGCTCGCGATCGGGCCGTAGGTGAGGCACTGGAACACGAACCCGACGGCCACCGCGACGAAGATCAGCGGCAGGGACGCGGTGCCGACGAGCCCGAAGTACGGGAACGCCCAGATGGCGACGCCCAGCCCGCCGACGAGGATCAGCGGGCGGCGGCCCACCTTGTCCGAGAAGTGACCGGACAGCGGGATCGTCGCGAGCATCGCCGCGGAACTGAGCAGCACCACCGCGAGCAGCGAATCGCGCTGGAGCTTGAGCGTGCCGGTGCCGTAGCTCAGCAGGCCGGAAATGCTGACGTAGAACAGGCTGTTGGTGGCCGACAACAGCCCGCAGCCGAGCAGGATGGTCCCCCACTTGCTGCGCAGCACCTGGGCGAGCGGCGCCCGGACCACCGGGCCGTCGTGGTCCGCCACGGCTTCCTGCAGCTGCCGGAACTCCGGGGTGTCCTCCACCTTGGCCTGGATGTAGAGCACCACGCCGAACATGACGACGCTGAGCAGGAACGGGATGCGCCAGCCCCAGCTCAGGAAGGCCGCGTCGGGCATCAGGCCGCTGGCCGCCACGAAGATCAGGTTGGACAGGATCACGGCCACCGGCACGCTCGTCTGCCCGAAGGTCCCGGCGAAGCCACGCCGCTTGGGACTGGCGGATTCGGTCAGCAGCAGCACGATGCCGCCCCACTGCCCGCCGGCCGCGAGGCCCTGGACGAACCGCAGGATCACCAGCAGCGTCGGAGCGAGCGCGCCGACGCTCGCCGCGCTGGGCAGGCAGCCGATCAGGAAGGTCGCCGCCCCCATCAGCGCGAGGCAGGCGACGACCACCGGCTTGCGCCCGTACTTGTCCCCGAGGTGCCCGGCGAGGACCCCGCCGATCGGCCGGGCCACGAACCCGGCCCAGAAGGTGCTGAACGCCAGCAGGGTCCCGGTCAGCGCCGACGCGTGCGGGAAGAACACCTTGGGGAACACCAGCGCGGCCGCGGTGCCGTAGAGGAAGAAGTCGTACCACTCGATCGAGCTGCCGATGAGCCCGGCCGCGAGCAGTTTGCGGAAGCCCCGGCGCGGGGTCAGGGGCACCCCGGTGCCGGACTGCCCTTCGGGTTGGGTGAGCGGAATGGCCATGGGTGCCGCCTTCGTCGATGAGGTCAGCAGGTGCTGGCGGTGATGGTAGGGCGGCGCTACCCTGCGACCGGAGGTGTGGACCACCCACTCCTCCCGCCGCAGCGGTGGGTCTTTCGCCCACCTCGACGCCGAGGAGGGCGAGCCCGGTGACCAGTGCGGCGGAACCGCGCCGGCAGCGCGAACTGGCGTCGTTGTACGCAACGGTCAAGTCGCTCACCGCGCTCGGCGAGCTCGACGAGGTGCTGCAGTCGATCGTCCACCACGCCCACGACCTGATCGGCACCGACTTCACCTACCTCTCGCTGGTCGGCGCCGACGGCAGGCTGTCGGCTCGCGCATCGGAGGGGACGATCTCCGCGGAGTTCCTCGCGGCGACCATCCCGGCGACAGTCGGGCTCGGCGGCAAGGTGCTGGCTTCCAAGAGCCCACACTGGGTGCGCGACTACGCCACCTCGACGCTCATCCAGCACGACCCGAACTTCGACCGCCTGGTCGTCACCGAAGACCTGGTGGCGCTGCTCGGCGTGCCGCTGGTGATCCGCGGCGAAGCGGTGGGCGCGCTGTTCGCCGCCGACCGCTCCGAACGGTCGTTCCAGGCCGAGGAGATCGCGCTGCTGAACGCCTTCGCCGACCACGCCGCCGTCGCCCTCGACAACGCCCGGCTCTACGAAGCGAGCCAGACCGCGTTGCGGGACCTCCGGGTGGCGTACGGGAAGATCGAGCGGGCACAGGCGATCCACGAAGCCCTGACCGGTGTCGTGCTCGGCGGCGGCACCCCCGGCGACGTCGCGCAGCACCTCGCCGACCAGCTGGGCGGCAGCATCACGCTGCTGGACCGGGGCGACCGTCCACTGGGGACGGATCTGGCCGAAGCCGTCGAGGACGCCCGCCGCACCGGCCGCTGCACGACGTCGCCCGGCACCGGCGGGACCGACCGCAGCGTGGCGGCCGTCCAGGCCGGCGACAGCTACCTCGGCGCGCTCGTGTGGAGCCGTCCGTCGGGCACCGGCGACGACACGGACCTGCGCACCCTCGAGCGCGCCACGCACATCCTGGGGCTGCTCATCCTCAAGGAGCGGGCCGTCGCCGAGGCCGGCGAGCGGCTGAGCGGCGAGCTGCTGACCGAGCTGATGGTCGGCAGCCCCGGCATCGGCCCGGCCCAGCGGGCTCGCGCCCGGGCCCGCGCCATCGACGTCGACCGCCTGGACCTGGTGCTGGTCGCGGACTCCCCCGCGGCGCCGCCGGGCGACCTCGCGCGGCACCTGCACGACATCGCCCGGGAGCGCGCCGGGCTGGCCGGCGAGCACCTGGGCCGGGCCACGATGATCCTGCCCGGCGCCGACGACGAGGCGACCGTCGCGGAGGTCCACACGAGACTCCGGCGGACACTGGGCGCGCCCGTCATCGTCGTCGGGGAACGGGCGGGCGGCCACGACTGGGCCCGGGCGTTTTCGCTGGCCGGCCGCTGCGGCGCGGTCATGCGCGCGCTGGGGCACACCGACGGGGGCGCCACCACCCGCCGATACGCGTTGTACGCCATGGTGTTCGACCCCGAGCGGGCCGGCGAGCTCGACCGGTTCCTGGCCGGCTCGATCGGCCCGCTGCTGGAGTACGACCGGCGGCGGGGCACCGATCTGGTCGGCACGCTCGGCGCGTACTACGTGCACCGCGGCAACGTCGCGGCCACCGCCCGCGCGCTGCACCTGCACGTCAACACCCTGCTCAAGCGCCTGGACCGGGCCGCCGCGGTGCTCGGCGCCGGCTGGCGCCACGAAAACGACCTGGAACTGCAGCTCGGGCTCCGGCTCCACCAGCTGCGGGCGGTCGCGTCCTGATGGCTCAGCCGACCTTCAGCGAGTCGCGCAGGGCGCTCTTCGAGATCTTGCCGGTGCCCGTCTTCGGCAAGGCGGGCACGAAGACGAACTCGTCGGGCAGCCACCACTTCGCCACCCTCGGCATGAGGTGCGCCCGGAGCTCTTCGGCCGCCGTTTCAGCGCCTTCGCGCAGCACCACGTACGCCACCGGACGTTCCATCCACCGGGGGTCCGGCCGGGCGATCACCGCGGCTTCGACGACGTCGGGGTGGGCCGTGATGGCGCTCTCGAGCTCGACCGAGGAGATCCACTCACCGCCGGACTTGATCAGGTCCTTCATCCGGTCCACCAGCCGCAGGTAGCCGTCGGCGTCGATGGTGGCCAGGTCGCCGGTGCGCAGCCAGCCGTCGGCGGTGAAGCTGCCGTCGGCGGCCGCCCGGTAGTAGCCGCCCGCCACCCAGGGGCCCGCGACCTGCAGCTCACCGACGGCGACGCCGTCGCGAGGCAGCTCCCGGCCGGTCTCGACGTCGGCGATCCGCAGCTTCACCAGCGGCACCGGCTGGCCCTGGGCGGCCCGCACCGCCACCCGGTCCGCCTCGGGCGCGTCCCGGTGCTGGGTGCGCGTGCCGCCGATCGCCCCGACCGGGCTGATCTCCGTCATCCCCCAGGAATGCGTGATGGGCACCCCGATCGCGGCGCGGAAGGCCTCCGACAGGGCCGGCGGGACGGCCGAGCCGCCGCCGAGCAGGAACCGCGTCGCGCTCAGGTCGTGGTCCCGCAGCCCGGGTGCCATGCCCGTCCACACCGTGGGGACGGCGCCGGCGACGGTGACCCGCTCGGCCGCCATCAGCCGCAACAGGTGGTCCGGGTCCGCGGACGGGCCGGGCAGGACCAGGGCCGCGCCCGCCATCATCGCGCCGTAGGGCAGGCCCCAGGCGTTGGCGTGGAACATGGGCACGATCGGCAGCACGACGTCGCTTTCGGCGAGGCCGACGAGGCCCGCGGCGAGCGTCCCCAGGCAGTGCAGGACCGTCGACCGGTGGCTGTAGAGCACGCCCTTGGGCGGCCCGGTCGTCCCGGAGGTGTAGCAGAGCCCGGCCGCGAGGTGCTCGTCGGCGAGCGCGAACGTGTCCTCGAACGAGCCCGTGGCGGGCGCGGCCGCGGACACCAGGTCGTCGTAGTGGAGGACGCGGGGGTCGTTCGGGATCGGCTCGCCGCTGTCGTCCGGCAGCACCACCCAGTACCGCACCCCCGGCAGCCGGCCGGCGCTCGGCCAGATCCGCGGCAGCAGCGCGCGATCGACGAACAGGACGTCGTCCTCGGCGTGCTCGACGATGTACTCGAGGTGCTCCGCCGTCAGCCGGATGTTGATCGGGTGCAGCACCCGCTTGGTGACCGGCACCGCCAGGTAGAGCTCGAGGTGGCGGCGGTGGTTGCTCGCGAAGGTGGCGACCCGGGCACCGGCCGGGACGCCGAGTGCGTCCAGCGCGGTGGCCAGGCGCCGGGTCCCGGTGGCGACCTCGGCGTAGGTCCGCCGCTCACCTCCGGCCGTGACGACTTCCTTGTGCGCGAAGAGCCGCTCGGCACGCTCCAGGAGGTGGGCGATGGTGAGCGGCCGTGGCTGCATCAGCCCGTCCATGGCGCCTCTTCCGGTCGGGGATCTTTCTCGTGACTTTAAGAGCGGGTCACGGCCCGGGAAGAGGTCGGAATCGCCCACTCGTCGGCCCGCCGGGGTGGTGATCACCTCCACGTCGCCCGCGTGGTTGCCCGCCTCGGACAGCGATCACGGATTTTCGGGCAGGCAGGCTCCGCGGCCACCGTGCCAGGTGACGGCGCTGCTAATTTTGTCTGAAGGCCCGACGAAAAGAAGGTCAAGCAGTGGCGAACCCGTTGGTGGCGGAGACAAAGGACTCCACGAAGGCGTATTCGGGCATTTCGCTGCTGGAGTCGGCGAACGACCTGAAGTCGGCCATCGAGAGCGGGGACTGGGCTGCGGTGGCGCTGGGCGCGGTCGGGACGGCGCTGGATGCGTTGTCGATGGCGATGGACCCGTTCGGTGCGATCCTGGCGGCCGGGGTCGGTTGGCTGATGGAGCACGTCGGGCCGTTGAAGGAGGCCTTGAACGGGCTGACCGGGAACGCGGATGAGATCGCGGCGCAGGCGGAGACGTGGAAGAACATCGCGGCCGAGCTGGGCAGTGTCGGTGAGGACCTGACCGGCATGGTCAAAACCGACATCTCGTCCTGGACCGGCGCCGCCGCGGACACCTACCGGCAGCGGGCGCAGGACACCGTGACGCTGCTGGAGACCGCCCAGAAGGGCTGTGAAGGTGCGTCCAGTGGTGTCAAGACCGCTGGTGAGGTCGTCGCTGCGGTGCGGGCGTTGGTGCGGGACATCATCGCGGAGCTGGTCGGGCATCTGATCAGCTGGGCACTGCAGGTGTTGTTCACCCTGGGCATCGG
>NZ_JBSGAI010000106.1:0-8515 GCF_053600695.1 Amycolatopsis sp. NPDC005003 | reverse complement strand
GTCCGATCCCGCTGAATCCGGCCCACAGGCCGATCGCCTTGACTCGTTCCTGTGGAACGGGATGCGCGGCAGCGAGCAGAGCCAGCGAGGCAGGGTAGGTCGCCCCCGTCGACGGCGCGACGACGTTCTGCGTCCGCGGCCCTCCGTGCGCCCAGCCGGTGAAGGCGTACTTCATGTTCAGCGGGGGCACGTTCTGCGGGCTGTTCGCGCTGATCGAGTTGGTGGACCCGGCGATCACCGTCCGCGAGAACGGCGTCCGCTGCTGGGTCCCGCCGACGGTGAGCAGTGCCTGGCTGGGGCTCGAGGTGAAGTTCAGCGTCACCGTCTTCGGCTGGAGGTCGATCGTCTTGGACCCGGTGCGGCCCGTCGAGTCCGTCGCGGTCAGCGTCAGCTGCAGGTACGACGGGTACTCGTGGTCCGGCGCGACGAACGACCCCGCCGCGACGCCGGGGAAGTCCTGGACGTTGTGCGTGTGGCAGGTGCCGTTGGTCGCGCAGTGCCGGATGGCCAGCCGCCAGGACAGCGCCGAGGGCGGCAGCTCGCCGTCCTGGGCGTCGACGGCGCGGCCGGAGAACGGCACTGTCTGCCCGACCGACCAGGTCAGCGTGGCGGCGGGCGCGTCGATGACCGGCACGGGGTCGAGCCCGGCCGGGGTCCCGACGGTGACCCGGACCGTCGTGGTCGCCGAAGCGCCGTGGGAGTCGGTCACCCGCAGGCCGGCGTCGACCGCCGCCGCGGTGGTGTAGGTCCAGGTGGGCCGCGGGTCCGCGGAGTCGTCGTAGGCGCCGTCCGCGTCGAGGTCCCACGCGTAGGACAGGGTGTCGCCGGCGTCCGGGTCGCTGGAGCCGGTGCCGTCGAACCGGACGGTCAGCGGCGCCGGCCCGCTGGACGGCGTCGCGGTGGCCGCGGCGACCGGTGGCCGGTTGGTCCCGCCGGCGTAGCTCACCCGGCGCAGTTCGCCGCTGCCCAGCGCGACGTAGAAGAGGTCGCCGCCGGGGCCGGTGAGCACCTGCACCGGCGTGTTGACGCCGGTCACGAAGGGCACCAGCTTGCTGGGACTGGGCTGGCCGCCGACAGTCTGCATCGCCCAGATGCAGCCGCGGGAGGAGTCGGCGAAGAACAGCGCACCGGCGTACTCGGCCGGGTAGGTGCTGCCCGACTCGAAGGCGATCCCGCTGATCGAGGAGCCACCGGTGGGGCACGGGTCGGTGGCGACGACCTTGGCGCTGTGGTTGTAGGCGTAGTACGGCGCGGTCTGGCCGCCGGCCGAGTACAGCGATTCGCAGCGGTCGAGGTTCGCGCCGTCGTAGCCGGCCTGGCGGGCGGTGCCTTCGAAGCAGGGCCAGCCGAAGTTCTCGGCCACGGCGTCCCCGGCGTTCGTCACGCGGTTGATCTCTTCCCAGGTGTTCCAGCCGACGTCACCGGCCCACAGTTCGCTGGTGCCGGGCCGGAACCCGAACCGGAACTGGTTGCGGGAGCCGTAGGCGATGACACGCCGGGCGTTGGCGTCGGTGCTGCCCGCGAACGGGTTGCCGGGCAGGCCGTCGCCGGTGTCCGGGTCGATCCGCAGCAGGGCACCGTTGAGCAGCACCGGCTGGCCGGCGGCGCGACGCGGGGACTGCGACCGCAGCGCACCGCCTTCGGCCGACGGCGGCGTGAGGTTCGTGCCGGCCGGCGCGGGCGGGTCGGCGCAGGGGTTGCCGACCTGGCCGTAGTCGGCGAAGTTGAAGCTGGCGCCGTCGCCGCCGCCCGCGTACAGGGCGCCGTCCGGGCCGAAGGCGAGTGCGCCGATCGAGTGGCTGGGGTACTGCTGGCACCAGCCGGTGACCAGCGGCTTCTCGCTGACCGCTGTCCCGTCCGGGCCCATCGTGAGCTGCGAGACCCGGCCGGTCACGACACAGCCGGCGTCGGTGGCGCCCGGTGGCGTCGGGCAGGTGTCGCCCCACTTCGGCGCGGTGCCGCCCGGGAGGGCGTCGAGGGTGTAGGAGACGTAGACGTACGGCCGGGCGGGGAAGGCCGGGTCGACCGCCAGCCCGAGCAGGCCGCGGTCCCAGAAGTCCTGCGTCTGTGTGCGCAGGTCGGCGAACACGGTCGCGGTCGGATCCGCCAGGTTGTCGAACACCTTGACCAGGCCGCTCTTCTCCGCGACGAACACCCGCCCGTCGGGAGCGAACGCGGCGGCGGTCGGCGAGCTGAGACCGCCGATGGCGAGTGAGTCGGTGAAGCCGGCCGGCACGGCGGCGGCAGCGGGCGTCGCGGCGGCGAGGGCCATCGCGAGGGGTACGACCACCCCCACGGCCAGTGCGCGTCTTGATCTTCGGGGCATCGGGGAACGACGTGGACCCATCACGAAACTCCTCCTGCGGCGGGGACCGGACTGGCGCGGACGCCGTCCGATATGGCGCGCGAAGTCCGAAAGCTGTTACGCCGAAGCAAGAAATAGGCACGAACAGCTCAATCTCGTTCGAGGTCAACGACTTGCCGCCGCTCGCGCGGATCTTTCGTCGCGGCCATGCCGGGAACGGGGAGGTGCCGCGCGCCCGCGGGCGGAACTGCCCGAAGGCGGCGGCGCACGTCGTGACGCGCAGCGGGCCGCCCGTTCGCCGGCGGCTGATTCCACCGGTATCCCTACGGTGGTATCACTGGTGCTATCGTCGCTAGTATCAGTGTAAACACACGAAGGGGTGCACCATGATCGTCGTCACCGGGGGGACCGGGCAGCTCGGGTCGCGGATCGTCGACCGGCTGCTCGAGCGGGTCCCGGCCGCCGAAATCGGGATCAGTGTCCGCGAACCGGAGCGGGCGGCCGGCCTCGCCGCCCGGGGTGTCCGCGTCCGCCGTGGCGACTTCGCCGACCCGGCTTCGCTCGCCGAAGCATTCGAGGGTGCGGCGCAGGTCCTCGTCGTTTCGACCGACGAGGCGGGCGAGCGGGCCGTGACGCACCACGTCCGCGCGATCGAAGCCGCGCGAGAGGCGGGGGCGAAGCGCGTCCTCTACACCAGTCACCAGGCCGCGGCGGCCGATTCGCTGTTCGCTCCGATGGTCGACCACGCGGCCACCGAGCGGCGGGCCGAAGGAGTGCCGTTCACCGCGCTCCGCAATGGTTTCTACGCGAGCACCGTGCCGCTGCTGCTGGGGGCGGCGCTCGAGACCGGCGAGCTGGCCGCGCCGGCCGACGGGCCGGTCTCCTGGACCGCCCACGCCGACCTCGCCGAAGCCGCGGCGATCATCCTCGCCGACGAGGGCCGGTTCGACGGGCCGACCCCGCCGTTGACCGCGCCGGTGGCGCTGGACCTCGAGGAGGTCGCCGCGCTGTTGACCGAGCTGACCGGCCGGTCCGTCCGGCGAGTGGTGGTCTCCGACGATGCCTGGGCGGCCGGGTTGGCCGGGCACGGGGTTCCGGCGGCGCGGGCGGAGCTGCTGCTCGGGATGTTCCGGGCGGCTCGGCGTGGTGAGTTCGCCACGACCGGGCCGGACCTCGAAGCCCTGCTCGGCCGTCCGGCGACGCCGCTGCGGGCCGTCTTGGCGGAGGCGCTGTCACTATAAACCGGGTGTATAAACTCTAGCTATACACACCGTGTACAGTCGCCGGCATGTCGATCGGACTGACGCTGCTCGGGCTGCTGGAAACCGGCCCCCGGCACGGCTACGACCTGAAACGGGCCTACGACGACCGCTTCGGGCACGACCGCCGGGTGCACTACGGCCAGGTCTATTCGACGCTGGCCCGGCTGCTGAAACAGGGACTCGTCGAGGCCGACGGCGTCGAGGTGGACGGCGGACCCGAGCGGAAGCGCTACGCGATCACCGAAGCCGGGGTCGCCGACGTCGCCGGCTGGCTGGCGACCCCGGAGAAGCCCGACGCGTACCTGCACAACACGCTGTACACGAAGGTGGTGCTCGCGCTGCTGTCCGGGCGGCCCGCCGCGGAGGTCCTCGAAGTCCAGCGGGCCGCCCACCTCGACGCCATGCGCGAGCTGACCCGCCGCAAGACCGGTGGCGACCTCGTCGACCAGCTCATCTGCGACCACGCGCTGTTCCACCTGGAGGCCGACCTCCGGTGGCTGGAACTCACGGCGGCCCGGCTCGACCGGCTGGCGGAGGAGATCGCATGAGTGAGCTCCTGCTCGAAGCCACCGACGTCCGGAAGGCGTACGGGCCCACCGAGGCGCTGGCGGGCGCGGGCCTGCGGGTGCGCGCGGGGGAGATCGTGGCGCTGATGGGCCCGTCCGGGGCCGGCAAGTCGACGCTCCTGCACTGCCTGGCCGGGATCGTGCTCCCGGACGCCGGGGCGGTCCGCTACCGGGGCGCCGACCTCGCCGCGATGCCGGACCGGGCGCGCTCGGCGTTGCGCCGCACCGAATTCGGGTTCGTCTTCCAGTTCGGGCAGCTGGTCCCCGAGCTCACCTGCCTGGAGAACGTGGCGCTGCCCCTGCGGTTGAACGGCGAACGCGGCCGGGCCGCCGCGCAGCGCGCGCGGGCGGTGCTGGCGGAACTCGACCTGTCCGGCGTGGCCGGGAAGCGGCCGGGCGAGGTGTCCGGCGGGCAGGGCCAGCGGGTGGCGGTGGCCCGCGCGCTGGTGACCGCACCGCGGGTGGTCTTCGCCGACGAGCCGACGGGCGCCCTGGATTCGCTCAACGGCGAGCAGGTGATGCACCTGCTGACGACCGCGGCCCGCCAGCGCGACGCGGCGGTGGTCCTGGTGACGCACGAGGCCCGCGTGGCGGCGTACTCCGACCGCGAGGTGGTCGTGCGCGACGGCCGCACGCGACAGTTCGAGGTGACCGGGTGAACCGGCCTCGGGTGGCGGGCGTGCGGGTGTGGCCGGGTTTTCCGGAGGTGACCGGGTGAGCCGGCGGTGGGTCGCCGACCTGCTCCTCGGCATGCGGCTCGCCCTCGGGGGCGGTGGTGCGCGGACCGCGCTGGTGCGGCTCGCCCTCACCGCCGTCGGGGTCGGCCTCGGGGTCGTCGTCCTGCTCAGCGCGACGTCGTTGCCGCACCTTCTCGACACGCGCGCCGACCGGTCCGCCGCGCGCACGCCCCGGTTCACGGCCGCGAGCGGCGTCGATCCGCTCCTCGCCGTCGGCCGGGCCGACGAGTTCCGCGGCCGGGGGCTGCAGGGCTACCTCGTGCAGCCGACCGGCCCGCACCCGCCCGCCGCGCCCGGCGTCGGCCGGCTGCCGGGGCCCGGTGAGGCCGTGCTTTCGCCCGCGCTCGCCGCCCTCCTGCGGTCGCCGGAGGGAGAGCTGCTGCGCCCGCGGTTCCCGCACCGGGTCATCGGCACCATCGGCGACGCCGGGCTCACCGGCCCGAACGAGCTCTACTTCTACCTCGGCTCCGACACCGTCGCCCGGCATCCGCAGGCTTTCCCCGTCGGAGAATTCGGCAGCCGCTCACACCGGCGCGGCCTCGAACCGGTCGAACTGCTGCTGGCCGTGCTGGGCGCGACCACCTGCCTGGTGCCGGTGTTCGTCTTCGTCGTCACGAGCACCCGGCTCGCCGCGGCCGCCCGCGACCGGCGGCTGGCCGCGCTGCGCCTGGCCGGCGCCGATCGCGGCCAGGTGCGGCGGATCGCCGCCGGCGAAGCCCTGCTCGGCTCGGTCGCCGGGCTGGTGGCCGGCGCCGGGCTGTTCCTGCTCGTGCGCGCGTTCGTCCCGGAGATCACCGTGTCCGCCTTCCGCGGCGGCATCTTCGCCGCTGACGTCGTGCCCGACTGGCGCCTCGCCGTCCTGGTCCTGCCGGCGCTGCCGCTGCTGGCGTGCGCGGCGGCCGTCTTCGCGCTGCGGCGGGTTGTCATCGAGCCGCTCGGCGTCGTGCGGCGCGGGACCCGGGTGCGCCGGAAACTCTGGTGGCGCCTGGTGCCCCTGGCCGCCGGCGGCGCGCTGGCGGCCGGCGGGCTGGGCACCGGCGACCCCCGGGATCCGCTCGTGATCGGCGGGGTGGTGCTGATCCTCGCGGCCCTGCCCGTGGTGCTGCCGTGGCTGGTCGAACGGGTCGCGGGCGTGCTCGGCGGCGGCTCGCCGGCCTGGCTGCTGGCCGTGCGCCGGCTCCAGCTGGACAGCGCGACGGCGGCCCGCCTGGTCAGCGGCATCGCCGTCGTCCTGGCCGGATCCATTGCCCTGCAAGGGGTGTACGCGCGGGCCGAGAGCGACCGCCCGTCGCGGCCGGACGCGAGGGTGCTCGCGACCGCCTTCGCCACGAGCCTCGCCGACGTCCAGGCCTTCACCGCCGCCCTGCACGCCCTGCCCGGGCTCGCCGGCCTCCCGGTGACCACCCGCGGCCTGGTGCGGAACGCGGCCGGGCACCCGGCCTCCGTGATCGTCGGCACGTGCGCCGAGCTCGCCATCGCGGACTGCCGCGACGGCGACGTCCACGCGGCCGGCGCGACCGCACCGGGCCCCGGGGAACAGCTCTGGTTCGGCAACGCCGGGTCGGCTCCACAGTGGACGGTTCCGGCGGCGGGGTACCACCGCACCGGCGGGGAAGAACCGGGAATCCTGTACGTCACACCGTCGGCGCTGGCCACCGCGACCGGTCTCGGGCTGAGCTCGAACGCCACGATCCCCGCCGCCGGGCCGGAACTGGTGGAGCGGGTGCGCAACGTCGTGGGCTGGAACGGCGTCGTCAGTTCGCTGGGCACCGAACGGGACGGCACGGCCGCGCTGATCACCCGGGTCCTGTCGGTGGGCTCGATCCTGGTGCTGCTGCTCGCCGCGGGCAGCCTGCTGATCGCCGCCTGGGAGCAGCTGCGGGAACGTCGGCGCAGTCTCGCCGCGCTCATGGCCAACGGCGTCGGGCGCGGGGTGCTCGCCCGGTCCCTGCTGTGGCAGCTGGCGATTCCGGTGGCGGTGGCGGTGGTCGTCGCCGTGCTCGCCGGGCTCGGCCTCGACTGGCTGCTGCTCACCATGGTGGTGCACCGTCCGATGGTGGTTGACGTGGCGGCCATCGGCGTCCTCACCGCTACCGCGGCCGTCGCGGTGCTGGTGGTGACCGCGATGACGCTGCCGGCGTTGTGGCGCACCGCGAGCCTCGAACAGCTGCGGGAGGAATGACGGCGCCGGGTCGGTACAAGGGCCGTACAAGGCCGCTGTATGGATTTTGAACTGCCGGCTGGCGTACTCCTGCCATGCGAACTCCGAAAGCGATCCTCCTCGCGCTGGCCGTGGCGGCCGGCGTGCTGGCGCTGCCCGGGACGGCGAGCGCCGCCTACAGCGACCCGCTGACCACGACCACCAAGCAGAACCTCGTGTGGCACGCCACGCCGGCCGCCGCGCTGACCGCGCTCGACAACGCGCTGCCGAACGTCAGCATGAACACCGTCGTCAACGACACCAGCTACAACATGACCGGCTGTACCACCGCGGAAAAGGCCTCGCTGCCCAAGGCGCCGGTGGCCACCAAGGCGATGTGCTGGGACGCCGACCGCGCCGGGTCGACGGCGTGGGTCCCCCAGGCCATCACGACCTCCGGCGACGCCGACGGCGACGGGATGTGGGGCGCCGACAAGGTCATCCTGTCCGGCTGGCACGGCACCGACGAACTCAGCACCGAACACGAGAACCGGTACAACGACGCGCGGATCCAGGCGATCAACTACAACGACCCCGCCAAGCCGTCGTACCGGATGCTGTACCTGGCCGTGCCCAACAGCACCGGCAGCAGCTTCTCCGCCGCCGAGGCGCACATGGGCGGGATGGCCTGGTACGGCGACAAGATCTACGTGACGGCCGTGGGCAACACCTCGACCGCCATCCGGGTCTTCAGCACCAAGCACATCCTGCAGATGACCGACACGACGTCGGGCGCGATCGGCAAGACGTCGTCCGGGTACGCGGCCTGGACGTACAAGTACGCGATGATGCAGATCGGCTACTACAGCTACGCGGGCGGCACCTGCAACATGGACTCCGACACGGCGGTGCCGTGCTTCTCGTCGATGTCGCTGGACCGCACCACCAGCCCGGCGAGCATCGTGACGTCGGAGTACTTCAAGGAGACGAACCTCCACGGCCGCCTCTTCCGCTACCCGATGGGCGACGACTTCCTCCTGGCGGCCTCGTCCGGGACGGTCCCCGCGACCGAGGCGTTCCGCAGCAACGTGGGCAACGTCCAGGGCGTGCTGTCCAACGGCGGCAAGTGGTACGTGGCCCACAGCTCGGCGACGATCAACGGCCAGCTCTGGACCCAGACCACGGCGAAGAGCACTTCGGCGACGTGCGGCACCGGGACGACGGCCTGCTGGGCCATGCACCCGGAGGCGTTGACGTACGACTCCTCGACGGGCCTCGTGTGGTCCATGGCGGAGTGGTCCACGGCCGAGTGCGCGGTGAAGGACCAGACCTGCGGCCGCTCGGTCTTCGCGGTGCCGCTCTCCTCGCTGGCCGCGTGACCCGACCGCACCGAAAGGCCGCCCCGGGAACCTTGGGTTCTAGCGGTGGTTGCAACACCTGAGTTGTTCAGGGGTTGTAGTTGTTCGAGATCCGTGAGGACCGGTCGCCGCAGGGGCCTCGGAAGT
>NZ_JBSGAI010000105.1:0-9262 GCF_053600695.1 Amycolatopsis sp. NPDC005003 | reverse complement strand
CCCGACTCTCCCCACGAGCCGACCACCGCAGAGGCCCGCCGGGTGGCCCCCCCCCACGGCCGCGAGGGCGCGCGAGAACTGCTCGACGTGCCGGTCGTCGACATCACCGAGGCCGCCGCGCACCTGGCCTGCCTGCTCGGCCGCCGCTACGGCGTGGTGACCACTTTGGACCGGACGTGCGGGCTGATCGAGGACAGCCTGCACGCCGCCGGGGTCGCGCAGAACTGCGTCACGGTCACCGGCGCCGGCCTCGGGGTGCTGGAACTGACCGACGAACGCCGGACCGAGTCGGCGTTGCTCACCGCGGGCCGCCGCGCGCGGGACGCCGGGGCCGAGGTGCTCGTGCTCGGCTGCGCCGGGATGACCGGGCTGGACCGGAAGATCGCGAGGATGCTGGACATTCCGGTCATCGACGGCGTCGCGGCCGCGGTCCGGCTCGCCGAGTCCCTGGTGGCACTGGGGTTGAAGACGAGCCGCGCGGGGTCGTACGCGAAGCCGTTGGACAAGCGCCGCACCTGGTCTGGTTGACACCTCCGGCCCCGCCTGGTCAGAATCCCTGCAGCCGTACCGCCGCCCGGTGACGACTTGGGGATTTTGCCGTCCCCGGAAGGCGGTCGAGGTGCGAAGCGTTCTGGGCGCGCTGGCGTTGTCGGTGTGCATGGTCCTGGTCCCGGTGAGCGGGACGGCGGTGGCCGCGTCGCCACCGCACACCGTCGTCACCGACGGTGCCGAACTCGCGAACATCAAGCAGGCGATCCGCAGCGGCCACGCGACTGCGGTCCAGCGTGACGCGCTGAAAGCCGTGCTGGCCAAGGCGAACACCGCGCTCACCGACGGGCCGTGGTCGGTCATGGACAAGCCGTCGGCGCCCCCGAGCGGCGACAAGCACGACTACATGAGCCAAGCGCCTTACTGGTGGGCGAGCCAGCCGAAGACCCCGGAGAACCCGCAGGGCTGCCCGTACGTCAGCAAGGACGGCCAGCGCAACCCGGAGGCCGACGCGATCACCGACCACACCTACCGGATGTGGGCGTGGGACGCGATGTACTACCTCTCGCTGGCCTGGTACTACACCGGCGACGCGAAGTACGCGAAGCGGGCGGCGCTGGACATCCGGACGTGGTTCCTCGACCCGGCCACGAAGATGAACCCGAACATGACGTACTCGCAAATCGTGCCCTGCCGCAACACCGTCAGCGGCACCGGGATCATCGACTCGACGCAGTCGTTCAGCCAGCTGATGGACGCGTTCGCGCTGCTCGACGGCGGCGCGCCCGGCTGGACCGGGAAGGACAGGTCCGGGATCAAGGCGTGGCTCACGCAGTACCTGAACTGGATGCAGACCAGCCCGCAGGCGAAGCTGGAACTGGCCGCCACCAACAACCACGGCACGTTCCTCGACATGCAGAACGCGACGATCTCGGCGTACCTGGGGCACCGCGACGCGGCACGGAAGATCGTGCTGGACGCCGAGCAGAAGCGCTTCCCGGTGCAGTTCGCCGCCGACGGCAGCCAGCCCCTCGAGCTGTCGCGCACGATGTCGTGGCACTACGTCAACTTCAACCTCACGGCGTGGGGCCGGATGGCGGAGGTCGGCAAGAACCTCGGCGTCGACGTCTGGAAGTACCGCGCCTCGAACGGGGTGACGCTGCGGAAGGTGGTCGACCAGCTGATCCCCGGCGCGCTGCACGGCGCATCGGCCTGGCCCCACCAGCAGATCGGGGTCTTCGACCAGTCGATCGCGGCGGACATCTTCCACGCCGCCGCCGAAGAAGCCCACGACCCGGACGCGGCGGCCGCGCTCAAGCAGATGCCGCTACCCACGGGCGGCGACACGTGGCCGGTGCGAGTGTCCTGCTTCCCGCTCGACCCACCCCTGCGCTGACCCCTCGTGAGTGGTAATTCGGGTTCTAACCCGAATTACCACTCACGACCAGCCGCGGCAGACTGCTTTCGATCAGTCCACCAGCACCGAAAGCGCGTTGTCCCGCAGGAACTTCTTGCGGTTCTCGTCGCCGAGACCACTGAGCCGGTCGTAGAAGTCGGCCGGCTCGGCCAGTCCTTCGGCGTGCGGCCAGTCCGAGCCCATCACGAGCGAGTCCGCGGTGCCCAGCCGGTCGACGAGGCCCACGATGTCGTCCTCGGGATACGGCACCACCTTGACGTGCTTGTGGAAGATCCGGCTCGGGCGCTCGGGCAGCTGCCCGCCGAGCCAGATGCCGTTGCGGCCCATGCCGCGGCTCTTGTCCATGTGCTTGAGGAAGTGCGGCACCCACTCGGCGCCGAACTCGCTCACCACGACCTGGATGTCCGGGAAGCGGCCGAAGAGGTTGTCGAAGATCAGCGCCGACAGCGTGTCGGTGATCGGCCGTTCGCCGTAGGTGTTCTGCCACTGCCAGGCCGAGAACTGGAACGGCGGCACGAGCCCCCAGCCCCACTGCGACGCCACATTGGACTGGTAGTGGAACTCGGAGATGTGGAACGCCACGCGCGCCTTGGCCTCGTTGATCCGCGACCAGATCGGGTCGAAGTACGGGTCGCCGGGGGAGCGGCCGTAGGCCGGCCCGGCGGGCAGCAGGACGAACCGGGCACCGGCCGCGAGCACGGTGTCCAGCTCGGCCACCGCCCGGTCGAGGTCGCGCAGGGACAGCATCGCCGGCGCGTAGATCCGGTCCTTGTAGTTGAAGCCCCAGTCCTCGTCGATCCAGCGGTTGAAGGAATGCAGGTTGTCGTACAGCGGGTCGATCCCGTCCAGGTACGCCTCGGCCATCAGCGCCCAGCCGCCCGGGTACATCAGCCCGCGTTCGATCTGCTGCTCGTCCATCTTGGCCAGCCGGGCGTCGTGCCGGAGGTACTCGTCCTTGATGTCCTCGAAGAACCGCTCGGACTCGGACTCGACGCCCAGCGACCGCTGCCGCAGCATCTCGGCCAGCGAACCCGGCACGTACGCCTTGTCGAGGTCGTTCTCGAGCGCGTTGACGATCTTGTGGTTGGCGAGCAGGACCTTCTTCCCGGACGCCAGCCGCACGGTCTGGATCGCGGAGTCCTTCTTGGCCTCCGGCATGAACCGCGTGAAGCAGTCCTCGGTCTCGTAGGAATGGGTGTCGAAGTCGATCATCTGGTAGGGCAGCTTGCCGGCCATCGTGGTTCTCCTTGTCTTTCGGTCAGCAGAATCTCGGTCAGGTGAGTTCGGCGCAGCGTGCGAACGCTTGCCGGGTCAGGTGGGTGATCGAGCCCCCGTGGTGCCCGGCCCGCAGGGCGCTGGTGAGGCAGGACACCGCGATCGCCGCGGCCAGCGTGTGGCCGAGGTCCGGCCGGCCGAGGCCGGCTTCGCGCGCCAGCTGGGCCGCGATTTCGCGTTCCCAGCGCAGCCGGAGCCGGAGGCTGCGGGCCTCCAGGGCCGGCGTGGTCATGACGAGGTGGGTGAGCCGCTGGCCGCTGGTGGCCGGGTCGGCGACCGAGCGGTGGGCGAACCGGCACACCGGTTCGGCGAGCGCGGCCACGGTGCGGCGGCGGTCGCGCCGCTGGGCCACCAGGGCGACCAGTTCACCCGCCGACGCGTCCTCCCCGCTGAAGAGCACGTCCTCCTTGGCCCGGAAGTAGCGGAAGAACGTCGCGCTGGAGATCCCGGCCCTGGCGGCGATCTGCTCCACGGTCGTGTGGTCGTAGCCGTGCCGTTCGAAGAGCTCGAGCGCGGCCGTCTCGACGTCGGCCGCGGTCCGCAGCCGGTTCCGCTCCCGCAGGGTCATGGCTGCGATGCTATGTCGGCCTGAGAGACTCTCGCAAGAGCATCGGGTAAATTATCTAACTAATAGATATGGATAGATGAATCAGCGACTGCTAGCATCGGCGGCATGACGACGCAGATGGCCGTCGCGGACGGCCTGTTCACGTGGCCCGCCGCCGAACCCAGGCTGATCGCATCCCGCGGGGACGACGGTGTCCTGTCGTTCCCCGCCCGCCCTGGCGAGGAGCAGCACCTGCTCGGCCGCCGCGGCACGCTGTGGGCGTTCACGACCCAGCAGTTCCGGCCGCCTTCGCCGCCGTACGACGGCAATGACACCGACGAAACCTTCCGGCCGTACGCGCTGGGGTACGTCGAGCTGCCCGGCGAGCTGCTGGTGCAGGCGCGGTTCACCGAGCCCGATCCGGCGAAGCTGCGGATCGGGCAGCCGATGGAGCTGCGGATAGTTCCCTACACCACCCGGGAGGACGGCACCGAGGTGCTCACCTACGCGTTCGCGCCGGTGGCGTCATGAGCACGCCGGACGTGGCGATCGTCGGCGTCGGCCTGCACCCGTTCGGCCGGCACGGCGACAAGCAGGCGCTGCAGATGGGCGCCGAGGCGGCCCGGGCGGCGCTGGCCGACGCCGGCACCGAGTGGTCCCGGGTCCAAACGGCGTACGTCGGCAGCTACGAGGTGTCGAACCCCGACGCGATCGTCGGCCTGCTGGGACTCACCGGCATCCCGGTGCGCGGCGTCTTCAACGGCTGCGCCACCGGGGGCACGTCCCTGCAGCTGGCCGCGGCGGCCATCCGGCACGGCGAGGCCGACGTCGCGATGGCGATCGGGATGGACAAGCACCCGCGGGGCGCGTTCGCCGCCGACCCCGCGGTGGCCGGGCTGCCCGCCTGGTACGGCCGGACCGGCTTGTTCCTCACCACCCACTTCTTCGGCACGAAGATCAACAAGTACCTGCACGACCACGGCGTGTCCGTCGAAAGCCTGGCGAAGATCGCCGCCAAGAACCTGCGCAACGGCTCGATCACCCCGCACGCCTGGCGGCAGAAGCCGTTGTCCGAGCGGGAGATCCTCGACGCTCCCGTGGTGAACCACCCGCTGACGCGGTACATGTACTGCGGGCCGGACGAGGGCGCCGCGGCCGTCGTGCTGTGCCGGGGTGACCTCGCCCGGGAATTCACGTCGTCGCCGGTGTACGTGCGCGCCTCGGAACTGCGGTCCCGGCGGTTCGGTGCCTTCGAGCTGCAGAGCCCGTCCTTGCCGCTGACCAGCGCGCCGAGCCCCACGGTCGACGCGTCCCGGGCCGCCTACGAGGTCGCGGGCATCGGCCCGGACGACGTGCGGGTCGCCCAGCTGCAGGACACCGACGCCGGATCCGAACTGATCCACCTGGCGGAGAACGGGTTCTGCGCCGACGGCGAGCAGGAGCAGTGGCTCGCCGAGGGCGCCACCGAGATCGGCGGCCGGCTGCCGGTGAACACCGACGGCGGCCTGATCGCCCACGGCGAGCCGATCGGCGCCTCCGGCCTCCGCCAGATCTACGAAATCGTGCTCCAGCTGCAGGGCCGCGCCGGTGCCCGCCAGGTCGGCGGCGACCCGGGGGTCGGCTACACCCACCTCTACGGCGCGCCCGGCGCGTCCGCCGTGACGATCCTGTCCCGCTAGCTCCGCAGACGAAAGGTGACGGCAATGGATATCCGTGACGGGGTCGCCGTGGTGACCGGCGGAGCGTCCGGGCTCGGCCTGGCGACCACCCAGGCCCTCCTCCGCGCCGGTGCGCGCGTGGTGATCCTCGACCTGCCCGGCTCGGACGGCGAGCAGGTGGCCGCCGGGCTCGGCGACGGCGTCCGGTTCGCCCCCGCCGACGTCCGGGATCCCGAGCAGGTCGCGGCCGCGCTCGACGTCGCGGACTCGCTCGGTGCGCTGCGCGTGGCGGTCAACTGCGCGGGCACCGGGAACGCCGTCCGGATCCTCGGCCGGAACGGGGTGTTCCCGCTGCCGGAGTTCACGAAGATCGTCGAGATCAACCTGATTGGCACCTTCAACGTGATCCGGCTGGCCGCCGAACGCATGGCGAAACAAGAACTCTCCGGCGAGGAGCGCGGCGTGGTGGTCAACACCGCGTCGGTGGCGGCCTTCGACGGGCAGATCGGCCAGGCGGCCTACTCCGCGTCGAAGGCCGGTGTCGCGGGCATGACCCTGCCGATCGCCCGTGACTTGGCCGGCCACCGGATCCGGGTGGTCACCATCGCGCCGGGGCTGTTCGACACCCCGCCGATGGCCGCGGCGCCCGAGGAACTGCGCGCCGCGCTGGGCAAGCAGGTGCCGCACCCCTCCCGGCTCGGCGATCCGGCCGAGTTCGCCGCGCTGGTCGCCCACGTCGTGGCCAACGCGATGCTCAACGGCGAAGTGATCCGGCTCGACGGCGCGATCCGGATGAGCCCGCGATGACCGCGGCGGACACCGCGGCGCTGCTCGTCCGGCTGGTGGTCGGGGCGACGATGGCCGCGCACGGGTACAACCACCTGTGGGGCGGCGGCGGGGTCGACGGCACCGCCCGCTGGTTCGCCTCGCTCGGCATGCGCCCGGCCCGGCTGCACGCGCTGCTCAGCGGGGCCGGCGAGCTGGCCGCGGGCGCGGCGCTCGCCGCCGGTTTCCTGACGCCGCTCGCCGCCGCGTTCGTGGTCGGCACGATGGCGGTCGCCGGGATCACCGCCCACCGGGCCAACGGGTTCTTCGTGTTCAAGGACGGCTACGAGTACGTCCTGATGATCGCGGTCGTCTGCGCGGCACTCGCGCTCACCGGGCCGGGCGGGTTCTCGCTGGACCACGCCCTCGGCTGGGACGGCGTGTTGTCGGGCGGGACCGGGCTGGCGCTCGCCGCCGGCGGTGGCGTGCTCGGTGCGGTGGCGCTGCTCGCCGCGACCTGGCGACCCGAGCGAATCGGACAGAGGAGCAAGCATGCGTGACGCGGTGATCGTCGAAGCGGTGCGGACACCGGTCGGCAAGCGGGGCGGCGGACTGTCCGGGGTGCACCCGGTCGACCTGTCGGCCCACGTGCTGACCGCGCTGGCCGAGCGCAGCGGGCTCGACCCGGCCCTGGTCGACGACGTGGTGTGGGGCTGTGTCGGGCAGGCGGGCGAGCAGACCGCGGACATCGCGCGCACGTCGGTCCTGGCGGCCGGCTGGCCCGAGTCGGTGCCCGGCGTGACCGTCGACCGCCAGTGCGGTTCGTCGCAGCAGGCCGTGCACTTCGCCGCGGCCGGGGTCGTCTCCGGGCAGTACGACGTGGTCGTCGCCGGTGGTGTCGAGTCGATGTCCCGGGTGCCCATGGGGTCCTCGGCGATGGGGCAGGACCCGTACGGCCCGCGCTACCTCGCCCGCTACGACGGCGCGTACCCGAACCAGGGGGTCGGCGCGGAGATGATCGCGCGGCAGTGGGGATTCAGCCGGACCCGCCTGGATGAGTTCTCCCTCGGCAGTCACGAGAAGGCCGCCGCGGCCCAGGACGAGGGCCGGTTCGACGCGCAGATCGCACCGGTCACCCTCGATGACGGAACCGTGGTCGCTCTGGACGAAGGCATCCGCCGCGGCGGAACCCTCGAGTCCCTGGCCGGCCTGCGGACGGCGTTCGACGAGAACGGGACGATCACCGCGGGGAACTCCTCGCAGATCTCCGACGGGTCGGCCGCCCTGCTGATCACGACGAGTGCCAAGGCTACCGAGCTGGGCCTGCGCCCCCTGGCCCGCGTGCACACCGCCGTGCTGGCCGCGGCCGACCCGGTGATCATGCTGACGGCGCCGATCGACGCCACGCGGAAAGCGCTGTCACGCAGCCGCCTGGCGATCGACGAAATCGGCGCGTTCGAAGTGAACGAGGCGTTCGCCCCGGTGCCGCTGGCCTGGCTCGCCGACCTCGGCGCGGACGTCAAAGCACTCAACCCGAACGGCGGGGCGATCGCGCTGGGCCACCCGCTGGGCGGCTCCGGCGCCCGGCTGATGACGACGCTGGTGCACCACATGCGGGACCACGGGATCCGCTACGGACTGCAGACGATGTGCGAGGGTGGCGGTCAGGCCAACGCCACCATCCTGGAACTGCTCGGCTGAGCCGGGGAAGAAGGCACGACATGGCGGACGAAGTCCTCCTGGACCGCGACGGCGCGACCCTGATCATCACGATGAACCGGCCGGAAGCGCGCAACGCGGCGAACGGCGCGCTCGCGCGCGGTGTCGCGGACGCACTGGACCGGCTCGACGAGGACCACTCCCTCGTCACCGCCGTGCTCACGGGCACCGGCGGGAACTTCAGCTCCGGAATGGACCTGAAGGCCTTCCTCACCGGGGACACCCCGGACATCCCGGGCCGCGGGCTGCTGGGGTTGGCCGCCTGCCCGCCGGTCAAGCCGATCATCGCCGCCGTCGAGGGGTACGCGCTCGCCGGCGGCTGCGAGATCGCGCTGGCCTGCGACCTGATCGTGGCCGCCCGCGACGCCCGGTTCGGGCTGCCGGAGACGAAACGCGGGCTCGTCGCCGGTGGCGGCGGCCTCCTGCGCCTGCCCCAGCGGATCCCGCGGGGGATCGCCCTGGAATACGCGCTCACCGGCGACCAGTTCGGCGCCGAGGAGGCCGCGCGGTGGGGCATGGTGAACCGGCTGACCGAGCCGGGCGGGGCACTGGCCGCGGCGCGCGAACTGGCCGCGCGGATCGCGGCGAACGGCCCACTGGCCGTGTGCGCGACCAAGCAGATCGTGGCGGAGGCGGGCGACTGGCCGGCCACCGAGCAGTGGGAACGCCAGCGCGTCGTGACCGATCCGGTGTTCGCCTCGGCCGACGCCATCGAGGGCGCCCGTGCGTTCGCCGAGAAGCGTCAGCCGGTCTGGAGCGGACGCTGAGCGGCCCCGAGCGGCACTGGGTCGGGTCCGACTTCCAGGAGCCGCCGCGGACCGAGGGCGGGGTCGCGCTGTGCGGCGCCTGCCGGCTCACCGGCACGTGCCGGCTGGGCGTCGAACACGAACGGCTGGACGGCGTCGACACCGCCCTGTTCGACGTCCGCTGCCCGCGCGACCAGGAAGGCGGCCCCGACGTCGCCCACGGCGGCTGGACCGCGGCGGTGCTCGACGAGTGCCTCGGGCACATCGCCCTGCTGCAAGGGGCGCTGACGGTCACCGCCGAGCTGAGTGTCAGCTTCGTCAAGCCGGTGCCGGTCGAGCGGCCGATCGAGGTCCGCGCCTGGGTGGAACGCCGGGCGGGGTCCCGCTGGTACATCCAGGGCGAGATGGTCCTGCTGCCCGGCCGGGCGCTGCTGGCCAAGGCGTCGGGCATCTGGGTCCGGCGCGACCCCGCGCACTTCGACCGCCACCAGCGCTGGCTCGCCGAGCAGGACGCCGACCGGCCGCCGCCGTCGTGAGTGGTAATTCGGGTTAGAACCCGAATTAAAACAAAAAACAACCAACAGGCGGCCCCGCCCAAGCCGAGGGGCACACAACGGAAGGAGGGGGGGGGGGGGGAGGGGGGAGG
>NZ_JBSGAI010000104.1:0-9772 GCF_053600695.1 Amycolatopsis sp. NPDC005003 | reverse complement strand
TTGTGGGAGAGTAGGACACCGCCGAACTTACCGTGAAGAGAGGGCCTGGGCCCGGTAGAGACCACGAGTCTCCCGGCCCAGGCCCTTTCTCCATTCCCGCCTACCATCACGCGAGACCCGTCCCCAATCACGCGAGATCTGGCCCCCAATCACGCGAGATCCGGCCCCCAATCACGCCAGTTCCGGCCCGGATCACGCGACTTACGCCTGGCCGGCGGCCGCGCAGCGGCGGCCTCCCCGCCCGCGTGACTACTCCGCCGGGCGGCGGAGCAGGTACGTGTCCATGATCCAGCCGTGCCGCTCCCGGGCCTCGGCGCGGGCCGAGCGGATCCGCTCGGCGAGAGCCGGGGTGAGCGGGCCCGAGATCAAGATCTCGTCGGGCGTCCCCACATAAGCGCCCCAGAAGATGTGCAAGCCCGACGACGTGAGCTGGTCGAACGTCGTGTTCGCGTCCAGCAACACGAACACGTCGTCGACGCCCTCGGGCCAGCCCGACGCCAGCCGGCGGCCCGTCGTCAGCTGGACCGCTCGGCCGATCTGGTTCATCGTCGTCCGGTGGCGGGCCACCAGCGCCGAAATACTGCTGATCCCCGGCACCACTTCGTACTCGAACGACACCTTCCCCCGGGCCAGCACCGCCTCGATCAGCGCGATCGTGCTGTCGTACAGCGACGGGTCGCCCCACACCAGGAACGCGCCCACCTCGTCCGGGCCCAGCGAGGACAGGATCAGCGACTCGTACACCGCCGCCCGGGCCGCGTGCCAGTCGGCCACCGCCGCCCGGTAGTCCGCCGGGGTGCGGTCGCGGGGCGGGTCCTCCGCGAGCACCACGCGGTACGAGCGCGTGACGTACCGGTCGAGGATCTCCTGCCGCAGCCGCACCAGGTCGGCCTTTTCGGCGCCCTTGTCGAGCACGAAGAAGACGTCGACGCGGTTGAGGCGGTCGATCGCCTGGACCGTCAGGTGTTCCGGGTCGCCGGCGCCGATCCCGATCGCGTAGAGCTTGCGCATCCCGCGAGTCTGGTGGGGGTCGCGACCGAACCCCTACCCCCGATGGGTATAAAGGAAGGAGAGCGAAAAGGAGCCGCTGATGATCGAGACGAGCTACACCGTCGAGGGCATGACCTGCGGTCACTGCGCCACGTCGGTCCGCGAAGAGGTCTCCGAGGTCGACGGTGTCCGGCAGGTGGACGTCGACGTCGAGAGCGGGCGCGTCACCGTGACCAGCGACACCCCGCTGTCCGCGGACGCCGTCGCCGCGGCGGTCACCGAGGCCGGTTACCGGCTGGTCGCCTGAACCATGACCACCGCGACCCGCGTCGAACTCGCCATCGGCGGGATGACGTGCGCGTCGTGCGCCGCCCGCGTCGAGCGCAAGCTCAACAAGGTCGACGGCGTGACCGCGACGGTCAACTACGCGACCGAGAAGGCCCAGGTCACCTACCCCCATGCGCTGTCGGTCGACGACCTCAAGGCCGTCGTCGAAGCCGCCGGTTACTCCGCGCGGCTGCCCGAGCCGGCGGCGCCCGGCGAAACGGCGGCCCCGCGCGGCCGGTTGCTGGTCTCCGCGGGCCTGACCGTCCCCCTGGTCGCGCTCGCGATGGTCCCGGCTTGGCAGTTCGCGAACTGGCCGTGGGTCGCCCTGGCCCTCGCCGCCCCGGTCGTGACCTGGGGCGCGTGGCCGTTCCACCGCGCCGCCGCGGTCAACCTGCGGCACGCCACCGCCACCATGGACACGCTGATCTCGCTCGGCGTCGTCGCTGCCGTGGCCTGGTCGCTGTACGCACTCCTCTTCGGTGCCGGCCACCACCACCTGTACTTCGAGGTCGCCGCCGCGGTCACCACGTTCATCCTGGCCGGCCGCTACTTCGAGGCCCGGTCCAAACGCCGCGCCGGCGCCGCCCTCCGCGCGCTCATGGACCTCGGCGCGAAGGACGTCACCGTCGTGCGCGACGGCGAAGAGCACCTGGTCCCCATCCACCACCTGCGGGTGGACGACGTCTTCGTCGCCCGGCCCGGCGAAAAGATCGCCGCCGACGGCGTGGTCACCGAAGGAAGCTCCGCCGTCGACACCAGCATGCTCACCGGGGAGCCGGTGCCGGTCGAGGTCGGGCCGGGGGACGCGGTCACCGGGGCCACCGTCACCGTCGGCGGCCGGCTGTTCGTGCGCGCCACCCGCGTCGGCGAAGACACCCGGCTGGCGCAGCTGGCCCGGCTCGTCGAAGCCGCGCAGAACGGCAAGGCCGAGGTCCAGCGCCTCGCCGACCGGGTCTCGGCGGTGTTCGTCCCGCTGGTCGTCCTCGCGGCGCTGGCCACGCTCGTGGTCTGGCTCGCGACCGGCGGCCGGCCCGACCAGGCGTTCACCGCCGCCGTCGCCGTGCTGATCATCGCCTGCCCGTGCGCGCTCGGCCTCGCGACGCCGACGGCGCTGCTCGTCGGCACCGGCCGTGGCGCGCAGCTCGGCATCCTCATCAAGGGGCCCGAGGTGCTCGAGAACACGCGCCGCGTCGACACCGTCGTCCTGGACAAGACCGGCACCGTCACCACCGGCCGGATGACGCTGGTCGAGGGCGGCGGCGAGGCGCTGCGGCTGGCCGGAGCCGTCGAGGCCGCGTCCGAGCACCCGATCGGCCGCGCCATCGCGGAGGCGGCGAAACAGCGGTTCGGCGCGCTCCCGGCCGTCACGGAGTTCCGCAGCACGCCCGGCGTCGGCGTGTCCGGTGTCGTCGAGGGACGCACGGTCAGCGTCGGGCGGGCGGCGGACGGTGCCATCGGCGTCTCCTGGGACGGGGAAGTCCGCGGGCACCTGGTCGTCGCCGACACGATCAAGCCGACGTCCGCGCGAGCCGTCGCCGAGCTGCGCGAACTCGGCCTGACGCCGATCCTGCTGACCGGCGACCACGCCGGCGCGGCCCGGGCGATCGCGGCCGAAGCGGGGATCGACGAGGTCGTCGCCGAGGTGCTGCCGGAGGGCAAGGTCGACGTCGTCAAGCGGCTGCAGGCCGAGGGCCGCGTGGTCGCGATGGTCGGCGACGGCGTCAACGACGCGGCCGCGCTCGCCCAGGCCGACCTTGGCCTGGCCATGGGCACGGGCACCGACGCCGCCATCGAGGCGAGCGACCTGACGCTGGTGCGCGGCGACCTGCGCGTGGCCGCCGACGCGATCCGCCTGGCCCGCCGGACACTGGCCACCATCAAGGGCAACCTGTTCTGGGCGTTCGCGTACAACGTCGCGGCGGTGCCGCTGGCCGCGCTCGGCCTGCTCGACCCGATGATCGCGGGGGCGGCGATGGCGTGCTCGTCGGCCTTCGTGGTGAGCAACAGCCTGCGGTTGCGCCGGTTCCGCTGAACCCCCGGAGGGTATAGTCGGGGGTCAGGGACGGGCGACGACGGGACAGGTGGGCGATGACGGGTTACGGCACCGAGCGGGAGGCTTATCTCAAGCGCCTGCGCCGGATCGAGGGGCAGATCCGCGGGCTGCAGCGGATGGTCGAGCAGGACAAGTACTGCATCGACATCCTGACCCAGGTCTCGGCGGCGACGAAGGCACTGCAGTCGTTCTCGCTCGAGCTGCTCGACGAGCACCTGGCGACCTGCGTGGTCCAGGCGGCCGCCGCCGGCGGTGAAGAGGCGGACCTGAAGGTGCGCGAAGCTTCGGACGCGATCGCGCGCCTGGTGCGTTCCTAGCGCACCAGCACGGCCAGCGTGAGGCCGCCGGCGTTGGTCGTGAAGTGGACGATCACCGACGCCAGCACACCCCGGCCCCGGTGCCGCCACCAGTGCAGGAAGATCCCGGCGACACCGGCCGCGGCCATCGCCAGCACCTGGAGCACCACCACCGGTGTCGCCCCGAACACCGCGTGGACCGCCGCGTTGCGGCCGATCGCGAGCGCCGGGAGGGCATGCCACAGGCCGAACAGCGCCGCCGCGCCGAGGATCGGTGGCCAGCGCCAGCGGTCGTCCGTCGCCCCCAGCAGGCCCGGCAGCACGCCGCGGAACGCCACCTCCTCGATCAGCACCGTCCCGAACAGGATGCGGCCGCAGGTCAGCCACAGCAGCTGGCCGAAGCCGGGGTCGCCGACCCGGCCGTCCTGGTACACCGTGCGCAGCGCCGGCACCGCCAGCGCGATCCCGAACACGACCGCGATCAGCCCGGCGCCGGCCAGGCCGACCAGCGCGGGACGGCGCAGCGTGCCCAGTCCGAGCCCGGTCCACGTGCACCCGGCGGCCCGGCCGAGGGCCACCAGGAGCGCCGCCGCGACCAGCCCGCACACCGGGTACGCCCAGCCCGACACCACGCGGTTCGCCAATGTCGTCGACGCGGCCAGCACGACGACCGTCGCGACCAGGGCGAACGTTCGTGTCAAGGAATGATGTCCCGGGAGTTCAGCGCGTCGGTCAGCCGTTCGCGCAGTTCGGCTGCCGTCGCGTGCGGGTCGATCGCGGACGGCGGCGAAAGCACCTTCGAAATCACCGTCGACAGGTTCTGGTACGCCGGGGTCAGCGGCCGGACGGCGGCGTCCGCCAGCGCGGCGAGGATGTCCGGCTTCATCGGGAACTTCGCCGCCATCGTCGAGCCGGGGGCGGCCGGGTCGAGCGGCGCCGGGTCGTCGTAGACCGAACGCGTCGTCGGGGCCAGGCCGTCCTCGATCGCCTGGAACTTCTGGCTCGCCGGGCTGCGCAGGCACAACGCGGCTTCGAACGCCTCCGCCTTGTGCGGCGAGTACGTGCTGACCGCCAGGTTGAAGCCGCCGACCGTGACGCGGCTGGGCCGACCGGGCACCACCGACGGATACCGGGCCCAGCGCACGTGCGCCAGGTCCTGCGGCTTTTCCTTGGCGTAGGACGCGTAGACGTACGGCCAGTTCAGCTCCAGCGCGCCCTGCCCGCGCTGGAACGCCTGCCGGACCTCGTCCTCCTTCGAGTTGCCCAGCGACGGGTCCGTGACGCCGGCCGTGGCCAGGGTCTTGAGCACCTCGAGCGCGCGCACGGCGCCGTCGTCCATCAGCACGGACTTGCCGTCGTCGGACAGGACGTGCCCGCCCGCCGACGCGACCAGCGTGTTGTAGAAGACGACGAGACCCTCGTACTGGGCGCCGGTGAACAGGACGTTCCCCGGCTGGCCCGCCGCGTTGAGGGCCTTGGCCTGGGCGATCATGTCGTCGAACGTCTTCGGCGGCGACGGCGTGCGCCGGTCGTCGTACCAGAGCAGCTGGACGTTCGTGTGCTTCGTCGCCGCGTACAGCTTCCCGTTCCAGCGCGCGGTCGAGAGCGGAATCGGCAGGACGTCCCGCGTTGCCTCGGCCTCGGCCGCGCCGGTCCACGGCACCACCCAGCCGGCCTCGGCGAACTCCGGCACCCACGTGACGTCGAGGCCGAGGACGTCCAGCGACGGGTCTTCCGCGGCCAGCCGCCGGACCATCTGTTCGCGCTGGCCGTCCGCGCTGCGCGGCAGCTTGTGGTAGACGATCCGGTACCGGCCGTTCGCGGCCGCGGTGCAGGTGTCGACGACGTGCTGGAGGTTGTTTTCCGGCGAGACGTACAGGTTGACCGTGACGCCGGAGCTGGCGGCGCACGCGCTGAGGGTGCCGGCAGCCAGGGCCGTGACCAGCGCGATGTTCGTTGGCCTCACCCGAAGAGCATGAAGGCTGCCCGGGCCGGCGGGCAAGGGGTCAGCCGACGGCGTCGGTGAGGTTCGCGGGCGAGCGCCGCTGGACGGGCACTCTCTTCGACATCGGCAGGGTGGCCTCGGGATCGAAGGGCCCGGGCCGGTCGTCGAGGGCGAGGGCCGCGTCGGCGAGCAGGGACCGGCAGCCGGTGAGACTGGCGTGGAGCTTGTCGCGGACGTCGGTGAGGGCGTTGACCTGGCGTTGGGCCGCTTCGACCAGGCGCTCGGCTTCGGCTTCCGCGGTGGCGACCTGCTTCTTCGCTTTGGCGTCGGCGGTCGTCACCAGGCGTTCGGCCTTGCTTTCGGCGGTCGTGACCAGGCGTTCGGACTTGGTCTTGGCCGCCTTGACCAGCTTCGCCGCCTTGGCCTCCGCGGTCTCGACCTGCGTCTTCGCCTCGGCTTGGGCGGTGCTGACCAGACGTTCGGCCTTCGCCCTCGCCGCCGCTTCCTCCTCGGCCAGCGCGCGCATGGCGTCGGCGCGGCGGACCGTCATCGCGCGCGTGTGATCCTCTTCCTGCTGGGCACGGCGGTGCGCGGCGGCTTCGTCGAGCTCGCGGCGGCGCTGCTCGGCGGCCCGGAGGAGCTCCTCGTGCTCGACGCGCCGGCGTTCCGCCTCGGCTTCGGCCTCGGCGACCAGGCGGCGTTCCTTCTCCGTGAGCCGGGCGGCTTCCCGCTCGGCTTCGCGGACCAGCCGCTCGGCCGTTTCCGTTGCCCGCGCGATGATTTCGCTCGCTTCCTCGCGGGTCAGCTCGATCATCCGGCGGGACCGCTCCTGCAGGGCGTCCGGCTCGATCGGGGTGCGGCTGATCCGGTCGATCTTCATGCGGAGCTCACGGTTGTCCTCGACGAGCGCGGCCACGCGCTGCCGGGCGGAGTCGCGTTCGGCGGCGATTCTGCGCATCTCGTCTTCGGCCCACGCGACGTACTCCGCGACCTGAGCGCGCTGAAAACCGCGCCACGCCAGGTCGAATCCGGGCTGCGTGCGCACCACGTCCTCGCCACCGCCGGGGGCCATGCCTCACCTCCGAAAAGGATGATTTCTCCTCGGCCGCACGTTTTCCTTGCGGCACCTGGAATTCCGGGTCCACCCCAGTGTGCCGCAAACCGGCCCCCGCGCGCTGCCCGGGCGGGGGTTCATTCGTCGAGCGGTTCGCCGGGGCCGGTGGACGTGCTCCGGACGCCGGGCAGCTCGGCGAGTTCGGCGGCCAGGTCGTAAAGATCACCGCGGCCGTCGAGGCGCAGCGTCACGACCGCGATCCGTTGCCCCTCCTCGGAAACTGCAACATCCGGGGCTTCGCCCCGGGCCGGGGGCTCCGCCACCCGGACCCCCCAATCGGGGTCGTGGTCGACGTCAACGTGGTGCACGCTCCACCCTCGTCCGGTGCACACGGCCAGCGCCGCGCGCAGCACGCCGTGGCCGTCGAGGTAGCTCAGCCGCACGACGGGTGGTTCGCGCCGGTGCCGCGCGACGAGCCGCTGCAGCGGCGGGAAGCCGCGGGTCACCACGAAGTGCCCGATCGTCGTGCCGACGGCGAGCACCGGCAGGCCGGCACCGCACGCCGCGCCGATCGCGGCGGTGAGCCAGATCGTCGCCGCCGTCGTCAGGCCGCGCACGGCGTCGCGGCGGACGAAGATCAGGCCGCCGCCGATGAAGCCGATGCCGGAGACGATCTGCGCGGCGATCCGCGACGGGTCGAGTGCGACGTGGTCGGTGCCCAGCAGGTCCGCGAAGCCGTACTTCGACACCAGCATGAACACGGCCGAGCCGACGCCGACCAGGCTGTGCGTCCGCAGGCCCGCGGCCTTCATGCCGGCTTCGCGTTCGAGCCCGATCGCGACGCTGAGCACCAGCGCGAGCAGGACCGGCGGCAACAGCTCCCACTGCGCCGGTGTGGACCACAAAGTGGGCAAGGTCACTCCCTCTCGGGGTCGTCGGTGCGGCAAGCGAGGAGACTCGCCGGGGCCCGTCACCAGGGGATACTGGGCCGGAAGCCCTGATCGTGCCAGGTGAGGTGGGACACGTGACAGCGAGTCGGCCGGCCCCGGACTTCGTCGGCTACCCGGAGGTCCGCCGCGGCGTCCGCGCCCTGCTCGGTACCCGCGCCGGCGTCCACCGCCGCCGGGTGCCGGCCTGTCCGGAGTGGACCGTCGCCGACCTGGTGGGCCACCTCACCGGGATCGCCGAGCGGGTGCTCGAGCGCCACGGCGGCGCGGTGCCGGTGCCGGCCGGGTCGACGGTGCCGGAGCTGCTCGACCACTGGGACGACGTCGGCGAGGACCTCGACCGCCGGCTCGCCGAGGCGGGTGGCCGCAGCGGCGAGGTGATGGTGATGGACGCCTACACCCACGAGCTGGACCTGCGGGCGGCGCTGGGGGTGCCGCCGCCGGTCGAGCACGCGGCCTGGGCGCCGAGCTTCGAGGTGCTGGTCCGCGGGTTCTCGGGCTCGGTCGCGGGCCGCGGCCTGCCGGCGGTGCGCCTGCGCACCACGGGCGGCTCCCAGTGGACGGCCGGTGTGGGCCGGCCCGCGGCGACGCTGACGGCGCCGGCTCACGAGCTCTACCGGGCGCTGGCCGGACGGCGGTCGCTGGGCCAGCTCGCGGGCCTGGAGTGGAGCGCGGCACCGGGGCCGTGGCTGCCCGCCTTCAGCTGGGGCCCGTTCGCCCCGCCGCGGTCGCCCGGAGCCTGATCCGCGTGCTCAGCCGCCGGGCGGGGTCACCGTCAGCAGCGCGGCCAACGCCAGCACCACGACGCTGAGCAGCACTTCCACCACCACCGCCTGCCGCAGCCGGCGCAGGTCGGCCGTGATCGTCGTGCCCTCCGCCACGGGAACCATGCTCTGGTGGACCGCGCGGCGGGACCGGCTCGCCACCGCCAGCAGCGCCGCGAACCCGGCGATCTTCAGCAGCACCAGCAGGCCGAACGTGGTCGTCCACAGCGTCGGCAGGGACGGCATGATGCGCAGGGCCAGCACCGCGCCGCTGAGGGCGATCACCGTCACCGAGCCCGCCGCGATGCGGGAAAAGCGGGTCGCGACCGCGGCCAGGTTCTCGCCGGGTGCCGGCCGGAACAGGCACCAGGCCAGCTGGACCAGCCCGCCCGCCCAGACCGCGATCGCGCCGAAGTGCGCCAGGTCCGCCGAAACCGAGACGAACATGACCGGGTCGGTGACCGGGTGGCCGGTGGCCGAGAACGTCAGCAGCACGAGGAAGCCGGCCACCATGGCCAGGTTCTCGTACCGGGACCGCAGCCGGTCCGGCAGCCCGGGCCGCAGGAGCCGGGGCAGCAGCACCACCAGCGCGGCCACGGCCGCCAACCGCAGCAACAGCAGCTTGCCGTACGCGACGCGCAGCGTGTCCGCCAGCAGTGCCGTGTCGAACACGGCTTCGAGGTTGCGCCCGGTCGCGTACGGGCCCTGCAGCACGAACGCCGCGACCGCGCCCGCCGCGACGAGCCAGGCGCCCCCGTGCAGCAGCTTCCGTGCGGTCCGGTCGGTGCGGCCCGCCGGGCGGCACAGAATCACGAACGCCAGGCCGCCGAGCAGGACGACGCCGACGTAGGCTAGCCACCGGACGGCCGTCGAGACGAAGTCCACGCCCGGGTCCGTGCCGGTCGCCGCGGCCACCGCGCCGGCCGACGTCACGAGCGGCCCGGTGCCCACGACGAAGGCGAACGTCCCGCGCACCGGGTGGGAGTCGGCGGACACGAAAGCGTATTCGACGAGGTAGCCGCCGTCCGGCAGGTCCGGCTTCAGCCGGACCGCGAGCTGCTCGGCGACGTCGCCGGGCTGGAACACCGGCCCGGTGTCGACCTGACGGCCCGCGAGGTCGACGACCTTGATCGAGCCCGGCTGGATGCCGACGTTCTCCGACAGGGTGACCGAAACCAGGGACGGTGCCGCGGTGAGGCGGGCACCGTCCCCCGGGGTCGACGAGACGATTTCTACGTGGGCCGAAGCCGGAGCGGCGCCGAGCACCAGCCAGCCGACGAGGAAGGCCAGCAGGGCCAGCGCGCGCTTCACGGCGTGGCGAGGGCGGTCTTCGGCAGGCCGCAGGTGCACCCGGTCAGCTCGTGCTCGGCCGCCGAGGCGCGCCGGTGCAGGACGA
>NZ_JBSGAI010000103.1:0-10579 GCF_053600695.1 Amycolatopsis sp. NPDC005003 | reverse complement strand
TGATGTCCTTGACCGAGCCGTCGTTCCGGCGGACCCGGCGCGGCAGCTCGGCCCAGCCCCACGCGGCGAGCTCGCCGTCCGAAAACCACTGCCGGGTAATTCGGGTTCTAACCCTAATTACCACTCACGACCCCGGCCCCGTGAACCAAGCGGTCAGCTGCGGCTGACGTACTTGAGCCGCTGGAAGCCGCGCAAGCCCTCCGCGCCGCCCTCGGTGCCGACGCCGCTGAGGTGGAACCCGCCGAACGGCGTCTCCGGCAGGGAGGGCCGCCAGCTGTTGACCGCCACCGATCCCGCCGCCAGCTCACGCGTGATGTGCGCCGCCGCGCGCGAGTCGCTGGTCCACGCGTAGGACGCCAGGCCGAACGGCAGCCGGTTCGCTTCCGCCAGTGCCTCGTCCAGGTCGTCGAACGGCGTCACGGTCTTCAGCGGGCCGAACGGCTCGACCGTCCCGGCGAGGGAATCCGGCGGCACCGACGTCAGCACGGTCGGCGCGAAGAACCACCCGGCATCGCCGATCCGCCCACCGCCCGTCTCCACGACGGCGCCGCGAGCACGCGCGTCAGCCGTCATCTCGGTCAGCGCCCGCAGCCGTCGTTCCGTCGCGACCGGTCCCATTTGGACACCGTCGGCCCGGCCGTCGCCCACCTTGCGGTCGCGGACCGCGTCGACGAACGCGGCCAGGAACCGGTCATAGACCTCGGCGTGGACGAGGAACCGGGTCGGCGAGGTGCACACCTGGCCGGAGTTGCGGTAGCACGCCGGCACGGCCGACCGCGCCACCGACTCGACGTCGGCGTCGGCGAGCACCAGGACCGGCGCGTGCCCGCCGAGCTCCATGGTCATCCGGGTCATCGAGGGGGCGCCCAGCGTCCGCAGCTCGGCGCCGACCGCCGTCGAGCCGGTGAAGGTGACCGCCTGCACGACCGGCGACGTCACCAGGTGGCGTCCGATCATCGGCGGGTCGCCGAAGACCACGTTGAGCACGCCGCCGGGCAGCCCGGCCTCTTCCAGCGCCGCGGCCATCATCAGCGCCGCCGTCGGGGTTTCCTCGGCCGGTTTGAGGATCATCGAGCACCCCGCGGCCAGCGCGCCGCCGATCTTGCGCGACGGCGTGACCGCCGGTGCGTTCCACGGCGCGAACGCCGCGACCACGCCGACCGGTTCGAGCACGGTGTGCTGCACGGTGTCCGGATCCCGCGCCGGGATGACCCGGCCGTACGAACGGCGAGCCTCTTCGGCCGCCCATTCGAGGTGCTCGGCGGCCAGTAGGACCTCGGCACGCGACTCGACCAGCGGCTTGCCCAGTTCGAGGGTGATGACCATGGCCAGGTCGCCCGCCCGGTCGCGGATCAGCCGGGCGCCGTCCCGCAGCACCCGGCTCCGCTCGATCGGGGAGGTCCGGCGCCAGGCCGGGAACGCCCGGCGCGCGGCGTCCAGTGCCTCGTCGAGGTCCGCGGCGGTGGCGACCGGCAGGTCGGTGAGGGTTTCGCCGGTCGCCGGGTTCTCGACCGGGCGGGTCTCGGTCCCGGACCCCCGGGTCCAGCGGCCGTCGATGAGCATCCGGGGGATCATTCCGCGTCTCCCTTTGTCGACTTGTCGCGCACCCGGACCACGGCGTCGAGCGCGACGACGCCTTCGCCGTCCGGGCGGACGAGCACGGGGTTGATCTCGGCTTCGACGACGTCACCGCGCGCGGCGAGCTCCGACACCGCCACGACCAGCCGGGCCAGCGCGCCGAGGTCGCCGCGGGGGGCGCCACGATGGCCCCGCAGGGCCGCGATGCCCTTCACCTCGCCGAGCAGGCGACGTGCGGTGGCGAGGTCCACCGGGGCCGGGCGCAGGCTGCGGTCGGCGTAGATCTCGGTGAGCACCCCGCCCGCGGCGACCAGCACGAGCGGGCCCACGTCCGGGTCCTCGCGGTAGCCGACGAGCACCTCGCCGAGGCCGGCCTCCATCGACTGCACCAGCACCGAAGAGATCTCGGCCCCGCCTCGCGCGGCGACCTCGGCGCGAATCCGTGCCGACGCCTCGCGGACCCCTTCGGGGGTGTCCACCGCCAGAACCACGCCGCCGACGTCGCTCTTGTGCCCGAGCGAAGCGGACAACGCCTTGACCGCGACCGGGAACCGCAGGCCGTCCGCGTCCGGGCTGTCCACCGGGAGCACCCGGTGGGGCGCGGCCTCGACACCCACTTCGGCCAGCACGGCGTACGACTCGGCCTCGTCGAGCGGCCGAACCGGGCCGGGCTCGCCGGGTGAGGGTGGTGACACGCTGCGTGGGGCCTGGCGGGCGAACGCCGCGGCGATCGCGTCGGCGCAGGACTCGGGCGTGCGGAAGGCGGGGACACCGGCCGCGGCGAGCATCGCGAGCGCCTCCGGGGCGTGGGGCACCAGGAAGGCGGCCAGGCCGGGACGGTCGGCGCGGTCGACGATCGGGCGCACCGCGACCTCGGGTTCGAACCGGGCCGAGGATCCGACCACGGCGACGACGAGGTCGAACTCACCGCAGGACAGCAGCACGTCCAAGGCGGCGGACATCACTTCGTTCCGGGTGCCCGCCAGCGTGAGGTCGACGATCACGCCCGGCGCGGCGGGCGCTCCGGCCGCGGCGAGCCGATCCAAGGTGGCCGGTGTCGGCCCGGCCACGTCGATGCCCAGCATGCCCAGCTGGTCGACGACCATCGCGGCGCCGCCGCCGGTCGTCGTCACCACGCCGACGCGCGCGCCGCCCGCCACCGGTGTGCGCGCGAGCAGCGGAAGTCCTTCGATCAGGCCGTCGAGGGTGTGGGCGCGGGCGATGCCGCAGTCGGCGAGGAAGGCCGCGGCCACGTCGTCCTCGCCCGCGAGGGACCCGGTGTGGGAAACCGCCAGCTCCGCCGCGGCGCGGGAGCGGCCCAGTTTGTAGGCCAGCACCGGCTTGCCGTGGGCCGCGGCCGCCCGGGCGAAGGTGCGCAGCCCGTCGGCGTGGCGGAGGTTTTCCAGGAACAGCAGGAACCCGGTGACGTCCGGATCGGCCACGGCCGTCCCGCAGATCTCGCCGATCCCCAGGTCCGCCTCGCCGCCGACCGACACCAGGTGGGAACACGCGGCACCGCGGGACAACAGCGCGCCGATGAGGCTGCCGGAGTGCGAGGCGACGAAGATGCCGCCCGGCTTCAGGTCCGGATCGGCGAACGCCGCGTTGGCGGTGAGCGTCAGCCCGGTGCGGGTGTTGACCACACCGAGGCTGCTCGGCCCGACGACCCGGGTGCCGGACTCCCGGGCGACGGCCGCGAGCTCCCGCTGCCGCGCGGCGCCCTCCGGCCCGGCTTCGGCGAAGCCACCGGACAGGACGGTCACCACGGGCACACCCAGCTTGCCGCACTGCCGGACGGCGTCGATCGTGGCCGCCGCCGGGGTCATGAGGAACGCGTGCTCGGGCACCTCGGGCAGGGCGTCGAGCGAGGGGAAGGCCGGTTCGCCGTCGATCTCCGTGACCCGGGTGTTGACCGGGTAGACGGCGCCGGCGAACCCGCTGCGCCGCAGGAACCGCAGCGGCCGCGACGACGCCTTCGCGGGATCCGCGGAAGCGCCGACCAGCGCCACGCTGCGGGGCCGGAACAGCGCGGCGGCGAGCTCGGCGGTCACTTCGGGGCCCGCTGGCTGAACCGGCGGCCCAGCACGCCTTCGGCGATCCGGTTGCGCAGGACTTCGAGGGAGCCACCGGCGATCATCCAGCCCCGCGTGCGGCGGAAGCAGTACTCGACCAGGGTCTCCGTGCTGTAGCCCATCGCGCCCATCACCTGCATGGCCTGGTCGGCGGCCAGGAAGCCCGCCTGGTTGGCCGCCAGCTTGGCGACCGACGTCTCGTAGGCCGAGGGCAGGCCGTCGTTGGCCGCGGCGCGCTCCAGCAGCAGGTCCGCGCCGTCCAGGGCCACGGCCACGTCGGCGAACTTCCACTGGACACCCTGGAAGTCGGCCAGCGTGCGGCCGAACTGCTCGCGCTGGAGCACGTGGTCGCGGGCGATGCCGAACGCCAGCCTGCCCAGGGCGAGCGAACGCGCGGCATTGCCGAGCCGTTCGACGTTGAACCCGCTGATCTGCTTCTTGAAGCCGCCGGCGCCCAGCAGGACGTTCTCCGCGGGGATCCGGCAGTTCTCGAAGTACAGCGGGGCCCACTGCTCGCCGCTCATGTACTCCGACGGCCGGCCGATCTCCAGCCCGGGAGTCCCGCGTTCGACCAGCACCGAGCCGATCCCGCCGACGCCGGGTCCGAAGCGGACGTAGACGAGGAACACGTTCGCCTCGACGCTGTGGGTGGACCAGATCTTGGTGCCGTTGACGACGTACCCGTCGCCGTCCGGTTCGGCGCTCGTGGTCAGGTCGGTGACCGCGGATCCGGCCTCCGGCTCGCTCATCGCCAGCCCCAGCAGCGTCCTGCCGGCCAGGAACCCGGGCAGGAAGCGGGCTTTCTGGTCGTCGTCGGCGTACTCGGCGAAGGTCCGCAGCGCCCCGAAGTTGCCGGCCTGCACGACGTCGGCGCTCTTCGGGCAGACGAGGCCGACTTCCCGGATGGCCGTCACGGCGTCGAGCAGGGTGGCGCCCTGGCCGCCGTCGCGTTCGGGCACGGTCAGCCCGAGCAGGCCTTGCCGCCCCAGCAGCTCCGCGACGTCCCACGGGTACCCGGTGGTGTGGGCTCGTTCGAGCGCGCCCGCCGCCAGCCGGTCGTGGGCGAAGGCGCGGACCGACTCGGCGAACGCCGTCCGGTCCTCGGTGCTGGTGGTCATCGGGGCTTTCCTTCCTCGTCCGACAGCTCGGACATGACGGCGGCGATGTCGTCGAACGCCCACACGGCGGCGGCCACCCCGGCCGCCCGTCCGGCACCCAGGACCGGATCGGCGAGCAGCCGGAACTTCGCGGTGAGTTCTTCGTCGTCCAGGGGCCGGCTCGGCTCGCCGCGCGGCTGGCCGACCTCGCGGCTCAGCGACGGCTGCCCGGCGCGGTGCACGGTGACCCGGGCCGGCCGCTCGGCCGGGTAGCGGGCGTCGAACTCGGCGCCGGCGACGATCTCGACCCGGGCCGCGAGGGCGGCCACTGCAGGTGACGCCCGGTGGGCCTCGTCGAACTGCGGCAGGCCGACCTCGCCGTCGAGCAGGGTCACCGCCACGGCGTAGGGCAGGCTCATCTGGGCGTCGATGAAGCTGCCGAACGTCGTGTGCGCGTGGGCCGCGGCGACCGAGTAGGTCTCGACGCGCACCGCCGTCACCGTGCCGAGGTCGTGCTCGGCCCGCAGGTCCAGCAGCGCGTCGATCGCCGCGTGCAGGTGACGGCAGCAGGGGTGGACCTTGACGTAGGTGTCCCGCAGCACCCAGCGTTCGCCGAGCCCGTCGAGCAGCTCGGCGGGGCGCCACGCGCCGCGGGCGAAGGCGGGGAAGTAGCCGTTGGTGCCTTCGAGCACCGTCGCCGGACCGCTGACGCCCAGCTGGGCAACGTGGGCGGACAGCAGGCCGTCGCGGGCCGCCTTGCCGGCGTGCAGCCGCTTGACCTCGGCGCCGCTGCCCAGGAACTCGAACAGCCCGCCGGAGTGGGAGCCCGCCACCCCCAGTGCCGAGACCACGTCGGCCCGATCGAGGCCGAGCACCACCGACACCCCGGCCGCGGCACCGAGCACTCCGGCCAGCGCGGTGTTGTGGAACCCGGCCTCCCGGGTCGCCGGGTGGGCGGCGCGGGCCAGCCGGCAGGTCACCTCCACGGCGGTCGCGACGGCACGCAGCACGACGTCCGCCGGTGCGCCGGCGCTCTCGGCCGCGGCCAGGACGGCCGGGATCGTCGGCGCGCTCGGGTGCACCGAGCCCGGGGTGTAGCCGTCGTCGACGTCCAGTGCGTGCGCGGCGGTGCCGTTGGCCAGCGCCGCCCCGGCGGCCGACGCGCGCCCGCCGCCGGCGACGTGGGCGTGGTCGCCCGGGTACATCCGGGTGACGAGGTCGCGGACCGCGGCCGCCACCGGCGTCGCCGAGCCGGCGATCGTGGCCGCGAGGCAGTCCAGCACGAGTCTCCTGGCCTGGTGGGCGACCGTGGCGTCCAGCCGGGCACGTTGCATGCCGTGCACCCACTCGGCGAGCGTCGCTGTCGCGCCGGAACCGTCACGCACTCGGATACCGCCCTCAACCGGAGGAGTAATAGTCAATTCATCTAACTATATCCGAGAGCGTGGCCCGCCGGAAGGGCCGCTACTGGGGGCGGACGCGCACGAGTCCTTCTTGGACCGCGCTGGCCACGTGCCGCCCGGCGCGGTCGAAGAAGTGCCCGCGCGCCAGCCCGCGGCCGCCGCCGGCGGTCGGGGACTCCTGGTCGAACAGCAGCCAGTCGTCCACCCGGAACGGGCGGTGGAACCAGACCGCGTGATCCAGGCTGGCCATGGCGACCCGGCCGCCGTCCGCGCCGAACGACTCCAGCCGGTGGGCATACGTGACGCCGCTGAGCAGCGTCAGGTCGCTGGCGTAGGTCAGCAGGCAGGCGTGCAGCAGCGGATCGTCACCGAGGTCGTCGACCGCCCGGAGCCAGACCTGGGTGGTGCGCTCCGGATCCCGCCCGGCCCGCCAGCCGTCCTCGCCGACCCGGCGCAGGTCGAACGGGAGGATGTTGCGCGGGGTGTCCCGGCCCGCCTGCAGGAAAGCTTCGTGCGGCGTGGGCAGCGATTCCGGCGGCGGGGCGGCCGGCATCGCCTCCTGGTGGACGAGGCCCGGTTCGTCGCCGTGGAAGCTCGCCGACATCGTGAAGATCGTTTCGCCGTGCTGCAGGGCGTCCACCCGGCGGGTGGTGAACGAGCGGCCGTCCCGGATCCGGTGGACGCGGTAGACGATGGGGGTCGCGGGCCGGCCGGGCCGCACGAAATAGCCGTGCAGGCTGTGCACCGGCCGGTCGCGGGCGACCGTGCGGCCGGCGGCCACCAGCGCCTGCCCGGCGACCTGGCCGCCGAACACCCGCTGGGTCGCCTCGCGCGGGCTCCGGCCGCGGAAGAGGTCCACCTCGAGGTGTTCCAGGTCCAGGATTTCGCCGACCAGCTCGAGCAATGCGGCCCGCGCGGGATCGGGAACGGACCGGGCAGGCGCGCGGGTCACGGGAGCGAGCCGGTGTGTTCGCGGGCGAGCCGCAGCCCTTCGGCCCGGCTGGGCGCGGTCACCTCCCAGCGCTCGCACGAGCACGCGCACACGTAGGTGCCGTCGTCCCGCGGGATCACCGACTGGGCCATGCAACGCCCGGCTTTCTCCGCCACCTCGTGCAGGAACTCGGTGGGGGAGTCGTAAAGGACGGTGTCGTCACTCACGTCGTCACTCCCCGGTCAGGCCGCTGCGGGCAGGGGCGGCACGTCGGGGAACAGCTCGGTGAAGGCGCCGACCGTGATGCGGTGCCGGACTCCCGCGTCCACGCCGTCGAACAGGTGGTGCAGCGTGTCCTGCGTGTGCCCGTAGGTGCCTTCCATGTGCGGGTAGTCGCTGCCCCACATGACGTTCCGGTACCCCATCGCGGTGCACGCGGCGATCGCCGACTCGTCGTGCTGGAAGGAGGCGTACACCTGCGAGTAGATGATCTCCTTCGGCGACCGCTTGAGCTTGGGCCGCACCGCCATCGCGTGCTGGCGGTACCCCTCCTCCATCCGGTCGGCGACGAACGGCACCCAGGTGGCGCCGCCCTCGGACACCAGGACCCGCAGGTCCGGGTGGCGGTCGAGGGCGCCGGAAGCGACCAGCTTCATCACGGCGCGCTGACCGCCGAAGGTCGTCTCGGTGTAGTTCAGCACGGCGCCGCCGGGTCCCCGGTAGACCACTCCGGACGCGCCGCCCTTGGACAGGTCGATGGGGTCGGTGCCGATGTGGAAGGCGAGCACGATGTTCGCCCGCTCGGCGGCCGTCCAGAACGGCTCCCACACGTCCTGGTTGTAGTCCTTCTGCAGCGGGTGCGGCGCGACCGGGAGGTAGACCGCGCGGTAGCCCATTTCAGCGACGCGCTCCAGCTCCGCCACCGCGTCGCCGATGTCCAGGGTGGACACCTGCGCGGTGGTGACCAGCCGCGGGGAGAACTTCTCGATGGCGTCCCAGGCCCAGTCGTTGCTGACCCGGAGTGCTTCCCGGAGGACCTCGGGGGTGCGGAACGACGAGCTCCACATGCCCAGCGACGGGAAGACCAGCTCCGCCCAGACGCCCTCGTTGTCCAGGTCGACCATGCGCTTGGCGAGGTCGCGGGCGCCCGGCGCGCGGTGGGTTGCCTCGAGGAACTCCTTGTTGCGTCCGGTCGGCAGCTTGCGGCGGAAGGACATGCCGTCGATGTGCACGGTCTCCCACTCGCCGTCCGGGTCCTTCTCGGCACGCGGCACGAGCTCGGCCAGCCGCGCCGGCAGGTTCTCCCGCCAGAGTTCTTCCGGCTCGAGGAAGTGCGAGTCACCGGAGTTCGCCCAGATCTTCTCCATTGGAAATCCTTCTTCCGGGGGTCCACGGCACCCGAGGAGTGAAAATGACGTTTTCAGTAGAGTCCTTGAACGCCAGGCTGTCAACACCCGGGTTCTGTCGGTTCGTCAGGAGCTGACGGGCGCCTTCGCGCCGAGGGCGCGCAGCGCGAAGCCGGTCAGCAGCTCGGCCGTCTCGTTCGGGGTGGTGGGGGCGGTCCCGGCGATCTGCTCGTCGAAGGCGTGCTGGATCGCGGCGCGGATCCAGCCGGCGTCCGAGGCGGGCCGGGCCAGCGGGAAGGTGCCGTCGGTTTGGCCGCGTTCGAGGATCTTGACCAGTTCGTCCTGCACGAGTGCGTGGTAGCGCTGCCGCTCGGCGAGGTACCCCTTCGCGCGGGCGATCTCCTCCGACGACATGACCAGCACGCGCTGGCGACGGCGCGGATCGGCGGTGATCCGCAGCATGGCCTGCACGAAGGCGAGGAGTGCGGCGGCGGGAGGCTCGGCGGCCGCGGCGCGGCGCAGGCGGGCGGCCACCCGGTCGGAGTCCTGCCGGAACAACGCGAGCAGCAGTTCGTCCTTCGAGTCGAAGTGGCGGTAGAACGCGCGGGTGCCCAGCCCGGCGGACCGCAGGACCTCGCTCACCGACAGGCTGGTGCCGCCCGTGGCGGCCAGGCCCCGGTACGCGGCGTCGATGATCCGGTCACGTTCCGACAGCTGGTCCACGCACCGCTCCCTCGTCGCACTCTCGCCACAGCGTAGAGCAGGTGCGCGCCGGCCGCCGCTGTCGACCTTGACATCGGCCGTTATAGTTTAATTAGCTAACTGAATAACCCGACGGCATCGGCTGAGCAGGCCGGGACGAGGAGTCGGCCGAGATGCGCCGCACCATATTCACCGAAGACCACGAGCTGTTCCGCCGCTCCGCGAGGACGTACTTCGAGAAGGAGTGCGTGCCGTTCGTCGACGAGTGGGAGGCGGCCGGCAAGGTCAGCCGTGAGGCCTGGCTGAAGGCCGGCGAGCAGGGCCTGCTCGGCTGGGAGGTGCCCGAGGAGTACGGCGGCTCCGGGGTCGCGGACTTCCGGTTCAACGCGATCCTCACCGAGGAGTACTGGGCGAGCGGCGCGGTGGGCATCGGGCTCGGCCTGCAGAACGACATCATGGCGCCGTACCTGATCACCCTGACGACGGACGAGCAGCGGCGGCGGTGGCTGCCCGGGTTCTGCTCGGGGGAGATCATCACCGCCATCGCGATGTCGGAGCCGGGTGCCGGGTCCGACGTCCGGGGTCTGCGCACGACCGCCCGCCGCGAGGGCGACGAATACGTGCTCAACGGGACGAAGACGTTCATCTCGAACGGGCTCCTCGCCGACCTGGTCCTGGTCGCGTGCAAGACCGATCCGGCCGCCGGGCACCGGGGTATCAGCCTCATCGCGGTGGAAACCGGGACTCCCGGGTTCTCCCGGGGCCGCAAGCTGGACAAGATCGGGCAGCGCTCGGCCGACACCGCGGAGCTGGTCTTCACCGACGTCCGGGTGCCGGTCGAAAACCTCGTCGGCGAGGAAAACCGCGGTTTCTACCACCTGATGCAGAACCTGCCCAAGGAGCGGCTCGGCATCGCCGTGCACGCGGTGGCGAGTGCGCGGCGGGCCTACGAGATCACCCTCGCCTACGCGGGCGACCGGGAGGCGTTCGGCCAGCCGATCGGGAAGTTCCAGGTCAACCGGCATGCGCTCGCCGAGATGCGGACCAAGATCGACGTGATGGGCACCTACCTCGACCAGTGCATCCTGGCCGCGAACACGGGTGAGCTGACCGCCGAGGAGGCGGCCGGCGCGAAGTGGTGGACGACCGAGACGCAGTGGGAGATCCTCGACCGCTGCCTCCAGCTGCACGGCGGATACGGCTACGTCAACGAGTACGAGATCGCCCGGTTGTGGCGGGACGCCCGGGTGCAACGGCTCTACGGGGGCACCACGGAGATCATGAAGGACCTGATCGGCCGGTCCATGGGCCTCTGACCGGCGCCGCCGTCGTGAGTGGTAATTAGGGTTCTAACCCCAAAAAAAAAAAACAACCCCCCCCCCCCCAAAGCAATAGATAAAAACAAACCCCCCAAAAACAAAAAATACCCCCAACAAAAAAAAAAAAGAGG
>NZ_JBSGAI010000102.1:0-11210 GCF_053600695.1 Amycolatopsis sp. NPDC005003 | reverse complement strand
GCCGGCCGCCGGGCCGCAGGGGGCGGCTGGCGGGCCGCGGGAGAGTGGCGGGCGGCGGCTGGCGGCGGCCGGTAGGCGAGTGGCGGTTGGCCGACGGGCCGCGGGAGGGGTGCGGCTGGCAGGTGGCGGGCCGCGGCTGGCGGAGGCCGCTCTCCCGCGCCCCGGTCGGCGGGCCGCGGGAGAGCGGCGGCTGGCGGTCGGCGGGCCGCGGGTGGCGGCTGGCTGGCGGGCAGCTGGAGGGTTGCGGCTGGCAGGTCGCGGGTCGGCGGCTGGCGGGCCGCTGGCGGAGGCCGGTCGGCGCGCCCCGGGCAGCGGCAGCGGCATGCCGGAAGCGGGCGGGCTTGCGCTCGCCCGCCTCGGCGGCGTCCGCGGCGGGAACCGTTCGCGGTGCAACGGCGTCCCCGGCCCCGAGTCCGCCGCTGCACCGCGAACGCAGTCCAGGTCCGTCCACTACCGGCCCGGCGGCACGACCAGGTGCACAATGCCGCGTGTGCCGGGGATGGCGTGCACCGTGCGGTCGGCGTGGCGCAGCCGGCGGAGCAGCGTGCCGAGAGTGCGGATCTCCCGAGTTGTGAGAGGTCGAACCCGGGACAGCACGTAGTGTTCGGCCCCGGTGTCCGGGCTTTCGGCGCGGCTGACCCGGATCCCGAGCGACGTCGTCGTGACCGCCGAACTGCCGGTGGCGGCGGCGAATTCGGCGACGTGGCCGGGGGAGCACAACCGGGCACAGCTGCCCCCGGGCAGCCACCTGCGCGCCCAGTCGGCCGCGACGACCACCACGGCCAGTGCGCCGGGCACCCCCAGCCAGCCCGGCAGCAAGCCGCCGATCGCCGCGGCGATCACGGCGGCCCCGATCCCCGCCGCCGCCCATTGGGCGGTGCGCAACCCGCCGCGGTTCGGGCGGCCCGCGTCGCCGCGGTACGGCTCGAGCCCGGCACGCAGCAGCGCGTAGCCCGCGCAGAGGAAACCGAAAGCCGTTCCGGCCGGCTGCGGCGACGGCAGGGCCACGGCCGCTGCCAGGAGGAGTACGAGCCCGGCCGCCTCGAGCGCCGCCGCCGGGACCAGCCGCACACCGGCCAGCCAGGGTGGGAAGCCGAGGGCGACGTGCTCCGCTCCGTAGCGGATCCCGCGGTCCGCCGGCCGCCCGTGGCAGCAGCCGGCCGCGTGGCAACCGAGCCGGCCGAGGGCGAGCGCCGCCGTGATCCCCGTCGCGGCGACGTCCAGCCCGACCGCGACGGGCGTCCCGGTGAGCCGGCAGCACAGCGCCACGGCGCCGAGGACCAGGCCGGCCTCCCGTTGGGCGACCAGATTCACCCGGGCCCGGACCGCGGCCTGGGCGACGAGTGCGGCACCGAGCACGGCGACGGCGCCGGCGGCCAAGACCGCGAGCGCGCCCGGCGTCAGGCCGGCGGCCCGGCCTCGCCACCAGCCGATCACGACTCCGGTGACCAGACCCACCGCGGCCCACCACGGGAAGGCCGGCACGTCGTGCGTGCCGAACCGGATGGTCGGCCGAGGGGACCACCTGCCCATCGGCAAACCATGCACGAGCCACGGCCCGGGTGTGCCCGACGATCCCAAGTCCACCCGGACGGGCGACCATGTTTGCCCTTGTGGTCGGTTCGCGCCACGCACGCCGATGGGATGCTGTGGGCGTGAGTACCTTGCGTGAGGACGGTTCTCACCGCCCGGACCGCAGAGCACGGGCCGAACGGCCGGTACCGGCACGGGACCGGCTGGGCATCCCCGGTCTCACGGCCTTGCAGCGGTGCGCGGGAAACGCGGCCGTCCAACGGCTCGTCGCCGGCGGTGGTACGCCCGAAGGCGTCCTCCGCGGTACCGGCGCGTCGCTCGCTCCGGACGTGCGGAGCCGGATGGAAGGCGCGCTCGGCGGCGACTTCGCGAAGGTGCGTGTGCACACCGACACCCAGGCCGCGCAGGACGCCGAGCGGCTGGGCGCCTCCGCGTTCACGATCGGTCGCGGAGTCGGTTTCGCGGCGGGCGCCTACCAGCCCGGCACGCCGGCCGGGGACGCGCTGCTTGCGCACGAGCTGGCCCACGTGTCGCAGCAGCAGGACGCGGAAGACGAGCACCTCGCCGGCGGTCGCGAACCGGACACCGGCGAGGCCGAAGACGAAGCCGGTGCCGACCGCGCGGCCACCCAGGCAGTCCTCTCCCTGCACGGCGGACCGGCGCCTGCCGCCGCGCCGGCGGGCATCCTGTCACGGGTCCGGTCCGGACTGCGGATCCGCCGCTGCACCCCGAGCCTCGCCCAATCGATGGCGCGGGCGACCGCGCAGCAGGTGGACTGGCGCAGTGGCCACCCGATGGCCCCGTCGCACGGCGACAACCGCGCCGACCCGACCTGGCGCCCCGGCGCCGCCGACCACGCCGTGGCCTACACCAAGGGCACCACGCCCGTGGTCGACGCCAGGTTCGCGGTCAGTCCTTTCCGGACACCGCGGGCCGGCACGACGCTCTCGGTCCGGGTGACCGAGGGGGGCGCGGTGCGCGGCACGAAGAACGGCATCACGCCGGCCGCGGTCACCGACGTTTCCGGTTTGGCGCTGTCCGGTCTCACCGGCTCCTCGCAGGTCCGGTCGAGCAGCTACACGCTGCAGTGGGAAGCGTCGGTCGACGGCACGACGTGGACTCCCGTGACCACCACCGGGATCCACCCGGTGCACTGGACTTTCGACACCCCGAAGGTCGCGCCGACACCCACCCTCGCCGTCGCCAAGGCGACCGGATACGCGGCCGGTGCCGCGTCGGCGGCGGATGCGGCGGCGCGGATCCGCTCCGGGCCACGCTCGGTGGACGGGCTCGGCTACGACCCGGCCGATCCCATCGATCCCGATCCGCTCGATGTCTATTCCCACGGCGTCGGCATCTGCACGGACTACGCCAACCTGCTGTCGGTGCTGGCGAGGGCGGCCGGGCTGGACGCGAACGCGGTGATGTTCTGGGGCGGGTTCGAAAACCACGGCAGGCTGGTGTGGGTCACGCTGTCGCCGGGACTGCTTTCGCTGAAGAGCGTCAAGCCGGGCGTGCCCGGCTTCGGCATGCCGGGCAATCCCGCCGGCTGGGACTTCACCTATCACGCGATTGCCCGGGTGGCCGGTGCCTTGCACGACTCGGCGCTGGATCGCTCCGGCATCGACGCGGAGGCGGTGCACGACGGCCTCCTCGTCCGGCTGGTCGACCTGGCGGGAGGGGCGTTGCCCGGTGCGGTCCGGAAGACCGCGTACAGCCGGCAGGTGCCTCGGGTGGATCACCCCGTCGCGGTGACCACGCACGATTTCGGACCCCAGCTCACGACCGGGGATTTCGGTCTGGTGCTGCCGGTCCGGGCGCCCGCGGGCGCGAGTTCCCCCTTCGAGGTGCCCGGGGTCAGCTGGTCGGTGACCGCGGGGGCGTTGCCGAACGGACTCGCCCTCGACCCCGCCACCGGAGTGCTGTCCGGCACCCCGGGCGCGCGCGTCAGGCGGCGGACGTACACCTTCACCGTGCAGACCACTGCCGCCGGGCTGACGTCGACCGCGTCCTACACGATCGCGGTGACCTGAAGTGCGCGAGCTGCTCGAGGAGGAGATCACCGCCAAGGACGACGTGCTCGGGCTCTACCAGCTGGCCGGCCTGGGCGTACCGCCGGCGGTGCCGGTGCTGACGCTGGACTGGCTTCGCACCGGTCCGCAGCTGGTGGTCCCCCCACCCGGGGGGCCGGCGGTGGAGGATCCCGCGCGGCTCTCGGAGATCGCCGGCAGGCTCGCCGGGCTGCTGGGTGGCTCGTTCGCCACCGACCTGCGGCCCTACCTCGCCCTGGCGCGGGGCTTCGTCGCCCCGGCCCAGCGCGCCGCGTACGGTCTCCGCGAAGATCCGCACACCTACGGCTGGCTGGGTGTCGCCGAAGACGGCTGGCACGTGCAAGCACTCGGCACCGCCGGTGGTCCGTGCCTGATTTCCCTGATCCGGCCACTGAACGGCGCCGAAGCAACCGACAAGGCCGGGCGGCCGAGGTACCGGCCGCTCGGGGATCCGCGGGCGCTGCTCGGAGCTCTGGTCCCCGCGCTGGGGCTCGACCTGGACGACCGGAGCGGGCAGTTCGAGCCCGACGTCTTCGACACCCTGCTCGCCGGCGCGGACGTCTCCGTGCGGTGCGGGGTCCGGCAGCGGCTCACCACGGAAGGCGCGGTCAGCTCCGCGGACCGGCCGTTCTGTTACGTGCTCCGGCTGGACTTCCCGCCGGCGACGGCGGACTGAGGCTCGTCGCGGATCGGCCGGCGGAGGTGGCCGGCCTCGGCGACCAGCGAACGGTAGTGCGCGCACCGCCCGCCGAGGCCGAGGAGCACGACGCCGGTCAGCCGGCCGTCCCGGTGGTAGCCGACGGCGGCCTCGCCGTCCGGATCGCCCTCGAGGACCCGGACGTCGCTGCCCAGTCCGACCGCGCCGTAGGACTGGAGGCGGAAGTCGTACTGGTCGCTCCAGAACGACGGCAACGGGGTGAACGGCGGCTCGTCGCCGCCGGCGGCGACGAGGTGCCTGCCGAGGGTCGTCCCGGCCCGCTTGCCGGTGTCGGCCGCCATCGTCCAGTGCTCGACGCGGCGGGGGACCGGGTCGAACAGCGGGTTCGGGAAGCGGGCGACATCGCCGCACGCCACCACGTCCGGGCGGCCGGCCGCGCGCAGGGCGTTGTCGCACAGGACGCCGTCGGTGAGGTCGAGGCCGGTGCCGGCCAGCCAGTCCGTCGCCGGCGTGCAGCCGACCGCCTCGATCACCAGATCCGCCGGCAGCTCGGTGCCGTCGCCCAGCACCACCGACGCCGCCCGGTACTCGACCGGCACGGTGCCGAGGTGGAACCGGACGCCGCGGGCTTCGTGCCGTCGCTGCAACGCCGCCCCCAGCAGCCGCCCCAGCGGGCGCTCGACCGGGACGCGCTCCGGCGCGACGACGTCGACCGAAGCCCCGAGCGTCCGCGCGGCCGCGGCGACCTCGCACCCGATGAACCCGGCACCGACGACGACCAGCCGCGTCCCGGGCCGGAGTGCGGCCCGCACCCGGGCCGCGTCCTCGAGCGTCCGGATGACGCAGCGGTCCGGGCCGGGCAGCGGGAGCCGCCGGGGCCGCAGGCCGCTGGCGATCACCAGCCCGGACCAGCCGAGCACGTCGCCGCCGGCCAAGGTCACCGTCCGCGCGGCCAGGTCCGCGGCGGTGACCGCCTCGCCGAGCCGCCAGGTGACGTCGCGGACGTGCCGGGGGAGCCGGAACGCCAGGTCGCCGGGATCCGCGCCGAGCGCGGTCTTGGACAGCGGCGGCCGGTTGTACGGCGGGTGCGGTTCGTCGCCGAGCACGACGACTTCGCCCGCGTACCCGGCCTTGCGCACGGCTTCGGCGGCGCGCAGCCCGGCCATCGACGCGCCGACCACGACCACCCGGTCCGCGGGCACGTCAGTCCTCGACCGTGATCGCCTGCAGCGGGCAGACGTCCGCGGCCTCTTCGACGTCGTCGAGGTGGTCTTCGCTCAGCGGCGGCGAAACGTAGGTCCCGGAAGCTTCCGCGCGGAAGGCGAGTTTGCCCTGTCCGTCCAGCGAAAACACCGATGGCGCCGAGAAGACGCACTGCCCGTGGTCCTGGCACTTGTTCAGGTCGACGACGATGTGCATGCTCACTCCAAGGATCAGGATCGGCGGGGCGGCCGGATGCCGCGGAACTCCCAGTCGCCGCCCAGCGCGGTGGACAGCACTTCTTCGCTCTCCGTCGGCTGCGCGCCGACGTCGGTGCGGATCGGCACCGGGCCGGAGACGATGTCGTTGGTCAGCGTCCCGAGCCCGTCGACCTCGACCGAGACGACGTCGCCGGGCCGCACCGGGCGCGAACCCGCCGGCGTGCCGGACAGCAGCACGTCGCCGGGGAAGAGGGTGATGGTGCGGGCGATGTCCGCGACGAGGTAGTGCATGTCCCACTGCATCTCGTCGGTGCTGCCCTCCTGCCGCCCTTCGCCGTTGACCAGGGTGCGGATCGCCTTGCCGCGGAAGTCCCAGTCCTCGACCAGGCCGGGGCCGAGCGGGCAGAGCGTGTCGGACCCCTTGACGCGCAGCATCGAGCCGGCGTCGGTGTCGCGGAAGTCGTGCAGCCCGAAGTCGTTCGCGATGGTGTAGCCCGCGATGTGCGCACCGGCGTCGGCAGGCGAGATGTTGCGGGTGACGCGGCCGATCACGATGGCGATCTCGCCCTCGTAGTTGAGCCACTGGCAGCCTTCGGGCCGCACCACCGCGCCGTGGTGCGCGTTGAGCGAGGACGTCGGCTTGTGGAAGTACGTCGGCGCGGCGGGGAGCTTCGTGCCGAACTCGGCCACCCGGCTGTGGTGGTTGAGGTGCACGGCGATGATCTTCGAAGGGACCACGGGCGGCAGGTGGACGGCGTCGTCGGCCAGGACTTCCCGGCCGTCGGCGGCGCGCAGGAGGTCGCCCTCGCGGACGACGTCGACGACCGCGCCGTCGAGCAGGATGCGGCGGTGTTCGGGCACGTCACACCTCGGTTCAGTGGGTTCGGCGGGGGCGGGGGAAGCCGTCGGCGGGCCGGTCGAACCAGAGGTGCACCTGCCCGGTGCCGACGGAGTTCTCGTATTCGCCGTACTGGCGGGATTTCGCGGTGCAGTCGCCTTCGCCGAGCGCGCCGATCATCATCAGGTAGTGCCCGAACCGGGCCTCCGGCTTGAACCGCAGGTACTCCGGCATGGTGGCGAGCACGCGCTCGTGGTCGCCGCCGGCGAACCAGCCGAGCCGCTCGGCGTCGGCGGCCGCGGCCTCCGGGCTGAAGATGTGTTCCACCCCCGCGGCTTCGTGCGCCCGGAGTTCGCGCAGCGACCAGAACGTGTGGCTCATGGCGCCCGAGGCGATCAGCAGCACCTTGCGGTCGAGTCCGGCGATCGCGTCGCCGAGGGCGCGGCCGAGCCGCAGGCTGTCCTCGGTGTCGGCGGTCTGGCAGACGCCGATCGACACCCAGCGCTTGTCGGGCAGGCCCTGGCCCAGGTACTCCCAGAGGTTGGTGGTGGCGTAGAAGATCGGCAGGTGGTGGTCGTCGATCGCGGTGATCCACGTCCCGTGCTCGCCGGCCTTGGCAGCGACGGCGTGGGCGAGGTCGGGGTCGCCGGGGAAGTCGTACGGGCGGCGGCACATGCCCCGCGGCAGTTCCTCGGACGTGAACAGGCCCGAGCGCCGGTCGTGCGCGGTGACCACGAACTCGACGGTGGTGGCCCAGTGCGAGTCGAGCACGACGACGGTGTCGTAGTCCAGGGTCTCGAACACCTCGGTGCGCAGCTGCCGCAGCCCGGCGACGAGGGTGGTGTCCTCGCCGTGGTTGAGTGCCCGCCGTTCGGCCTCGGGCAGCACGATGGTGGGGACGTGGGCCAGCAGCCCCGCGCCGGCTACTTCACCCATGGTTCCTCCAGCCTTCCGGAGCGAAGACGCTGTTCTTGACCTCGCAGTAGAAATCGAACGACCAGGTGCCGCCCTCCCGGCCGATCCCCGACTGCCGGGCGCCGCCGAAGGGGGCGCGCAGGTCGCGGACGAAGAAGCAGTTGGTCCACACGGTCCCGGCGACGAGCCGGGCGGCGACGCGTCCGGCGCGCTCGGGGTCGCCGGTGAAGAGCATCGCGGCCAGCCCGAACGCCGAGTCGTTGGCGGCGGCCACGACCTCGTCCTCGTCGCGGAACGTGTGCAGGACCAGGACCGGTCCGAAGACCTCCTCGGTGGCGATCTCGCTGTGCGGGTCGACGTCGGTGAAGAGTGTCGGCCGGTAGTAGAGCCCGCCGAGGTCGGTGTTCGGCCCGCCGCCGAGCAGGACGGTCGCCCCGGCTTCCTTCGCCCGCTGGACGAAACCGTCCACCCGGGACACGTGCTCGGGGTGGATGGACGGCCCGATGTCCGTCGCCTCCTCCCGCGGATCGCCCTGCTTCAGCTGCCCGGCGCGCTCCAGGAACCGCCGGACGAACTCGTCGCGGACGGACTCCTCGACGTAGAGCCGGGTTCCGGACAGGCAGACCTGCCCGGCGTTGTCGTACTGCTCGACGGCGTTGGCGACGGCGAGGTCCAGATCGGCGTCGGCGAAGACGAGGAACGGCGACTTCCCGCCCAGCTCCAGGGAAAGCGGCGTCAGGTTGGCCGCCGCGGCGCGGGCGATCACCTTGGCGGTGGGCACCGAGCCGGTGAAGGAGATGCGCCGCACGTCCGGGTGGGCGACCAGAGCGGCACCGGCCTCTTCGCCGATGCCCTGGACGACGTTGAGGACACCGGCGGGCAGCCCGGCGTCGGCGGCGATGTCGGCGAGCAGCGACGCGGTGAGCGGTGACCACTCGGAGGGCTTCAGCACGACGGTGTTCCCGGCGGCCAGTGCCGGGGCGACCTTCCAGGTGGCCAGCATCAGCGGGGCGTTCCACGGGGAGATGAGCACGCAGACCCCGGCCGGGTCCCAGCTCACGTGGTTGCGGTGGCCCCGGGTCTCGAAATCCGGGTGACCGAGCTCGTGCTCGAGGTAGTCGGCGAAGAAGCGGAAGTTGTGGGCCACCCGCGGCATGACACCGCGGCGGTGGGAGCGGATCAGGGCGCCGTTGTCGGTCGTCTCGACCACGGCGAGCTCTTCGAGGCGCTTCTCGACGCCGTCGGCGATCGCGCGCAGCAGCCCGGCGCGTTCGGCCGGGGGAGTGGCGGCCCAGGCGGGGAAGGCGGCCTTCGCGGCGGCGACCGCGGCGTCGGCTTCCTCGCGGCCGCCACGGGCGACGTGCGCGACGGTGGTGCCGTCGATCGGGGACAGGTCCTCGAACGTGTCCGCCGAAGCGACCCGGCGGCCGCCGATCCAGTGGCGGGTGTCGACGGCGGTTCCGGCGACGAGCGCGGTGTTCATGACGCCCTCCAGGAGGTATCGTTCGGATCCAAACGTATCCGCCGTCTCGTTTTCGGTCAAGGGAGTGGTGATGACTGCGCTGCAGGTGGACGATCCGGTCGAGGCGACGGACTGGGTGGGCGCGGCCGCCGCGGTCGAGGTGCCGCAGGCGCTGTTCGTGGCCGGCGCACCCCGTGGGGCCGCGGCAACCCGCGCGGTGCGCTCCGCGCGGGACGGGTCGGTGCTGACCGAGCTGCCGTGGGCCGGCGAGCACGACACCGACCTGGCCGTCGCGGCCGCGCGGCAGGCGTTCGACCGTGGCCCGTGGCCCCGGCTGCACCCGCGCGAACGCGGCGAGGTGCTGCAGCGGTTCGCCGCGCTGGTCGAGGCGCACCGGGCCGAGCTCGCGCTGCTCGTCAGCCTCGAAATGGGCAAGCCGATCCGGCAGGCCCACGACATCGAGCTCCGCGCGCTGGTCCGCACCCTCCGCTTCTACGGCGAGCTCGCGGACAAGGACCACGGCGAGGTCGCCCCGACGACTGAAGGCGAGCTGGCCCTGGTGACCCGCGAGCCCGCCGGAGTGGTCGCCGCGGTGGTGCCGTGGAACTTCCCGCTCACCCTGGCCGGCTGGAAGTTCGCCCCCGCCCTCGCCGCGGGCTGCACGGTGGTGCTCAAGACGGCCGAACGCAGCCCGCTGTCCATGCAGCGGGTCGCCGCACTCGGCGCCGAGGCGGGCCTGCCGCCGGGCGTGCTCAACGTCCTTTCCGGGGACGGCGCCGTCGTCGGACGGCGGCTCGGCGAGCACAGGGGAGTCGACGTCCTGACCTTCACCGGGTCGACCGAGGTCGGCCGGCACTTCCTGCGGTACGCCGCGGACAGCAACCTCAAGCGCGTCTACCTGGAGCTCGGCGGGAAGTCGCCCAACATCGTCCTGCCCGACGCGCCCGACCTCGACGCCGCCGCGGACACCGCGGCCTGGGCGATCTTCTTCAACTCCGGCCAGATGTGCACCGCGGGCTCGCGGCTGGTCGTGCACCGCGACGTCGCCGACCGGGTGCTGGACCGCGTCCTCGCGACGGCGGCGGACTGGTTCCCGGCCGACCCGCTGCTCCCGGACACCAGGATGGGCCCGCTCGTCGACGCGGCGCACCTGGACCGGGTGCGCACGGCCGTCCGCCGCGGCGTCGACGAGGGCGCGCGGCTGGTCGCCGGCGGCTCGCAGGTGCTCGCCGAAACCGGCGGCAGCTACCTCGAACCGACCGTCCTGACCGGCTGCGCGCCCGGGAACCCCGTGCTGCGCGAGGAGATCTTCGGCCCGGTGCTGGCCGTGCAGGTCGTCGGCGACGAAGAGGAGGCCATCCGCGTCGCGGGTGACACGCCGTACGGCCTCGCCGCCGCGTTGTGGACGGCGGACCTCGGGGCGGCCCACCGGATCTCGCGGCGGCTGCGGGCCGGGACGGTCTGGGTGAACTGCTACGAGGAAGGCGACCTCTCGGTCCCGTTCGGCGGGGTGAAGCTTTCCGGGTTCGGCCGCGACAAGTCCCGGCACGCCCTCGACGAGTACCGCGACCTCAAGACCACGTGGATCCACCATGGCTGAGCGGCGGCCGCTGATCGTCGTCCCGGCGCGCTTCTCGGCGAGCGCGTCCGCCCTGCGCTACCGGGCCGAGGCCGGGGCGCGGGCCCTGCTGGAAGCGGTCTACGCGGCGGGCGGCGAGCCGCTGCTGATGCACCCGGCCGATCCCGCCGAGGCCGCGTCCCGGCTGTCCATTGCGGACGGTGTGCTGCTGCCCGGCGGCGGCGACCTGCACCCGAGCTGGGCCGGGCAGGCCGCCCACCCGGCCGAGTACGACGTCGACCTGGACCAGGACGCCTTCGACCTCGCGGTGGCGTCCTGGGCACTGGAAGCGGGCCTCCCGCTGCTGGCGATCTGCCGCGGCGCACAGGTGGTGAACGTGGCCCTCGGTGGCGACGTGGTGCAGGACCTGCCGGGGCACCGGCACCAGGTCCACCTCGCCAAGGTCGCTCCGGGCACGCTGCTGGCCTCGCTCGCCGGCGATGCGCTGGAGGTGTCGTGCTACCACCACCAGGGTCTGGGCCGCCTCGGCGCCGGGCTCACGGTGGTCGCCGAGGCGGCGGACGGCGTCCCCGAGGCGATCGAGCTGCCGTCGGCCCGCGGCTGGTTCCTGGGACTCCAGTGGCACCCGGAGGACACCGCCACCACGGACCCCACCCAGGCCGCGCTGTTCGCCGCGTTCGTCGCCGCGGCCAGGCAGTCTCCCGCAACCCGTCGTGAGTGGTAATTAGGGTTCTAACCCTAATTACCACTCAC
>NZ_JBSGAI010000101.1:0-11595 GCF_053600695.1 Amycolatopsis sp. NPDC005003 | reverse complement strand
GTGTTTTTAAGAGTTGTGAAAATCCTAGCCCCTCGTGTTTTTTTAGTGGGGTTAGACCCCGAATTACCACTCACGACCAGCCGCGGCAGGCTGCTCAGTTGCCGGCGGGTGCGGTGACGCCGGGGGCGGGTGCCTGCGCGTTGCCCGCCACGCCGTAGCGGCCCGCGCCGCCGTCGAGCTGTTCCTTCAACGCCAGCACCGTGCTCACCCGGCCCGCCGCCGTGTCCGCGTTGTCCACTGTGGACAGAATCGATGTCGCCGAGGTGTCCGCCCGCACCACGCCCAGGGCGCCGGTGCCGTCCGCGGAACCGGCGTCGCCCGCCAGGACCGTGCCCGCGCCGCTGCGGTCGAGCTGCGTCGCGAACCGGGCGATCGTGGCCGCCCGGTCGCCCGCGCCGTCGCCGCTCGCCTGGGCGCCGGTGAGCACGATCGCCAGCTGCGCCGGCTTGACGTCCTGGCTCGCCTTGACGAACCCGCCGTCGGTGAGGCCGCTCAGCGCCGCCGCCAGTTCCTCGCCCGAGGACTGCGGTTTCGCCGTGGTCTTGTCCAGCAGCAGCACCGAACCGAGCAGTGCGCCGGCGAGCGTGCCGGAGTCGCCCGCGGTCGGGAACTTCGAGCCGGCCGGCTGCAGCCGCGTGACGACGTCGCGGAGCTGGTCGGCCTTCTCGGGGTCGGCGAACGCCGCGGTCAGCTGGACCTCGCCGGTCACCGACGCGCCGGCCTGGCCGATCAGCTGCTTGAGCGCGTCCCGGTCAGCCGGGCGCGCGTCCTCCGTGGTCACCAACACCACCGAACGCTTGTCCAGCGCACCGGCGACGACCTTCGGACCCATCGAGCCGGCGAAGGCGTCGGCGTCGGTCAGCCGGGCGTTGAGCGCGTTGCGCTGCGCCTCCAGGTCGGCGACCTGGCTGCCGAGGTCCTTCTTCTCGCCCGCCAGCCCGGACAGCAGCGTGCCGTTGAGCGCCGTGGAGCCGAGCACGACGCCGACGGCCAGCGCGAGGAAGCAGGCGGCGATCGAAACGACGTGGTACCGCAGCGAAATCACGTGAACAGTCCCTTGACCCAGGCGGCGAACGAATTCCAGGTGTCCTTCAGCCAGTCCAGGTAGACCGAGCCCACGTCGGACACCAGCAGGGCCGCGGCGACCACCACGACCGCGGCGAGCACCAGCAGGACGACCGCGCCGATCGACACCCGGTTGCGGTGCAGCGTCGCCACCGCCTTGCCGTCGACGAGCTTCGTGCCGAGCTTCAGCCGCGTCAGGAACGTCGACGGGTTCGACCCGGACCGGCCGTGGTCGAGGAACTCGCGCAGGGTGGCCTGGAAGCCGACGGTGACGACCAGGCTGGCGCCGTGCGCGTCGGCCAGCAGCAGCGCGAGGTCTTCCGCGTTGCCCGAGGCCGGGAACGTCACCGCGCCGATGCCGAGGTCCTGGATGCGCTCGACACCGGGCGCGTGCCCGTCCGGCGCGGCGGGCACGACGACCTCGCCGCCGCCGCGCAGGGTCGCGGTGCCGATGCCGGTGGGGTCGCCGACGACGACGTCCGGCTGGTAGCCCTGCACGCGCAGGGTGTCGGCGCCGGCGTCGACCCCGATCATGACCGGGCGGTGCTCGGCGATGTACTTCTTGAGCTTCTTGAGGTCTTCGGCGTGCCCGTTGCCGCCCGCGACGACCAGCACGTGCCGGTCGCGCAGCGCCACCTTGAGCTCGGGCACGCCGACGCCGTCGAGGATCAGCGTGCGCTCGCGACGCAGGAACTCGATGGTGTTCGCCGAGAACGCCTCCAGCTGGGTCGACATCCCGGCCTTGGCCTCGATCATCTGGTCGGCGACGCTCTCGGCGGTCTGCTCGATGCCGGAGGCGACCTGCCGCTCGCCGATGTAGACGATGCCGTCGAGCAGCCGCAGCTTCGTGCCGTCCTTGATCGAGCGCAGCAGTTCGCCGCCGACCGAGTCGACCAGCGGGATGCCGGCCGCGACGAGGATCTCCGGGCCCATGTTCGGGAACCGGCCGGAGATCGACGGCGACGCGTTGACCACGCCGGCGACCTCGGCCTCGACCAGGGCGTCGGCCGTCGCGCGGTCGAGGTCCAGCTGGTCGAGCACGACGATGTCGCCGGGACTGATCCGGCGCAGCAGCTCCCGGGTGCGGCGGTCCACCCGGGCGACCCCGGTGATCCCCGGCAGGGGTTCTTGATTCCGCGTGAGCAGACCCGTGAGCTTCATGTGGCCGATGGTGACAAATTTGCCCATGGGAGGATGCTCGCCACGCCGTAGCCGGCGTGACTCGTTGTGGTGACCTCCCCCGCACGGGTCAGGCCTCGGACTCCTCCGACAGCGAGCCGAAATCGAGGTTCAACCAGGGGCTGGCCGGATCCTGAAGGAGCTGGTGGTGGACGCGCACGGCCGCCGGATACCACTCGCCGAACTCGTCTTCGTCGGAGTGCAGCACCCGGCCCATGACGTACCCCGCCGAGAGGTCGGCCCATGACTGGTGGTAGCGGCGGGCGAGGGAGCCGGCTTCGAGCACCATCAGCTCGGCGCTCAGTGCGTCGCAGTAGCCGGCCGCCAGCCCGCCGCGGGCGATGGCGACCGCGCGGCCGACGTCCCAGGACAGCGCCGTCGTCACGCAGCCGTCCGTGTCGACCAGGCCGTCGGCCCGGAGCCGCCGTTCGCACCGGGACACCCGGCGGACGGTGTCGCGCAGCTCCTCGGCCTGGTCCGCGGCGTCGTTCTCCGTGCACCACCGGTCCACCAGCTGCGCCCAGGTCAGCGGGTCGAACTCGGCACCCGGCAGCCCGTACTCGGCGGCGAACCGCAGGCGCAGCATGAGGACGAGGTTGCCGGGCGTCAGCGCGTAGCCGTCACCGATCAGGCCGGTCATCGTCGCGCGCCAGCCGGGCGGGTCGGGCACGCCCCACCAGTCACGCAGGCTGCGCACTTCGGCGACGTAGTCGTGGTAGCGGCCGTCGAGGAGGTTCCAGGGCGCCGCGTTGAGCACGGCCAGGTGCGCGCCGCAGGCCAGCGCGTGCGCGATGGGCCCTTCGAGGTGCCCGTACGGCGCGGTGATCAGCCGCTCGACCTGCTCTTCCAGCGGCGTGACTTCGCCCGCGTGCGCGTCGAGCCACGGCTGCAGGGTGGCCCCCGGCAGCCGCCACTCGGCGCGGGTGCCGCGGTTGAACACCACGCGCTCGTGCCGCCCGACGCCGTCGACCGCCCAGTCGAGCGCACCGCTCATGGCCACGATGTCCGGGCCGAAGTCCGGCAGCGCGCCGCGGGTGAAGACCTGCAGGAACTCGTCGCCGCCGGTCTCGAAGTAGACGTTCGGGAAGGTTTCCGCCCGCTCGTCGAGGATGCTCCGGGCGTCCACCCGCCGGATCGGCACGAACAGCTCCTCGCCCGCGAGCAGGCCGAGGTAACTGTCGAGATCGCCGTCCCGCCGCGCGGCGGCGAGCTGGGCTTCGACATCGGCGGACGGCGGCAGGATCACAGGGCGGCTCCCTCCGCTCGGCCGGTCCGCACGACGAGCTTGCCCGCCGTCCGGTTGTGCTCCAGGTCGTCGTGCGCCTGCCGGATCTCCGCCATCGAGTACACCTTGACCGGGCCGAGGCTCGCTTCGCCGCGAGCGATCCGGTCGAGGTGGCGCTGGAGTACGGAGGCCGGCAGGTCGTCCGCCTCACCACCATAAGCGGTCAAGCGGACCCCAGCGGGAAGGTAGCCGATCGGATAGAAGTTCGAGATCGTCCATTCGTTGGACAACATGCCGGCGAAGCAGACGGTCCCGTGCACGCGGGTGGCGTTCAGGGTGTCCGGGAGAGCCGGCGTCCCGACGAGTTCGAGGGCGGCGTCGACGCCTTCGGGGGCGATTTCGCGGACCTGCGCCGCGACGTCCCCGTCGTCGAGGATCGGGTGGTCGACGCCGTGTTCGCGCAGGGTTTCGAGCCGTCCGGGCTGCCGGGTGGTCGCGAAGACGGTGGCGCCGAGGTCTTTCGCGAGGGTCGCCGTGGCGAAGCCGAGCGCGGACGTGCCGCCGCGGATCAGCAGCGTCTGGCCCCGCTGGAGGTCGAGGCCGGTGGTGAGCGAGCCGTACGCGGTCTGCAGCGTCTCCGGCACCTGGCCGATGACTTCCCACGGCAGGTCGGAACGGAACGGGATGACCTGGTTCTCGGGCACGAGCGTGTATTCGGCGTAGCCGCCGTCGAAGGTGCGGCCCATGCCGCCCATCATGGTGGCGACCTGCTGCCCTTCAGTCAGGCGCCCGCTCGGATCGGCGTCGACGACCCCGACGGCCTCGATCCCGGGCACGCGCGGGAAGGTGACCCCTTCGGCCAGCCCGAGCCGGGTGTGCAGCTCGGACCGGTTGAGCCCGAACGCCTTGACGGCGATCCGGATCCAGCCCGGTTTCACCTCCGGCAGCGGAAGCTCGGTGAGTTCGAGGTTTTCGACGGGACCGGGTTCCCGGAGTACCACCGCGCGCATCCTGGGTCCTTTCTTCGCAGGCAGCTGCCACCACAACCGCTTGCCCAAGAAGGTTATTCCCAGGAAGCTACTTCTTCTTCGCCGCGCGCTTCTTCTTCGGCTCGAACTCCGTCTTGTCCTTCTCCGCCGTCGCCAGCAGTTCCTCCGCGTGGGCCCGGCCGGTCTCGTTGTCCATGCCCGCGAGCATCCGGGCCAGCTCGCTCACCCGCTCGGTCTGGCTCAGGTTCTTCACGCCGCTTCGCGTGACGCCGCCGCTGTGCCCCTTGTCGACCACCAGGTGCTGGTCCGCGAACGCCGCCACCTGCGGCAGGTGCGTGACCACCAGGACCTGGTGCGTCCGCGCCAGCCGGGCCAGCCGACGGCCGATCTCGACCGCCGCACGGCCGCCCACGCCCGCGTCCACCTCGTCGAACACCAGCGTCTGGACCGTGTCCGCGTGCGCGAGGACCACCTCGATCGCCAGCATCACCCGCGACAGCTCACCGCCCGAAGCGGCCTTGTGCACCGGCAGCGGCGGTGCGCCGTCGTGGGCGCGCAGCAGCAGCTCGACGTCGTCGACGCCGTCCGGACCCGCGTGCACCGCGCGGCCGTCGATGGTCAGCGCGTGCGTGTCGCCGTGCTCGGCCGGGCGCTGCTCGACCGTCACCTCGATCGCCGCCTGGCCCATCGCCAGCCCGGACAGCTCGCGGGTGATCTCCGCGGCCAGCTCGGCCGCCGCCGTCTCCCGCGCGCCCGACACCTCGGCCGCGTGCGCGGCCAGCTGGATCGCGAGCTGGTCGCGCCGCAGCGCCAGCTCGGCGAGCGCCTCCTCCGAGGTGTCCATGGTTTCCAGCCGGCGCCGGGCGTCGTCGGCCCAGGCCAGCACGCCGTCGACGTCCGCCGCGTACTTGCGGGTGAGCCGCTTGAGGTCGGCCTGGCGGGCGAGCACCTTCTCCAGCAGCGCCGGGTCGGCGTCCAGCGTCTCGACGTAGTTGCCCAGCTCGGCCCCGACGTCGGAGAGCAGCACCGACGCTTCCTCCAGCCGGGGCGCCAGTTCGCGCAGCACCGAGTCCTCGGAGGTCGAGAGCCGCCGCAGCGCCTCCCCGACCAGGCCCAGCGCGCCCGGCGCGTCCGGGTCGCCGTCCGGGGAGCCGGACACCGCGACGTGGGCCTCGGTCGCGGCCGCGCGCAGCTCGTCGACCGCCGCGAGCCGCTTGATCTGCGCGGTGAGCTCGTCGTCCTCGCCCGGCTCCGGCGCGACGGCGTCGATCTCGGTCAGCCCGTGCTTGAGCAGGTCGGCCTGCTGGGCCATCTCCCGCGAGCGCGTGGACCGCTCGGTCAGCTCGGCGATCACCGCCAGCCACTCCGACCGGATCTCCTGGTACGCCCGCAACGGCTTGGCCACGGCGTCACCGGCGAACCGGTCGATCACCGCGCGCTGCTCGGCCGGCCGCAGCAGCCGAAGCTGATCGTTCTGCCCGTGGACCGCGATCAGCTGCTCGGACAGCTCCGCCAGCACGCCGACGGGCACGGACCGGCCGCCGAGGTGGGCGCGGGACCGCCCGTCGACGGCGACCGCGCGCAGCGCGATCACGCTGCCGTCCTCGTCGACGTCCGCGCCCGAATCGGCGACGATCCGCTCGGCGCCTTCGACGCCCGAGTAGGTGAACCGCCCTTCGACGAACGCCTTGAGCATCCCCGTCCGGACCTTGGACACCTCGGCTCGGCCCCCGGACAGCAAGTGCAGCCCGGTGACGACCATGGTCTTGCCCGCACCCGTCTCACCGGTCACGACGGTGAAGCCCGCGTGCAGTTCCAGCAGGGCGTCCTCGATCACTCCGAGGCCCTGGATGCGCATCTCGGCCAGCACGCCGCCTACGGTAGCGGCCCCCACCGACACTCTGCGCGCGCGGGCACCCGGCGCGTCGCCGATATGTTCGAATAAAGCGTTCAGCGGTAGTTACTCGCAGGGGCGCGCGTGGCGCTCCCGCCAGCTCTTCACCGGCAGCGAGAACTTCTGCACCAGCCGGTCGGTGAACGGGCCGTCCCACAGCCGGACCAGCCGCACCGGCGTCTTGCCGCAGGTCACGCGCACCCGTGCGCCCGGCGGCAGGTCGATCGGCCGGGTCCCGTCGCAGGTCAGCACCGCGGACGAGCCGTCCGGGTCGATCCCGACGGTGATCACCGAGTCGCGGGAGACGACCAGCGGCCGCGCGAACATCGCGTGCGCGTTGCTCGGCACCACCAGCAGCGCCTGGACGTCCGGCCAGATGATCGGGCCGCCCGCCGAAAACGCGTACGCGGTCGAGCCGGTCGGTGTGGCGCACAGCACACCGTCGCAGCCGAAGGCGGACACCGGACGGCCGTCGACCTCGATCAGCGCGTCCAGCACCCGCTCCCGGGTGCTCTTCTCCACGCTGGCCTCGTTGAGAGCCCAGGTGCGGGCGACCTCTTCACCGTCGTGGGTGACGGTGACGTCGATGGTCATCCGCTCTTCGACCTGGTAGTCGCCGTCGACGACCCGCTGGACGGTGTCGGCCAGCGCGTCCGAGTCGGCTTCGGCGAGGAAGCCGACTCGCCCGAGGTTCACGCCCAGCACCGGCACCCCGGCCGGGCGGGCCAGCTCGGCCGCGCGCAGCAGCGTGCCGTCGCCGCCGAGCACGAAGACCAGCTCGACGCCGTCGGCGGGGTTGTCGTCCGCGTCCACGACGGTGCAGGTTGCGCCGACGCCGTGCAGCTCGGGGTTGATCAGCGCGCAGACGTCGGGCTCGGTCACCCGGATCCGGATACCGGCCTTGGCGAAGCGCGCCGAAACCTCGCGCGCGGCTTCGCCCGTCGCGTCGCGATCGGGGTGCACCATCAGGAGCACTTCACGTTCGGTGGTCATGCGGGCCCTTCCTCGACGGCGGTCCGGACGAGCCGCTCGGCCTCAGACCTGTTTACCGCGTCCACTGTGGACTCGGCCACGTGCTCTTTCCTGAGCCACACGAAGTACTCGACGTTCCCGGAGGGCCCGGGCAGCGGGCTGGCGGCCACCCCGCGCAGCGCGAGCCCGAGTTTCGCGGCTTCGTCGATGACGGTGAGCACCGACTCGGCGCGCAGTTCCGGGTCACGGACGACGCCGCCGCTGCCGAGGCGGTCCTTGCCCACTTCGAACTGCGGCTTCACCATCGGGACCAGGTCGGCGCCTTCGCGCGCGCAGGCCGCGAGCGCGGGCAGCACGAGTTTGAGCGAGATGAAGCTCAGGTCCCCGACGATCAGGTCGACTTGGCCGCCGAGGTCTTCGGGCGTGAGGTTGCGGACGTTGGTGCGATCCATGACCACTACCCGTTCGTCGGTGCGGATCCGCCAGTCGAGCAGGCCACGGCCCACGTCGGCGGCGATCACGGTCGCGGCGCCGTTTCTCAGGAGGACGTCGGTGAAGCCGCCGGTGGACGCGCCGGCGTCGAGGCAGCGCTTGCCCTCGACGCTCAGCTCCGTGAACGCTTCGAGGGCGCCGAGGAGCTTGTGCGCACCGCGTGAGGCCCAGCCCGGGTCGTCTTCGTCCTTGACGACGATGGGGGCGTCGGATTCCACGCCGGTGGCGGGCTTGGACGCGACCATGCCGCGCACGGTGACCTTGCCGCCGGTGATCAGCGCCGAGGCCTGCTCGCGCGACCGGGCGAGGCCGCGCCGGACCAGTTCCGCGTCGAGGCGGGCCCGCTTGGGCACGCCGATCAGACCTTGTCGATGCTGGACAGGGCGACCGTCAGCTCGGTGTGCACCGTGTCGAAGCGCTCGACGTGCTCCGCGAGCGGCAGCGCGTCCAGGTCGTCCAGCCCGGCGACGGCTTCATCGATGCCGGCCCGCGGGTCGGTCGCTTGCGAAAACGAACCAGGCGGCGGGCCCGGGACGGGGAAGGGGTGGTCCTGCACAGTGCAAACGGTATCAGTCAGGACAGTTTCGCTTTGGCGCGCTCGCCGAGTTCGGTGACGCCGGTCTCCCAGGCCGTGTGGCAGAGCGCGCGGAGCAGGTCCAGCTCGTCGCCGTCACCCTCCGCCGTCAAGGTCTGGTTCTCGACGGTCACCGTCCAGCCCGGCCGCGGCCCGATCTTGAGGTCTTCGGCCCGCTCGGTGAGCGCGGTCAGATCCCGGGCGAGGTAGGTGCCACGCTCGGCCGGGATGGCCTTGATCAGCTGTTCCGGTGTCGCGACGCCGGACAGGACGACGAGGGAGTCGATGCCCGCGGCGACCGCGCCGGCGATGTCGGTGTCGAGCCGGTCGCCGACGACCAAGGGCCTTTGCGCGCCCGCCGACCGGGCGGCGGTCTCGAACAGCAGCGGCTGCGGCTTGCCGGCGACCAGCGGATCGACGTCGGTGGCGGTGCGCAGCGCGGCGACCATCGAGCCGTTGCCGGGCAGCAGGCCGCGCTCGCTGGGCAGGGTCGCGTCGACGTTGCAGGCCACCCAGAGCGCGCCGGCGCGGATGGCCAGGCAGGCCTCGGCGAGCGCGGCCCAGGTGTTGTCCGGCGAGTGTCCCTGCACGACGGCCTGCACGCTCGGGGCGTTCTCCCGCACCGGCTTGAGCCCCGCCTGCGTCACTTCGGCGGCGAGCGACCCGGTGCCGACGACGAGGACCTCGGCGCCGGGCTCGAGCCGTTCTTTCAGCAGCTGCACGCCGGCCTGGGCGCTGGTGTGCACCTCGTCGGTCGCGGCGGGCATGCCGAGGCCGGTGAGGTGTGCGACGACCTCGTCCGGGGCCTTGGAGGCGTTGTTCGTGACGAACCGGACGGGGGTGCCGTGCTCCCGCGCGGCCCGCACCGTCTCCGGGGCACCCGGGATCACCCGGGTGCCGTGGTAGACGGTGCCGTCGAGGTCGAAGAGGACCGCGTCGTAGGCCGCGAGGAGGGCGTCACTCATCGGAGGCTTCGGTGTCCTTCGCCTCGGGGCCGGTGTCTTCGTTCTTGTCTTCGTTCGACAGGTCGGCGGCCCGCTCGGCGGCGTCGGTCTCGTCTTCGGCGTCGGCCTCGGCGGCGTTGAGGAACCACCGGATGGCCTCGTCCTTGCGCCCGGCGGCCTCGAGGTTGTCGGCGTAGGCGTAGAAGAGCCGAGCACTCCACGGCTCGCGCTTCTCGGCCTTGAGGTCGTCACCCTGCAGCGAGACGACGGCGGCGTCGAGCTGCCCGAGGTCCCGGCGCGCCCCGGCCGCGACGATCGCGAGCTCGACCTGGGTGGCCTTGTTCAGCTTCGCGGTGTCCGTCTCCTTCGCCAGGTCGAGGGCGCGTTCGGGCCGCCCGAGAGCGCGCTCGGCGTCGGCGATGATGGCGATGTGCTCGTCGCTGCGCGTCATCCGCCGGACGGCCCGCAGTTCCGAGAGGGCTTCGGACCAGTTGCCGGCGTGGTAGGCGACCAGGCCGAGGGCCTCCCGCACGATCGGCACGCGCGAGGCCTTGGCCTTGGCGTACTTGGCGTGCTCGAGCGCGGCTTCGGGATCGCTGTCGATCAGCCCCCCGGCGGCGACCAGGTGCTTTCCGACGGTCTCGGCCAGGCCCTTAGGCAGCGTCCGCAGCTCGCGGCGGGCTTCCTCGTCGAGGTCGGAGAACTCGATGTCCTCGGGCAGCTCGGGCGCTTCGAGGAGTTCCTTGGCGAGGGCTTCGTCGTCGAGCGGGGCACCGACCTTGGGCCGCGGGTCCCGGCGGGGCCGGTCTTTGCGGTCGTCGCGCTTGCCGGAGTCGCGGAAGCCACCGCCGGCGCGTTCGCCACGGTTCTCGCGGCTGTCGCTGCGGGTGTCGTCCCGGCGCGGGTAGCTGCTGCGCTCGCTGCGGGAGTCGTCCCGGCGGTCGTCGTCGCGACGCTGGTAGCCGCCCCGGGAATCGTCGCGACGGTCACGGTCACCGGAGCGGAAGCCACCGGTGCGAGCGCCGCGGTCGTCGTCCCGCCGCTGGTAGCCGCCCCGCGAGTCGTCCCGACGGTCGCTACCGCCGCGGCCGCGGTCGTCCGAGCGGAAGCCGCCGGGCCGGCCACCGCGGTCGTCGCGGCGCTGGTAGCCGCCGCGGGAGTCGTCCCGACGGTCGCTGCCGCTCCGGCCGCGGTCATCGTCGCGACGCTGGTAGCCGCCCGACCGGGCACCCCGGTCGTCGTCCCGCCGCTGGTAGCCGCCCCGGGAATCGTCGCGGCGGTCACGGTCACCGGAACGGAAACCACCCGTCCGGGTACCGCGATCGTCATCGCGGCGTTGGTAACCGCCCCGCGAGTCGTCGCGGCGATCGTCCGAGCGGAAACCACCCGTCCGCGTGCCGCGCGAATCGTCCCGACGGTCCCCGCCACGGTCATCCGAACGGAAACCACCCGTCCGAGCACCACGGGAGTCGTCGCGGCGGTCGCTGCCGCGGTCGTCCGAGCGGAAGCCGCCTGGGCGGCCGCCTCGGTCGTCGTCGCGGCGGTTGTCCCAGCGGGGCTTGCGGTCGCCGTACGAGGACTTGCCCTGCGGCCGGCCGCCGCGGTCGTCGAAGCTGCGGGCCGGCCGGTCGTCGCGGGTGCCGGAACGGCTGTTGCCCCGGTCCTCGTACCGGCTGCCGGAGCGGCCCCGGTCTTCGAAGCGGCCGCCGCCGGAGCGGCTCGGGCCGTCGGAGAAGCGGCTGCCGCCAGGCCGGCCGCCGCTGTCGTACCCGCCCTTGCGGTCGTCGCGGTCACTGAAGCTGCGGCCGCCGCCACGGCTCTGACCTGCGTATCCGCCGCGCTGGTCGCGGTCGCGCGGACCGTCGCCGCCGCGGAAGGGCTTGCCGCCCCCGCGGACACCGCGGTCGTCACGGCGCGGGCGCCCCTGGTGACCACCGTCGCGGCCGCCGCGGTCCTGCCGCGCGCCGCCCTGGCTCTTCCGGGGTCCGTCCGACCGGCCCCGGGAGCCTTCGTCCCGGCGTGCCGACCGGCCGGACCCATCATCGCTTGAGTCTCGTCGACCGAACTCGGACACCTGGCCTCCTGCCATGGAAAAAATCTTGTTCTGGACATACGCGTACGGCCCGCTAGGGCAGCCAACTGGCTATCCTAACGGGCCGTACGGAAGGTAAGTTCGGCGGTGTCCTACTCTCCCACAACCCTTCGGTTGCAGTACCATCGGCGCTGTCAGGCTTAGCTTCCGGGTTCGGAATGGGACCGGG
>NZ_JBSGAI010000100.1:0-11746 GCF_053600695.1 Amycolatopsis sp. NPDC005003 | reverse complement strand
CCCGGCACTGCCGGCCGTGTTGGGGCTTCGGATCGGGGTTGCGGGGAGGTCTGGGTGGCAGCCTGCCGCTCACAACGGTCAGCCAGCCGCTCACGCCGGTGAGCCAGCCACTCAGGCCGGTCAGCCTGCCGCTCACGCCGGTGAGCCACCTGAAAGGCCCTCCGACTTTGCCGGAACCCTGTCCAGGGAGGGGGGAGTTTTGGCCGCCGTCCCGCCCGCGATCGCTCCGAGCACGAAGTCGCCCGTGAACCCGGCCGTGCCGAGGGGCGGGAAGGGTCAGATCGGGAGCTTCCGGAAGATCGGCCGCGGCACGTGCCGCAGCGCCGACATCACCAGCCGGAACTGCGCCGGCGCCCACACCAGTTCCTTGCCCGCGCGGGCCGCGCCGACCGCGATCTCCGCGACCTGCTCGGCCGTCTGGGCCAGCGGGGCGTCCTTGAGCCCCTCGGTCATCTTCGTCTTCACGTGCCCCGGCCGGACGACCGTCACCTTGACCCCGAACGGCGCCAGCGCCTCGCCGAGGCCCAGGTAGAATCCGTCGAAACCCGCCTTCGTCGAGCCGTAGACGAAGTTGGACCGCCGGACCCGTTCGCCCGCCACCGACGACAGCGCGATCACCGTGCCGTGGCCCTGGGCCTTGAGTTTCTCCGACAGCGCCACCCCGACCGACACCGCGGCCGTGTAGTTCACGGTCGCCAGCTCGACGGCCTTCGCGTGGTCCTGCCACACCTCTTCGGGGTCGCCGAGCAGGCCGAACGCCACGACCGCCACGTCGATGTCGCCGCCCTCGAACGCCTTGGCCAGCACGGCCGGGTGCGAGGTCGTGTCCGCAGCGTCGAAGTCCACTGTGGACACCTCGGCGCCGCGGTCCTTCAGGCGCTGGGCGGCCGCCTCCAGCCGGGGCGACGGCCGGGCGGCCAGCACCACGCGCAGCGGCTTCTCGGCCAGGTACTTCTCGGCGATCGCCAGCGCGATGTCGGACGTGCCGCCGAGCAGGAGCAGGGACTGGGGGTTGCCCACCGCGTCGATCACAGTTCGAGCCTCCGGCTCATGTCAGAGGCGAAAACGCCTTCGGGGTCGATGGAAGCGCGCACCTTGCGCCACTCTTCGAGCCGCGGGTACATCTTCGCGAACGTCTCGGGCGAGGTGCGCGAGTCCTTCGCGGTGTACAGCCGCCCGCCCAGCTCCAGGACGTCTTCGTCGAGCTCCTGGCAGAACCGGCCCAGGCCGTCCTTGATCGGGAAGTCGACGCACACCATCCAGCCCGGGTGCGGGAACGACAGCGGCGCCGCGTTGCCCTCGCCCATCCGCTTGAAGACGTTGAGGAAGGACACGTGCCCCGACTCGGCGATCTTCTTGACGATGTTCCGCAGCGGCTCGTGCGCGTTCAGCGGCGTCGAGAACTGGTACTGCAGGAAACCCTTCGAGCCGTAGGCCCGGTTCCACTCGCCGAACATGTCGAGCGGGTGGTAGAAGGCGGTCAGGTTCTGGATCACGCCGCGGGCGGCCTTCGGCGTCTTGCGGTAGTACAGCTCGCCGATGGCGCCGAAGGTCAGCTTGTTGGCCAGCCCGTTCGGGAAGACGTCCGGCAGCGTCGCCAGCTGCGGGGCGTCGAACTTCAGCGGGTTCGCGCGCAGCTTCGGCGGCAGTTCGTCCAGCTTCGCGAGCGAGCCGCGGCCGAAGGCGGCGCGGCCGAGCTTCGAGCCGGTGGAGATCGTGTCGAACCACGCCGACGAGTACGTGTAGTTGTCGTCGGAACCGTTGCTGACCAGTTCGAGCGTCTCGTCCAGGTTGTTCGTGCGCTCGTTGTCCGCCAGGAAGTACGCGGTCTCGGTCTTGGTCATCCGGATCTTCGCCCGGACGATGATGCCGGTGAGGCCGATGCCGGCCACGGTCGCCCAGAACAGCTCGGCATCCGGGCCCTCCGGCGTCAGCGTGCGGAGCTGCCCGTCGGCGGTGATCAGGTCCATCGACACGACGTGGTTGCCGAAGCTGCCCGCGCTGTGGTGGTTCTTGCCGTGGATGTCGTTGGCGATCGCGCCGCCGATGGTCACCTGGCGCGTGCCCGGCAGCACCGGCACCCACAGCCCGTACGGCAGGGCCTCGCGCATCAGCTGGTCGAGGCTGACACCGGCGTCGAGGTCGACGAGCGCGGTGTCCGGGTCGATCGAGTGGATCCGGTTCAGCGCCGTCATGTCGACGACCAGGCCGCCGGCGTTCTGCGCCGGGTCGCCGTAGGACCGGCCGAGGCCGCGGGCGATCACGCCGCGTGCACCGGCCAGGGCCACGGCACGGGCGATGACCTCCACATCGGAGGTGGTCAGCACGTCGGCGGTGGTCGGTGCGGTCCGCGCCCAGCCCATGAGCGTGCGACGCTGTGTGTTGGGTGCTTGGGTCACCCGTCAAGTAAACCAGCGGCGCGAAGCGCCTCCGTTGAGGGTGGCGGCGGGGGCATGGATGGAGTAGCCACGCCCGGAAAGTGGCACTGAAGCCCTCCTCTCTACACTTTGCGCATCAAGGCACAAGCGCCCGCGCGGGTGACCGTGACACATGTGACGAGGTAAAGCAGTGGTGGCGACCGATCCGCAAGCCGACATAACGGCTGCGCAGTCCTCCCCGGGACTGCTGGGCCAGCTCATCCGCTTCGCCCTGATCGGGGGCTTTTGCGCCCTCGTCGACCTCGGCACCTACACGTTGCTGACGCAGGTGGCCGGGATGGCCACCTCACCGTGGGTCGACATCGCCCGCGCTATCTCTTTCATCGTGGGCACGACCACGGCGTTCTTCCTGAACCGGAAGTTCACCTTCGCCGGCGGCCGCCGCGACGGCAAGGCGCAGATCGGCTCGTTCGTCCTGCTCTACACCGTGACGTTCTTCGTCGCGGTCGGGGTGAACCAGCTGGCGCTGCAGGTGCTGCCGGAGTCCGCGTGGCAGCACACGCTGTGCTGGGCCGTGTCGCAGGCCACCGCCACCGTGATCAATTTCGTGATGCTCAAGTGGGTCGTTTTCCGCGAGCCGTCGACTGAGGAGAACTGAGGACTTCCATGCCCGGCAAGACAGCCACCCCGGCGCCGACCACCGAAGCCGGCCCGGCCGCCGAGACGCGGTTCACCGAGCACACTCCGCAGGGCCGTCTGACGGCGCAGCGCGGGCTCTACGCCGGCCCGGCGCCGATCGTCAGCAAGGACCTGTACGCCGAGCTCGAGTGGGGCGCGGCCGTGCGGGAACGTGCGACCATCACCCTCGAGCCGGCCTCCAAGGTGTCGGGCAACACGTACTTCGGCCGGTTCCCGGCCAGCTACTGGCAGCGCTGGACGAACGTGTCGGAGGTCTCGGTCGAGGCCGTCGTGACCGGCACCGGCCTGCTGTCCATGGGCGCGTCCGACGTCGAGGGCGAGCCGCGCGTGGTGGCCGCCGAGCAGGTCAAGGACGCCAAGCAGGCGAAGGTGTCGCTGACCGGCAAGCTGGACAAGTTCTACGACGGCGGCGCGCTCTGGCTCGACCTCGAGACCGAGGGCGGCCAGACGCTGCGCGTCGAGCAGGTCCGCTGGACGGTCGAGGCCCCGGCGAAGATCCGCCCGACCGCGGTCACCATCTGCACGATGAACCGCGCGGACGACTGCCTGAAGAACCTGCAGGCCCTCGCCGCGGACGTCTCGTCGCTGGAGACCCTGGACGCGATCTACGTCGCCGACCAGGGCACCGACCTCGTCGAGTCGCGTGACGGCTTCGAGCAGGTCGCCAAGGACCTCGCCGACAAGCTGCACTACATCAAGCAGCCGAACCTCGGCGGAGCCGGCGGCTTCACCCGCGGCCTCTTCGAGGTGGCCGGGCACACCGCCACCGAGCACGCGAACGTCCTGTTCATGGACGACGACGTCCTGCTCGAGCCGGACCTGGTGATCCGGATGACGGCGTTCTCGAACCGCGCCGCCGACCCGATCATCGTCGGTGGCCAGATGCTGAACCTGTTCCACCCGAACCAGCTGCACGTCGGCGCCGAGTACGCGCGGCTCAACACGCTCGAGCCCGGCCAGCCGGTCGAGCACTCGCTGACCACCGCCGACCTGCTCGGCGTGGACGAGGAGACGCTGAAGCCGAACCGCCAGGAGCGCCGCCTCGACGCCGGTTACAACGGCTGGTGGTCGTGCCTGATCCCCTACGAGGTCGTCAAGGCCACCGGCTACCCGCTGCCGTTCTTCTTCCAGTGGGACGACGCCGAGTACTCCTACCGGGCCCGCGCCCACGGCTTCCCGACCGTCACCCTGCCGGGTGCGGGCGTGTGGCACGCGGACTTCCACATGAAGGACTGGGACGAGTGGCACCGGTACTTCAACCTGCGCAACTCGATCATCACCGCGGCCCTGCACTCGCCGTTCAACCTGAACCTGCTTTCGCGGGTGCTGCTCGCGCAGCTGGTGCGCTACCTGCTCGGCATGCAGTACGGCCTCTCGGCGACGCTGATCAAGGCCGTCGAGGACTTCCTCAAGGGTCCCGAGATCCTGCGTGACGGCGGGGTCGAGGCGATGCAGGAGATCCGGCGGATCCGCGAGAACTACCCGGAGACCAAGCGCCACAAGGCGACCGACGTCCCGGGCATCGCCTCCAGCGACATCGGCATCATCAACACCCCGCCGCGGCCCCCCTTCCAGCGCGTGGTGCTGCTCAAGCGGGTGCTCGACCGGGTGCTCGGCCGCAGCCGCTTCGGGCTCGGCGCGGTGCCGATCGACGAGGCCAACTGGTGGCACATCGCGCAGTTCGAAACGGCGGTGGTCACCGACGCGAGCCAGGAAGGCGTCCGCGTCCGGTCCTACGACCGGGTGAAGATGTTCGCGCTGGCGAAGCAGGGCGCACGGGTCATCCAGCGGCTGCGCAAGGAAGGCGCGGCGGTGCAGGAGCAGTACAAGCGGGCCATGCCCGAGCTCACCTCGCGCGAGAACTGGAAGCGCCTGTACAAGCTCTGACGTGCTTCGCGAAGGCCGTCTCACGTGCGTCGTGAGGCGGCCTTCGCCTGTTTTGGATCGGCGCTGTCAGGCGTGCATGCCGAACACGGTGCTCTTCCGGGCGAGGTCGTCGACGTACGCGGCGGCGACGTGGGCGAAGTTGACCGTGACGGGCGAGTGGTCCTTGGTCGTCACCGTTTCGACGGCGCCGTCCTCGACCAGCTGGGCGAGCTTGCCCGCCAGCCGTCCGGATTCTTCGGTGGTCAGCGCGAACAGCAGCGGTTCGCCGCCGGTGGCGAGGTGCAGGACGAGGGCGGGTTTGGGGTCAGCCATGCGTCCATCGGACCAGCGCCGATCTTGCCCCGGCAAGCGGGTTCGCTGAGGGCGGAGGGAGTCGGCTACCGTCCTTGGCGAAAGACCGGAAGCACCCGGGGGGACGGAAACGATGCCGCACTCGTTCTCGCTGTCGCTGGCAGCGGTGGACATCCTGCTGGAACAGCTCGGGTTCGGCCGCGCGCCGACACCGTTCGAGGTGCCGCACGTCGGTACGACCGTCGAGCAGCGCGCGATGATCCGCGACGCCGTCATCCGCGACCTGTCCGGCCGCGGGCTGTGGAGCCGCGGGCGCCTCGACCCGGACGCCGAGCTGGCGCTGGCCACGTTCGTCCGCGGCAGCGTGACCATCAACGCGGCCGCCGAGCTGGGCGACCGCCACCTGTTCGCCCGCGTCGCCTCCGACGGCCAGTTCGCGGTGCTCGCCCGCCAGGAGGACAACCTCATCGTGTTCGAGGAGGTCCGCCCGACGGGCATCGTGCCGGCGATCGTCGACCTGCTCCCGCTGACGCCGGCGGCGCCCGGCCAGTCGGTGACGATCTCGCGGCCGGTCCAGCAGCCCCGCCACCAGCGCCGCGACGAGGCGTACGACCCGTTCGCCGGCGTCACCGGCCCGCGTTCGCAAAGCGGCGGCGGTGGCCCGCAGGTCCGCATGATCGAGCGCGTCTTCCAGGAGCCGAAGAAGCGCGTGGGCCAGTTCACGGCCCAGACCCGCGCCGGCACGTTCCCGCCGCTGGCCTGGTTCGACACCCCGAACGGCCGCTGGCTGATGTCGTCGCGCGCGGCGGCCGACGGCCAGCGCTGGATCACCTACGCCCCGGCCGACAACGCCCGGCTGGCCCAGCAGCTGTACGCCCAGCTCGAAGGCCAGTTCTGACGGTCCGGAACCGCGTGCCGCGTGGCTGCGTCGAAGGTGAAGATCGGTGAACGGCCGTGGCGGAGGGTGCCCGGCTAGTAGACTCCCTGGTGCACACGCACGGGTGAAGCGATTCGGGGTGGAACTGCGATGTTGATTGCCGACGGCGGGGGCGGAGGCTCGATCGCCGACATTGTCAACCCGCTCTCCTCGGCGAGCATGGGCGCCGCGGTCCTGGCCGTCAAGGCCGAGACGGACAAGCTGGTCGCCGCGGCCGCGAACGGTGGTTTCAAGATCACCCCGGAGGGGGTGAAGCCGATCCGGGACGCGCTGAACGAGCTGGTCACCGACCTGCGCGGGCTGGAGCAGACCACTTACACGCTCAACCAGTCGCCGCAGCTGGGCAACCACCCCTACGGGCACACCATCGCGGCCCACGACCAGAAGGGCGCGGCACAGGCGGACGGCTCCGCCGGCGTCGTGTTGGCCCAGCTCCGCGAGGTGGCCGAGCAGGCCGATCAGGCGCTTGCGCGTGCCGCCGGCCTCTACAACGCATCCGAGAACGCTGCTTTCGACGCCATGAAGTCCAAGCCGTAGGGAACGATGAAACTCCTCGCACGCGCTGTCCTGCCCCTCGCCGCGGGCGCCTTCCTGCTGGCCGGCTGCACGACCACCCAGCCCGGAACCGCGTCGCCCGCCGGGTCGGAGCCGGCCGCGCCCACGTCCGGCGGTTCGGCTTCGGCGGACCCGGGCAGTGCCACGACCACATCGCTGGAACCGTGCACGCTGCTCACCCCGTCCGACATCGGTTCTTACAGCACGTTCGGCGACGCCAAAGAGCAGAAGCTCGGTACGGCGCGTGTCTGCGGTTACCTGAACAAGACCACCACCGCGAGCGAAGAGAGCATGGGCATCAACGTCGCGATCCGCGATGACGCGCCCCTCGGTTCGGTCGTCGACACCGGGAACGGCATCAAGGACCTGGAGGTGAACGGCCGCAAGGCCAAGGAAGCGTCCAGCACCACGCCGCTGGGGTGCACGGTCGCCCTCGGCGTGGGGGACAAGGCACGCGTCGACGTGAACGTCACCTCGGTCAGGACCGTCGAGAAGGCCTGCCAGATCGCCGAGGACGTGGCCACGAAGGCCGTCGAGCCGAAGCTGCCCAAGGGGTAAGGGGACCCAGATGACGACACGACAGGGACCGCCGCCGAAGACCGCAGACAAGACGCCCCAAGAGGTCCAGAACATGGCGCCCGCCGAGCGGGATGCCTACCTGCAGAAGAAGGCCGAAGAGGGTGTCGACCCCGGCAGCTGGCTGTTCGGACCGGTCCAGCAGTGGATCGCCCAAGCCCAGGCGAAGAACCAGTCGCAGCAGATGGGCGACAAGAACGTCAAGGACGCCACCCGGGGCCGTGATGTCGAGTACGTCCAGGGCCTCAACGCACCCAACGCGGACTACAAGGGCACGGACCACACCCAGCTGCAAGCGTTCCTCCAGAGCAACCTGAACGTCGACCAGGTGTCTGAGGTCTCGACCGCCTACCACGAAGTCCACAAGGTCTTCGACAAGTTCGCGCAGTCGATGAACACCGCGGTCAACGCGTCCAAGGGCACCTGGGAAGGCAGCGCGGCCGAGAACGCGCAGCAGTACTTCACCAGCCTGAGCAAGTGGTCGGACGCCAACTCCCAGAACGCCAAGCTGGCCTCCGAAACCATCTACGACCAGGGCCAGGCCGCCGCCACGGCGAAGAACTCCATGCCGGCCCCCATCCCGTTCAGCTGGAAGGACGAGTTCAAGGACTGGGCCACCTCGAACCCCTTCAGCCTGCCCGACAACGTCGACAAGTCGCTTCAGAAGCAGAAGGACAGCCAGGCGGCGCACGACGAGGCCGCCAGCGTCATGGCGACCTACGACAAGAACCTCTACGAGGCCGCCTCCAAGCAGCCCGCCTTCGCGCCGCCGCCGAGCTTCAGCACCGGGGGCAGCAGCGGCGACCCGAACGGCACCGGCGACAAGAACGGCATCGACCAGCGGAACATCACCATGCCGGTGGGCAACCCGGTGAACACGCCGACCGGGACCCACAACAACTTCGTGCCCGGTACCACCGGGACACCGCAGTTCTCCGGGCCCGCCTCGACCACCGGGTCGGGGTTCGTGCCGTCGGGCACCACCACGCCGTCCGGCTTCACGCCCAGCTCGGTCCCGGCGGCGTCGACGTCGAACCAGAACCAGCAGTTCGGCGGGATGCCCCCGATGAGCCCGATGCCGATGGGCGGGATGAACTTCGGCGGCGACGAGGCGTACAACTCGAAGGTCGGCGGTGGCGGCGGGCGCGGCGGTGGCGGCGGCGGGTTCGGGCCCGGCGGCTCGAGCGCCGGCAACGCGACGGGCGCGGGTGCGGCGTCGGGCGCGGCCAGGCCGGGCGGGATCGGCGCCGCGGAAGCGGCCGCGGGGCGAGGGATGGGCGGTCTCGGCTCGGGTGCCGCCGGTCGTGGCGGCATGGGTCCCGGCGGCGGTGGCCTGGGCCGCGGCCAGAAGGGCGAAGGCGACGAGGACACCGAGCACTCGCGCCCGACGTACCTGGTCGAGGGTGACCCCGACGAGGTCTTCGGCACGGACATGCGCACGGCGCCGCCGGTCATCGGCGAGTGAGACGTCTAGCGGAAAGGGCCCCCGCTCCTCGAGCGGGGGCCCTTTCCGCTGGGACTCTCAGTAGCGGTAGAACTTCTCGGCGCGGCCCTGCCGCACCAGCTTCAGCCACTGCAGGAACGCCTTCGGGTCGCGCTTCACGCCCACGAAGTACAGTCCGAACCGGACGATCTCCAGCGCGCCGATCTTCCGCATGCCCGGCTGCGAAAGCAGGTAGCCGCGGTTGCGGTAGGTGTAGTACCGCTTGACCTCGTTCTCCGGGTCCTGCGCGTGGAACTTGCCGCCCAGCATCGGCTTGAACTCGTCCGAGCCGTCCGGGTGCAGGTACTTCGTCTTGAGCGACGTCCCGAACGGCAGCCCCGAACGCGCGAGCCGGCGGTGCAGCTCGACCTCGTCGCCGCGGAAGAACAGGCGCAGGTCCGGCACGCCGACGACGTCCAAAGTGGACGCACGGAAGAGTGCGCCGTTCATCAGGGACGCGATGCCGGGCAGGAAGTCGGTGCCCAGCTCGGACTGCGCACGCTTCCAGGTCAGGCCGCGGCGCAACGGGAACGCCAGCTTGTCCGGCGCGTCGATGTTCGACACCACCGGCGAAATCTCCGCCAGGTCCCGTTTTTCCGCTTCTTCCAGCAGGATAGCGAGGACGTTCTCGTCGGCCGGGCGCCCGTCGTCGTCGGCCAGCCAGATCCAGTCCGCGCCCAGCGAGAGCGCGTGCAGCATGCCCAGCGCGAACCCGCCGGCGCCGCCGAGGTTCCGGTGCGACGGCAGGTACGTGTGCGGCAGCGGGTAGTTCTCGACGACTTCGCGCGCGGAGTCGTCCGGCCCGTTGTCGACGACCACCAGGTGGTCGACCGGCCGGGTCTGGGCCGCGATGACCTTCAGCGAGTCCGCGAGCAGCTCGCGCCGGTGCCGCGTGACGACCACGCCGACGACCGCGCCGTCGGGCAGCTGCCGGGTCTCGCTGGCCATCATTCCCCGCCGTTCGTCGTCGCCACCGGCTCGATGCCGAAGCGCTCCAAGGTTTCCTGGCTCATGTTTTCGAAGGGGTCGCGCCCCTTGTACGACGTGAGGACGTCCCGCAGCGAACCCTGCTGCTTGAGGTGACCTTCGTCCATCCAGATGGCCGAATCGCACAGTTCGAACAGGAACTCGTCCGAGTGGCTGGCGAACACCAGGATGCCGGAGCGCTTGACGAGGTCCTTGAGCCGGTCGCGCGCCTTGTTGAGGAACGCCGCGTCGACCGCGCCGATGCCCTCGTCGAGGATGAGGATCTCGGGGTCGATCGACGTGACGACACCGAGCGCCAGCCGCACGCGCATACCCGTCGAGTACGTCCGCAGCGGCATCTGCAGGTAGTCGCCGAGCTCGGTGAACTCGGCGATGTCGTCGACCCGCTTCTCCATCTCCTTGGCGGTCATGCCGAGGAAGAGCCCGCGGATGATGATGTTCTCGACGCCCGAAATCTCCGGGTCCATGCCGATGCCGAGGTCGAACACCGGCGCGATCTTGCCCTTGATCCGCGACGAGCCGCGGGTCGGCTCGTAGATCCCGGCGAGCAGGCGCAGCAGCGTGGACTTGCCGGCGCCGTTGTGCCCGACCAGGCCGACGCGGTCGCCTTCACGCAGGCTGAGCGTCACGTCGTGCAGGGCTTCGATGATCGGCACCTTGGTGTCGGTGCCGATCTTGCCGCCGACCTTGCCGAGGACCTTCTTCTTCATCGACCGCGTCTTCGCGTCGAAGATCGGGAAGTCGACGAACGCGTTGTGGACGTCAATGGAAACCATGTGTCACACCCAATAGGAGACGCGGGCACGGTAGTTGCGCATCGCGACCAGCGCGAGAGCCCAACCGATGACGGTGATGGAGCCGACCACGATCCAGTTCCCGACCGAGAACTCCTGTCCCAGCATCGGGGCGCGAACCACCTGCATGAAGTGGTACAGCGGGTTCACCTTGACGATCGGCAGGATCCAGGAGGCGCCTTCGCGGGTGCCGCCGGTCATCAGCTGGTCGACCGGCCAGACGATCGGCGTGCCGTAGAACAGCAGCTGGATCAGCGAGTTGATGACCTGGGGGATGTCGCGGAAGCGGGTCGAGATGATGCCGAACAGCAGCGTCACCCACCCGGCGTTCAGCGCCAGCACCAGGAAACCGGGGATGGCGAGCAGGATGTTCCAGCTGAGGCCCGGGTGGCAGATGTGACCGGTGACGCACGCCCCGTCGCCCAGCAGCGAGTAGGGCTTGCTAAGCGCGCTGAAGAAGATCGCCACCACGGCCACGTAGACGATCAGGTTGTGGGCCAGCATCAGTGTCTGCCGCCACACCGTGCGCAGCATGTACACGCTCAGTGGCGCCGGGACCTGCTTGATCAGGCCCTCGTTCGCGATGAACGTCTCCATGCCCTCGGACAGGCAGCCCTGGATGAAGCCCCACAGGATGAAGCCCGTGGAGATGTAGGGCAGGAACACCTCGACCGGCAGCTTGAACAGCTGCGAGTACAGCAGCCCGAGCCCGATGGCGAGGACGGCCTGGCTGATCGTGATCCAGAAGGGCCCGATCACCGATCTGCGGTACCGCTGCTTGATGTCCTGCCAGCCCAGGTGACCCCAGAGCTCGCGGGCGCGGATTCCGGCCTTGATATCGGCGAAGGCGCGCGAGAACGTCTTGCTGTCCGACGTCAGGGGAGCCGACGTCGTCACGGGTGAGTCTGCGGCCTGAACCGTGCTGGTGGCATGCACGTGGACGAGGGTACCGATGGGCACTGGGCCGGTTCTCGGACGGCCCCTCGGCGGGGCGGGACCAAGCCCGAAAACTCCCCTGCTTTCCCTGAGGGGCGGTTTCCGGGGGTGGTTGCGGCATTGCTTTGGCCGACGGGCTGTTTGGTGCCCCGCCACCCCGAAGCCGGGATTGTGACTACGGCCGGCAGTGCCGGGTCAAGGCGGGAAAGCGTGCCTTGACCCG
>NZ_JBSGAI010000099.1:0-12865 GCF_053600695.1 Amycolatopsis sp. NPDC005003 | reverse complement strand
AATTTTCACTATCTCTCCATACCGCTCGATCTCGCTTTCTGCCCGGCGTGTTGGCGCCAGCCCGGCGCCCGCCGTGGTTTTTTTTATTTGGGGTTAGAACCCGAATTACCACTCACGACAAGCTGCGGCAGACCGGCCTAAGGCGACTGGACCGCCGGTCGGCCGGTCGGCGCCGCGCCATAGAGCTGGGGGAGGGCCTCGGTGAGCTCGTCGGCGGTGACCGCCTTCCCGGTGCTGCTCAGGTGGCTGCCGATCACCGTCCAGCCCTGCAGCCGGTTGACCGTGGCGCCGTCGATGCGCAGGACCTGGCCGGTCAGCCAGCCGGCCGCGTCCGAGGCGAGGTAGACGACCGCGCCCGACGCGTTGGCGGGATCACGCGGGTCGAAGCCGTCGGCGTCGCTGCCCGTGCCCGCCACGGCCAGGTCGGCGGTCATCCGGGTGGCCGCGATCGGCGAGATCGCGTTCGCCGTCACGCCGTAGCGGCGCATCTCCAGGGCGGTGATCACGGTCAGGCCGGCGATCCCGGCCTTGGCGGCGCCGTAGTTCGCCTGTCCCGCGTTGCCGAACAGGCCGGTGCCCGACGTCGTGTTGATGACCCGGCCGGCGACCGCTTCGCCGCGCTTGGCCGCGGCCCGCCAGTACGCGCACGCGTGCCGGGTGAGCGCGAAGGTGCCTTTCAGGTGGACCGCGATCACCGCGTCGAACTCCGCCTCGGACATGGAGAAGAGCATGCGGTCGCGGACGATCCCGGCGTTGTTCACCACGATGTCCAGCCGGCCGAACTCGGCGACCGTGTCGGCGACCATCGCCTCGGTCGCGGCCCAGTCGGTCACCGACGCGTGGTTCGTGGTCGCCGTCCCGCCCAGCTTGACGATCTCCGTCGCGACGTCGTCGGCCGGCGATTCGCCGGTCTGCTCGCCGTGCAGGCCCGACCCGAGGTCGTTGACCACGACCGTCGCACCCGCCTCGGCGAGCGCGAGGGAGTGTGCCCTGCCGAGCCCCCGGCCGCCGCCGGTCACGATGGCCACCTTGCCGTCGAGGATGCCCACAGCCGCTCCAATCAGTTAACTAATCTTATTCTTTATGCTAGCCTGTGGAGCGGGCCGAGTCGAGGAGGGCGGATGACCGAAGTGGTGCGACACGAGGTGGCCGGTGTCGACCCGGCCAGGCTCGATGTCCTGCTGCGGCGTGTCCGGCGGGCCGTGGAGGAGACCCCGCTGCCCTCGATGCAGGTGGCCGTGGCCCGCCACGGCAGGCTGGCGGCGTTCGAGACCTTCGGCGACGCGACCGGCCGGGACCGGTACGTGCTGCAGTCCGTCGGCCGGTCGATCGTCGCGGGCGTGGTGTGGCACCTGCTCGGGGCCGGTCGCCTCGACCTCCGCGAGCGTGTCGCCGAGATCGTTCCCGAATTCGGCACGAACGGCAAGGACGCCGTGACCGTCGAGCACGTGCTGACCCACACCGCCGGGTTCCCGTTCGCTCCGCTCGGCTACCCGAAGATGCTCGACCGCGAGCAGCGGCTGGCCGCGTTCGCCCGCTGGCGGCTGGACTACCCGCCCGGAACCCGGTTCCAGTTCCACTTGACTTCGGCGGCCTGGCTGATCGGCGAGATCGTGCACCGGCGCACCGGCCTGACCTTCGCCGAGTACCTGCGTGCGGAACTCACCGGGCCGCTCGGCCTGTCCTCGCTGGACCTGGGGGTCCCGGCGGACACGGTCCTGCCGATGATCGCCACCGACCGCACCGGCGACGACCAGGAGCCGGACCCCTGGGGCCCGTGGTACCTGTCGGACCCCCGGGTGCTCGCCGCCGGGGAGCCGAGTCACGCGCTCGTCGGCACGGCGGCGGACGTGGCGCTGTTCTTCCAGGCACTGGTCCACTCCGGACTTTGGCCTGCCGACGCCGTCGCAGAGGGCGCCCGGATTCGCTTCACCGAGTGTCCCGCCGGTGAGGAGGCCTACGGCGGCGGCGCCCCGGTGAGCATGGGGCTCTTCGTGACCGTGGCCAGCGGTGGTCTGCCTTCTAGGGGCTCGCCGGCGCTGTTCGGCAACAGTGGCGCCGCCTACCAGCTCGGCTTCCTGGACCCGGTCAGCGGCGTGTCATTCGCGTTGCTGTGCAACGGATACCCGCTCGCCGGCTACGACCTGTCCGAACGCGGCCGGGCGATGATGCGCACCATCGCCGACCTCGCCGCGGACCTGACCTGACCGGAGGAATTGTGGACGTACCCGACAAGGTCGCGCTGGTCACCGGAGCCGGGCGCGGCATCGGCGCGGCCATCGCCGCCGAACTGGCCGCGCGCGGCCACCGGATCGCGGTGTGCGACGTGGATCCGGCCGCGGCCGCCGACGCCGCCGCGGCCATCGCCGAACAGCACGACGTGAAGACGGCCGCGGTCGTCGCGGACATCGCCGACAGCGACGCGGTCCGTGCCGCGGTCGCGGAAACGGAGGCCGGGCTCGGTCCGGTGGACGTGCTGGTGAACAACGCCGCCATCGATGTCCTCGGCCGGTTCGTCGACAGCGCCGAGCGCGACTGGGACCGGATCATCGGGGTGAACCTGCGGGGCACCATCACGGTGACCAGGGCCGTGCTCGACGGGATGATCGAACGCGAGCGGGGCCGGATCATCCACATCGCCTCCGACGCCGGCCGGGTCGGCTCCTCCGGCGAGGTCGTCTATTCCGCGACGAAAGGCGGGATCATCGCGTTCGGCAAGGCCCTGGCCCGCGAGGTCGCCCGGCACGGCATCACGGTCAACAGCGTGTGTCCCGGCCCGACCGACACCGCGTTGCTCGGGCAGGTGGCCGAGTACAGCCAACGGATGTACGAGGCGACCGTGCGGGCCATCCCGCTGCGCCGGGTCGCCCAGCCTGCCGACATCGCCGGCGTGGTGGGCTTCCTGGCCTCCGACGCGGCCGCCTACCTGACCGGGCAGTCGATCTCGGTCAGCGGCGGGCTCACCATGTTGTGACCGAAGGGAATCCAGCCGTGGCAGACCTGCTGAGCGTCGACGTGGCGGACCGCGTCGCCGTGCTCACCCTCGACCGTCCGGAGCGGCTCAACGCCATCGGCACCGCGACGGCCGACCGCATCGAGTCCACATTGGACGAACTGCGGGCCGACGCGTCGGTGCGCGCTCTCGTGTTCGCCGGGGCGGGGCGGGGCTTCTCGGCGGGAGCCGACCTCGACGAGATCGAGGCGTTCCGGACCGCCTACGAGTTCCGCGCCTTCGTGGGCCGGCTGACCGAAGTGTTCGGCCGGCTGCAGGAGTTCGAGAAGCCTTCGGTGGCCGCGATCCACGGGTTCGCCCTCGGCGGTGGCCTGGAACTCGCGCTCGCCTGCGACCTCCGGGTGGCCGAGCGCGGCGCCAGGCTCGGGCTGCCGGAGATGAAGCTCGGCGTGCTGCCAGGCGCGGGCGGCACCCAGCGGCTGCCCCGGCTGGTCCCGCCGGGGATCGCCAAGCAGATGATCCTCACCGGCGACCCGATCGACGCCGAGCGCGCGTACGCGGTGGGCTTGGTGAACGAGCTGGCCGAACCGGGCGAGGGACTGCAGGTGGCGACGGCGCTGGCCGGCCGCCTCGCCGCGGGCGCGCCCCTTGCCCTGGCGGCGGGCAAGGCCTTGGTGGACCGGATCGACGGCGACCTCGAGGCCGGGATCGCCGCCGAACGGGAGACCGTCTCCGTCATGTTCACCGCAGAGGACCGGGCCGAAGGGCTGCGCGCCTTCCGCGAGCGGCGCCCCGCGGAGTTCCGCGGCCAGTAAGCGCGGCCCGGGCTCGTGAGTGGTAATTCGGGTTCTAACCCGACTAAACACTCACGACGCCCGCGCGCGGTGCTGAGCGGCGAGAAGTTCCGCTACAGCGGGAGGTCGGCGCCCGCGGTGAAGTCGGGGCTGCGCTTCTCCCGGTGCGACGCGAGCCCCTCCTGCACGTCGGGGCCGCCGAAGCCGAAGAACTCCAAGCCCAGCGAAGACTCGAAGATCGGCGCGGCCGTGCGGAACCAGTGGTTGAGCGAGCGCTTGGTCCAGCCGAGGGCGCTGGCCGAGCCCGAAGCGAGCGAGGTGGCCACGCGCAGCGCCTCGGCGTGCACGTCCGAGTCGTCGACGCACCGGGACACCAGGCCGATCCGCTCGGCTTCCTCGCCGGTCAGTACCTCGCAGGTGAGCAGGTAGTACTTCGCCTTGGCCATCCCGCACAGCAGCGGCCAGCAGAGCGCCGCGTGGTCGCCGGCGGCGACACCCAGGCGGGTGTGGCCGTCCACGATCTTCGCCCGGCGGCCCACGATGGAGATGTCGGCCATCATGCCGACCGCCAGCCCGGCCCCGACCGCGGGTCCGTGGATGGCCGAGATGACCGGTTTCGAGCAGTTCAGCACCCCGTACACCATGTCCCGCGCCTCCCGCATCACCCGCGCGCGGACCACGTAGTCGCGGCTCATCTCCTCGATCGAGTCGAAGGTGCCGCCGGCCGAGAACGCCTTGCCCGCGCCCTGCACGAGCACCGCGCGGGTCTCCGGGTCGCGGTCGATCGCCGGCCAGACGTCGGCGAGCTCGGTGTGCATCCGCGGGGACACCGCGTTGAGGTTGGGCGCGTCCAGCACGAGCCGCAGCACGCCGGGGGCGGGGCGGTCGAACGTGAGGGACGGGAACTCGTCGTAGCGATCACTCATCGGGACTCCTCGTGCGACGCCGGGACATTGACGCAAGCCACTCCGGTAAGACTATAATTATATAACTGATTGCGCGGGAAGGTGTACCGGATGACGGTGACGGCCTCGGTCGGCGTCCTGAGCGACGAACAGCTCCAGCTGCGCCAGGTGCTGCGGACCTTTCTGGACAGACACAGCGCGGAACCCGAGGTGCGCCGCCTGATGGCGACCGACGAGGGGTACGACCCGCGGGTGTGGCGCCAGCTCGGCGGCGAACTCGGGCTGCCAGGCCTGGCGATCCCTGAGGAGTACGGCGGTTCCGGCTTCGGCTACGCCGAGCTGGGTCTGGTGTTCGAGGAGACGGGCCGGGCGCTGCTGTGCGCGCCGTACTTCGGCACCGTCGCGCTGGCCGCCGAAGTCCTCCTGCGCGCCGGGGACGAGTCGGCGGCCAAGGACCTGCTGCCGGGGATCGCCGCGGGCGAGACCATCGCGGCACTCGCCCTCACCGAGCCGGGTGGGCGACCGGACGAAGGCGGGATCACGCTCCGGGCCGAGCGGGTCGCGAGCGGCTGGCAGCTGACCGGGGTCAAGACCCACGTCCTCGACGGCCACATCGCCCACCTGCTGCTCGTCGTGGCCCGGACGGACGCCGGGACGGGCCTGTTCGCCGTCGACGCCGAAGCGGCCGGTCTGCGGCGGACCGCGCTGCGCACCCTCGACCAGACCCGCAAGCAGGCCCGCCTGGACTTCTCCGGCGTCCCGGCCCGGCTGATCGGCGACGCCGGAAGTGCCTGGCCCGCGATCGAGCGCACGCTGTCCACCGCCGCCGTGCTGCTCGCCGCCGAGCAGCTGGGCGGCGCGTCCCGCGCGCTGGAACTCGCCGTGGACTACGCGAAGATCCGCGAACAGTACGGCCGGCCGATCGGCTCGTTCCAGGCGGTCAAGCACCGACTGGCCGACATGCTGACCGACGTCGAATGTGCCCGGTCCGCGGTGCAGGACGGCCTGCGTGCCCTCGCGGCCGACGCCGAAGACCTGGCCGTCGCCGCGTCCGTGGCGAAGGCGTACTGCTCGGAGGTGTTCACCCGGGTCGCCGCCGGGGCCATCCAGGTGCACGGCGGCATCGGCTTCACCTGGGAGCACTCCGTGCAGCTGTACTTCAAGCGCGCCAAGGCGTCCGAGCTGCTGCTGGGCACGCCGGCCGAGCACCGCGCGCGGCTCGGGCGGTGGCTGGGACTGTGAGTCGAGAGGAGCTTTCGGTGGACGTGGACTTCGGGCCGAGTGTCGCGGACTTCCGGGCGGAGGTCCGTGACTGGCTGGCCGAGCACCTGGTCGGCGAGTTCGCGGCGCACCGTGGGATCGGCGGACCGGCCGACTCGGAGGCGTGGGACGTCCGGGTGGCGTGGGACCGCGAGCTGGCGGCCGGCGGCTGGCTCGGGCTGAGCTGGCCGGTCGAGTACGGCGGCCGCGGCCTCACCCTGCTGGAGGAGGTCGTCTTCAACTACGAGTACGCCCGCTCCGGCGCGCCCTACCGTGCCACGACCAGCGGCCTCGACCTGTTCGGGCCGATGCTGCTGGCCATGGGCACGCGTGAGCAGAAGCAGCGGTTCCTGCCGCCGATCCTGCGCGTCGAGGAGCTGTGGGGCCAGGGCTTCAGCGAGCCGGGCGCGGGCTCCGACCTCGCGTCCCTGCGCTGCCGGGCGGCGCTGGACGGCGACCACTGGGTGATCGACGGCCAGAAGGTGTGGACGACGATGGCCCACACCGCGGACTGGCTGTACGTGCTGGTGCGCACCGACCCGGCCAGCGAGCGCCACCGGGGGTTGAGCATGCTGCTGGTGCCACGCCACCAGCCGGGCGTCGAGGTCCGCGTCATCCGCAACCTGGCCGGGCAGGACGAGTTCGCCGAGGTCTTCTTCGACGGCGCGCGCACCGCCGCCGACCTGGTCGTCGGCGAGGTCGGCCAGGGCTGGCGGACCGCGATGGGCACGCTGGGCATCGAGCGGGGTGTCACCCTGCTGCCGCAGCAGCTGTCGTTCGAGCGCGAAGTCGAGAACCTGGTGCAGGCCGCGCGGGACGCGGGTGACGCCGTGCCGCCGTCCACGCGGGACCGGATCGTCGAAGCCTGGATGTCGGTCCGCCTCATGCGCACCACCAATCTCCGCACGCTGGGCGAGGTCCTGGCCGGGCGCGCCCCCGGACCGCAGGCCGGGATCGCCAAGCTCTTCGCCTCGACGTCCCATCAGCGGATGGGGCACCTCGCCGCCGAGGTCGCCGGCCCGGCCGGGCTGCTCGTGGGCGAGGACTACGGCCTCGACGTCCGCCAGCGCACGTTCCTGCTCTCCCTGGCCGAGACGATCTACGGCGGTTCCAGCGAGATCCAGCGCACCATCATCGGCGAACGGCTGCTCGGCCTGCCGAAGTGACCGTGCGGCGCCGATCCGTCACCGGTCGTCGCCAGTATCACCAGTTCAGCTAAATAGGTTAGCCTTTTCCGGAAGGTCCAAGGAGTGATCACGGTGCACCCTGCCCGCCGCCTCACCGTCGCCGACGTCGTCCGCGAGCACCGCCGATCGTTCGCGGACGCGGTCGCGTTCGTGGACGGCGACGTCCGGCTCACCTGGACCGAGTTCGACGAGCGCACCAACCGGCTGGCCAACGCCCTGGCCGCGGCCGGGGTCGGCGCCGGCGACCGGGTGCTGTGGCTGGGCCAGAACTCCGTGCGGATCTGGGAGCTGCTCGGTGCGGCGGCCAAGCTCGGCGCGATGGTCTGCCCCGGCTACTGGCGGTGGGCCGCGCCGGAGATGGCGTTCGCGGTGCGGGACTTCGACCCGAAGGTCGTGGTCTGGCAGCACGAGGAGATCGGCGAAACGGTGGCCAAGGCGCGGGCGGAGCTGGGCGAACCGGCCGGCGTGCGCTGGCTGCGGCACGACGGCCCGGACGGCGAGGGCGGTTACGAGTCCTTCCTGGCCGGAGGCGCGCCGGAGGACCCCGCGCCCGACGTGGACCCCGACACGGCGTTGCTGGTCATCTACACCGCGGCGATGTCCGGCACGCAGTGCGGCTCGATGCTTTCGCACCGCAACCTCCTGGCGATGGGCGCCACCGGCGCGTGGCTGGGCGACATCGACCACACCACGGCGTTCCTGAGCGCGGGCCCGATGTTCCACATCGGCAACTACCAGTTCTGGGGTGTCCCAGCGTTCCTGCAGGGCGGGAAGAACGTGATCGTCCGGCGGGTGGTCGCCGAGGAGCTGCTGCCGCTGCTGGCCGCGGAGCGCTGCACGCACGGGTACCTGATGCCACCGACGATCGTCGAGCTGGTGAAGCTCAACGCCACGGCCGGGCACGACCTGTCCGCGTTCCGGGCCAGCGTGGCGCCCCACCTGTGGGCCGGCACCGTGCAGGTCGACACGAGCCGGTTCACCGCCAACGGCGGGGGAGAGGGCCGCGGCTACGGCCAGACCGAGGTCACCGGGTTCGCCGTCACCGGCGGGTTCGGCGGATCCGGGCTGGGCAACGCCGGCCGGCCGGGCCCGTTCGTCACCGTGCGGATCGTGGCCGGGGACGGCACCGAATGCGCGCCCGGCGTGGCCGGCGAGATCTGCGTGCGCGGCGACCTGGTGCACCTGGGCTACTGGAACCGGCCCGAGGTCAACGAGCACCGCTTCCGCGACGGCTGGTGGCACACGACCGACCTGGGCCGCCGGGAACCGGACGGCACGATCACCTTCCTCGGCACCACCACGCGCATGCTCAAGTCGGCGGCCGAGAACATCTTCCCGGCCGAGGTCGAGAACTGCATCGAGGGGCATCCGGCGGTCAAGGAGGCGGCGGTGATCGGGGTGCCGAACGAGCGCTGGGCGCAGGACGTCAAGGCCGTCGTCGTGCTGCACGAGCCCGACAGCGCGACCGCCGCGGACATCGTCGAGCACTGCCGGGAGCGCATCGCGTCGTACAAGAAGCCCAAGACGGTCGAGTTCGTGGACGCGCTGCCGCGGACCGCCGCCTTCGCCAAGGACTACGCCGCGCTGGACGCCCGGTTCGGTGGCGGCGGCTACCCCGGCGGCGAGACGCTCGGAGCCGGCCGGTGAAGACGCCCCGGCAGCCGGTCGTCGTCGGCGTCCACGCCACCGAGCAGGCGCTTTCGCTGCCGCACCGGGACGCGATGGACCTGGCGCTCGAAGCGGTCACCGGCGCGATCGCCGACGCGGGCCTGCGTCCGTCCGATGTGGACGGCGCACAGGTCGACTGGCCGGGGCCGGGCGGTGTGCCGGGGGAGGGCAGCTCGTGGGCGCGGCTGCTCGGCGACCTGCGCTGGACCAGTGACGCCATGCTGGACAACGCGGGCTCCCGCGGCCTGCTCAAGGCCGCCGCCGCGGTGTCGGCCGGGCTGGCCGACACGGTCGTCGTCGGCGGTTGCCGCCTGGTCTCCCGGGGCACCGGGCCGGTCGGTGCGGGCGTCCCCATCGAGTTCGCCGATGTCTGGGGCAGCTACGTCGTGGCCCAGTTCGCGCTGGTCGCGACCCGGCACATGCACCAGTTCGGCACGACGCCACGGCAGCTCGCCGAGGTCGCGGCCACGATCCGGAACAACGGCTCGACGAACCCCGAGGCGATGATGCACGGCCGGGGGCCGTACACCGCCGACGACGTCTTGGCCTCGCGGCTGGTCGCCACGCCGTTCCACCTCCTCGACTGCTGCATCGTCGGCGAGGGCGGCGGCGCGTTCGTGGTGACCACCGCGGAGCGCGCGCGTGACCTGCCGCGGACGCCTGTCGCGATCCTGGGCGGCGGGATGGAGTACCACCAGGCCGCGTACGCGAATCCCGCGCTCTACCGCGAAGTCGGCATGATCGGCCGGGACGCCGCGGCCCGCGCGTTCGGCACGGCCGGGGTCGGGCCCGCCGAGGTGGACGTCTTCTCCCTGTACGACCCGAACTCCTTCGAGGTCATCCGCCAGCTGGAAGCGCTGGGCGTCTGCGAGGAGGGCGAGGGTGGCCCGCTGGTGGAAACGGGCGCGATCGCCGTGGACGGCAAGTACCCGGTGAACCCGGACGGCGGCTGCCTGTCCTACGCCTGGAACGGGACGCAGCAGATGACGCTCAAGGTCGTGGAGGCCGTGCGGCAGCTGCGCGGCACCGCCGTGCACCAGGTCACGGGGGCCGAGGTCGCCGTCGTCGGCAACGCCGGCTCGGGCGCGCAGCACTACGAGATGTCCGTTCTGGGGAGGATCCGATGAGCCGTCCGGTGCCCCAGTCGACGACCTTGAGCCGCCCCTTCTGGGACGCGGCTGCCGACGGCAGGCTCGTTCTCCCGAAATGCGGGGACTGCGGGCTCACGTTCTTCGCGCCCGAGCCCGCCTGCCCGGGTTGTCTCTCCAGGGAATGGACTTACGTGCCGAGCGCGGGAACCGGCACGGTCTACGCCGTGACGGTCGTCCACCGCGCGCCCGGCCCCGGCTTCGAGGTGCCGTTCGCGCTGGCGGTCGTCGACCTCGACGACGGTGTGCCGTTGCTGTCCCACGTGGTCGGTTGCCCGGTGGACGACGTGGTCGTCGGCCTGCGGGTGCGGGTCGACTTCCGACCGCTGACCGCCGAGCTCACCCTGCCGTATTTCGTGCCCGCGTAAGGGAGTGCCAATGCAGGTCTTGACCGGTCTCGAGGGGATCTTCGCCGCGAAGGGCAGCGTGCTGGGCAGCAGCGAGTGGGTCACCGTCGACCAGGACCGGATCGACGCGTTCGCCGGGGCGACCGGCGACCACCAGTGGATCCACGTCGACGCCGAGCGCGCCGCGGCCGGTCCGTACGGCACGACGATCGCGCACGGCTACCTGACCCTGTCGCTGCTGCCGATGTTCATGGTCGCGGTCTACCGCGTGGAAGGCGTCCGGATGGCGGTCAACTACGGCCTGAACAAGGTCCGGTTCGTCACGCCGGTGCCGGTCGGCTCCCGGCTGCGCGGCACCACCGAACTGCTCGACGCGCAGCCGCTGGACGAAACCTCGGCCCAGCTGCTCTTCCGGGTGACCGTGGAGATCGAAGGCGTCGAGCGGCCCGCGTGCGTGGCCGAGACCGTCAGCCGCCAGTACTTCTAGGAAGGCGGACGGCGTGCGGATCCCCAAGATGGCCGAGCTGGTCGCGCTCGAGCTGCGCCGCCGGATCGTCCGCGGCGAGCTGGCCGAAGGCGACGCGCTGCCCTCCGAAGCGGAGCTGATGGGCGAGTTCGCGGTGTCGCGCCCGACGCTGCGGGAGGCGTTCCGGGTGCTGGAGTCGGAGTCGCTGCTCAGCATCCGCCGCGGCGCCCGGGGTGGGGCGCGCGTGCACGTCCCGGACGGCTCCCTCGCCGCGCGCTACGCCGGTTTCATCCTCGAACACCGGTCGGCGACGCTACAGGACGTCTACACCGCCCGGACCGTGATCGAAGCGCCGTGCGCCGGCCTGCTCGCGGGACGGCGCACCGCCGCCGACCTCGACCGGCTGCGCGCCGCGCTCGCCGAGGCGGAGTCGCTGATCGACGACCCGCCCGCGTTCATCCGCGCGCACCTGCGGTTCCACGCGCTCGTGGTGGAACTGTCCGGAAACCAGACGCTGGTCCTGCTCAACGGCATGGTGCGGGACATCATCGACCGGGCGAACTGGTCGCACGTCGACCTCGACGCGGGCACCGAAGAGAACGTCCGGGCCAACCTCAGCGGCTTCCGCGCGCACGTCCGGCTGGTCGAGCTGGTCGCCGACGGCGACGCGGGCGAGGCCACCCGGGTGTGGCGGTCGCACCTGGAACGGGCCCACGAGTACCTGCTCGGGAACCGGTCGACCACGACGGTCCTCGACCTGCTGCACTGACCGCTATATAGTGTAATGAGATAGATAATTAACCATGCCTGATCGAAGGAGTCTGCCGTGGACTTCGACCTGACCGACGAGCAACGGATGTTGCGCGAGACCGCGCGTCAGTTCGTCGCGAAGGTCTGTCCCCCGGAACGGGCCAAGAAGTGGGACGAGGAGTCCGCCGTGCCCCCGGAGCTGTTCTCCGGCATGGCCGAGCTGGGCTGGTTCTCCCTGCCCTTCCCGGCCGAGGAGGGCGGGGACGGCGGCGGCCCGGTGGAGCTGATCGTGCTCGCCGAGGAACTCGGCCGGGCCAGTTTCGACGTGGCGATGTGCTACATCGGCGTGCTCATCCCGGGGATCACCGTGTTCCGCTGGGGAACCGAACCGCAGCGGGACTTCATCCGGGACCGCGTGATGACCGGGCGGCACCGGCTCGCGGTCGGCCTGAGCGAACCCGACAGCGGTTCCGACGCGGCCGCGTTGCGCACGACGGCCGAGGACCGCGGGGACCACTTCGTGGTGCGCGGCCAGAAGGCGTGGTGCACGGGTGCGGGGTTACCGGACACCACGATCGCGACATACGTGCGCACCGGGCCGCGGGAGCCGAAGCACAGCGGGATCAGCCTGCTGCTGATCGACCCGGAGACCCCGGGCGTGGAGGTGCGCCGGACCCCCACCCTGGCCCGGCACATCCTCGGGACCAACGAGGTGTTCTTCGGCGACGTCGTGGTGCCCAAGGAGAACCTGGTCGGCCCGGCCGGCGAAGGCTGGAAGGTGATGCTGTCCAACATCGAGCTGGAGAAGGTCATCATCACCGGCGGCTACCTCGGCGCGGCGCAGGCCACCTTGGACGAGATGCTCGAGTTCGCGCGCACCCGGCAGGCGTTCGGCCGCCCGGTCGGCACCTTCCAGGCCATCGCGCACGCCATCGCCGACCTCCAGACCGAGATCGACTCGGCCCGGCTGCTCGCCTACCGGGCGGCCTGGCTCCTGGCCCAGGGCAAGCCGTGCACGCGCGAGGGCTCGATGGCGAAGCTCAAGGGCTCGGAGACGTACGTCGCCGCCGCGCGGTTGGGCATGCAGGTCTGCGCCGGTCACGGTTTCTCCACCGAGAGCGTGATGAGCTTCCGCTACCGGGAGTCCATCGTGGCCACGATCTCCGGCGGCACCAGCCAGATCCAGCGCAACGGCATCGCGCGCAGCATGGGCCTGCGCACCTACTGACCCCGAGCCGTCACCTGAGCGGTCTGCCGCGGCTGTCGTGAGTGGTAATTAGGGTTAGAACCCTAATTACCACTCACGACCAGCGGTGATCGGGAAGTTGTCGGGGGTGGGAAGTAGGCTGGGAAGGTGACCGACGCTCCACTGTCCGGACTCCTCACC
>NZ_JBSGAI010000098.1:0-13005 GCF_053600695.1 Amycolatopsis sp. NPDC005003 | reverse complement strand
CGTGCCCCACCCCGGGCGGCTCCTCCATGTCCTCTGGCTTTTGTTCCGCCGGGGGTGTGGCTTTGTTCTTGTCTCACCAACCCTAATAACCCCCCCACGACCGCTTTGGTCAGGCGGGCTTCAGCGGGTCGTGGCCGAGCGACATCAGCCGGTGCCGCCAGTGGGTTTCGCCGGCGGTGGGTTCCAGGTCGTCGCGGCGCTGGGCGCGCACCCGGTCGACGACCCGGCGCATCACGTCCGCGTCGCGGTCGTCCACGTCGGACCGCCGTTTGCGCAGGACGCCCAGCACCTGGTGCCCGGTCGGCGGGCCTGCTTCGTCGGGGAGCGGTTCGGTCTCCGGGCCCGCGTCGCGCGTCCGCAGCCACTCCTCCAGCTCCCGCGACGTCATGTTCACCACGCGGTGGAACTCCGCCCACAGTTCGTCATCAACAGCCGGATTGTCCATGTTCGGCGGCTACCCGGCGCGGCCTCCGCCAAACCGGCCGCCCGTGGCCGGTAGAATTCGTTCGGACCCGTTGAAACGCCAGCGGTGGTCTCTGTTGACGCTGCTGGCGAGCTCGATCCCGTGCTCGCCGCTTGACGCATGGGAGGGGTGGGCCTTGCCGACCACTGGCGACGGCATGGCGGAGCGGGTCGACGAGCTGAACGTCGTCCTGGCGGACCTCGTCGGGGTCCTCGAATCGATGTCCGACACGCCCGGCCTGCTCGACGCGGTCTGCGGCGAGGCGGTCCGGGTGGTCCCGGACGCGGACCTGGCCAGCATCATGGTCGTCCGCGACGGCGTGACGCAGACCGCGGCCTTCACCGACGAGCGAGCCCGGCGCATCGACGACGTCCAGTACGCGGCGGGTGACGGCCCCGGCCTGCTCGCGGCACTGACGGGCGAGGTGGTCCGGGTGGCGGTCGCCGAGACGGGCGACCACTGGCCCGAATTCGTGGCGGCGGCGAAGGAACTCGGCGTGGGCAGCTACCTGGCTGTCCCGCTGCGGGTGGACGACACCCTGGTGGGCGCGATCACGTTGTTCGGCTTCGAGACGCACGGCTATCACGAGTTCGACACGAAGGTGCTGCGGCTGTTCACGTTGTGCGTGGAGACGGTGCTGCGGCTGACCCGCCGCTACCGCGAGGCGCGCCGGCTGGCGGACGAGCTGCGCAACGCGATGGAGACCCGGGCGGTGATCGAGCAGGCCAAGGGCATGCTGATGCTGATCCACCGGGTCAACGAGGACGCGGCGATGCACCGGCTGATCGTGGAGTCCCAGCACACGAACATCAAGCTGCGGGACGTGGCGGCCCGGTTCACGAAGCGGATGAGCTCGGCGGACGGGGGACCGGCCCGGCACTGAACAGCGTCCCCAGGCCGTCCTGCGCCCCGGCGTCCTCGTGGTCGGCCGCCGGCGCGAGCTCGGTGATCCGGCGCCCGTCCCAGGTCCGGGTGGTAGACGGACGCAAGCGCGACACGGCGGATTTCCAGCCGGCCGAGGGCGGCGAAGTCGTCTTCGCCGCAGTCTCGGGTCGGGTACAACAGGCCGATGCGCATGACTCCGGGTACCCCCGAGGGGCGCCGGGCCGACAACCGCTATTGCTAACGGCGGTTCTGCAGGCTTTCCTGGATGACCCGGGGTGTTTCGGAAGCCTGGAGGGCAGCAGCCTCGATGCGCGCGAAGATCTTGCCGAACCCCACGGCCTTCTCCGCGCTCGATATGTCGTCGAAGTACTGGTCGCCGTCGGGTCGTTCGATGGTGAGGTGCAGATCATTGAGTTGTTCGGAGATGTTCAGGATGGTGAACGAACTCTGCATTCCCTCGATCCACCCCGCGGAATAGGGGAGGATCTGGACGGTCACGTTGGGCTGCCGGGAAATCTGCATGATGCGCTCGAGCTGCTCGCGCCAGTCGTGCAGATCCGTGACCTGCCGGTGCAGGACGGATTCGTCCAGGATGAAATTGTGTTTCAGTTCGGGGTTGTCGAGCCGGGCCTGCCTGCTGCGCCGGATCCGGACCTGCCGCTCGGCCAGTTCCCGGTCGTTGCCGTTCCCGAGGATCAGGGACCTGGTGTAGGCGGCCGTCTGCAGCAAGCCGGGAACGAGGTGCAGCTGGTACTGGCGGACCGAGACGGCCCCCCATTCGAGGCCGAGGTACTTGACGAAATCCGGGCTGTGCAGCCGCCGGTATTCATCCCACCAGGCCGGCTGCCGGCCGGCTTTCGCCAGCTTGACGTACGTCTCCACCCGATCGCGATCAGTGATGCCGTAATGGAGGAGCAGAGCTTTCAGGTCCGTAATCGACAGCCCAACCGACCCGTTCTCAATTCTGATGATCTTCGAAACGGACCAGTCCAGTGCTTCGGCGACTTCCTGTTGGGTAAGGGAAAGGGCCTTGCGGGCGTCCCGGATCGCGGCCAGTACCCGCCGTTGGCTGACGAGCGGTGATGATGATCCGGTCATGGCTCGCGCCCCCGTTCATCAGGCTGATAGCTGTCTGCCAGCTGGCAGAATGATAGCAGCGTCGAAACGAGGGTGTGGCCGTGTTCTGCTTGTCAGGGCACGGTTGATCGCGGCCGGTGTGTGCTGATGTATCAGCGGGGCCGGTCAGAAGAAGAATGAACGAATGCCGACCAAGATCGGCCGGAAAAGACGATCATCGGGCCGGGGTCCTTCGAGTCGCGTACGGCGACGAAAGCCTTGGTGGTCGCGACCTCGACGCAGTTTGCGTCGCCGCCGCTCGAGCTGGCTGAGCTCTTGACCCAGGCGAGACGGTTGCGGTCGATCACCGCGGGGGTTTCATTGCCCCGGGGCACGGCCACCTCGTTTCTGGCAGGCGTGGGCCGGCCGGTGTCGGCGACGCGCCCGAGTGCGTATCCGGACCGCGTCAAGGGATGCTTGCGTTGCGGAGTGTACGGGACAATAGGCCAGTTGGTCTCTCTGTCGAACGGCGAGTGTGGCGCGCCGTCCATGTGGGTTACGTTTCGCAAGAGGGTTGTCACTGCTCGTGGACAAGGCGTGGGCGCAGCGGTCCGGTTGGCGGTTTTCTCGGATGTTTGGTATGGCGTCGATGTCCTCCGGTGTCCGCGTGGTCGTGGCTGGACGGCGTGGAGACCGGAGTCCGTCGCCGCCCAGCCCGCTCTTCGGCCTGATCGCCTATCGCAACCACGATGCGATCAGTCGCAGTGCCGTCGTGAGAACCTTCGTGATGAGTATCGCGGGCAGGGTTCCTCCTTCGAAAAATATGTACAACGATGATCCGAATCCAATGAGCAACGCGGCTTTTCGCAGATCTTTGCCGTCGATTCGCGAGAAATTCGACGATTGCCTTCGGTTTTCTGTTTGTACACCTTGCCGGCTCCTGTCTCCGGTGAAGGCGTTTCCTGGGAAACGTCACCCTGTACCGGGCCCGCGTCAAGGGTGGACCGGAGGGGTGCTGGGAAGGTGGGGTATTGAGGTTGTCCCAGCTGAGTTTACACCTGGAAAGTAGTTGGTCTGGCGAAGTTTTTGCCGGGCGCAATGGGTTCCTGGCTGTTCGTCGGCTTGCGGCGTGCAACAAGTCGTCTTGTTGATTGGCGAATCGCTTGTTGGCCGCTTGGGCTCAGGCACTGGTGCTGGTGTCGACCCGGCCGCTGGCGTCAGGGGAGTGAGCAGGCTGGAGGTGGGCGGTTTGCCAGGTGGCGTGAGGTCTCTTTCCGGCAACCGCGCCCGGTGTGGTGACTTGCTCCGGTGGTGTCGCCGTTCTGCGGTGGCGGGTGGTCGCGGGGAGCAATTTTCTGCCGAGACACCTCGTGCCTGGTCAAACGTTGAATCGTGATCGTTTCGCCGGTGAGCGGGGCAGGGACCCGGTCATTCTGCACGGGATTCTTCCGGTGTGCGTGCAGGTGCGCTCTCCTGGTCGTCTGCCCGTGCGGTCCGGTTGCGGGATTTCGGCCGAGCGCCCGGTGGCCGACGACGACAGGGCGGTCGGCCTGGCGGCGCACCGGTTGACGGCAGGGTGCCTGCTGGCTGAACTTCGGGACTGGTGAGCGAGCGGCGCCGGCGCTTCTCGTGGCGGCGATACGCTGGGAAAATTCACCTGAATGCATTAGCCGATCATCGCGGCCTGACGCGCGCCGAGCCGGACCGGCGGCCACGGCGACAGCCGCGCCCACGTCATCCAGAGCGGCGAGGTGGTGTCCGGCTGACTACCAGTTCCGCACGGGTGGCGCGTACCCCGCCGGCTTGTCGCCGACCTTGAGCCCGGGACTGACGATCCAGTTCTGGTACTCCGGGGTGAACATCCGGTACACCGACGCCGGCGGGACCGCGCTCGCCTCGTCGAGCTGCGCGCGCAGCTCGGCCGGGATCTCGAAGTCCAGCGCCGCCATGCTCGTGCCGAGCTGGTCCGCGCTGCTCGCGCCGACGATCGCCGCCGCGATGCCCGGCCGGGTGGCGACCCAGTTGATCGCCACCTGGGCCATCGTCACGCCCAGCTCGGCCGCGATCTTCCCGAGCGGTTCCAGCACCTGCGGAGTGCGATCCGTCCACGAAGGACCGTCGCTGAGCCGTCCGGTGCCGCCGTCGCGGTACTTGCCGGTGAGGACGCCGCCGGCCAGCGGGCTCCACGCCGTGACGCCGAGGCCGAGGTGCTGGGCCATCGGGACGTGCTCGGTCTCGATCTGCCGCTCGACCAGCGAGTACGGCAGCTGCAGGTTCACCATCGGCGCCAGCGAGTGCGCTTCGGTCAGCGACTGCGCCCGGGCCGCGTACCAGCTCGGCACGTCGGACAGGCCCGGGTAGCGGATCTTGCCCGCGCGGACGAGGTCGTCGAGCGTGCGCACGACCTCCTCGACCGGGGTGATCCGGTCCCAGGTGTGCAGCAGGAAGACGTCGACGTAGTCGGTTCCGAGACGGCGCAGCGATGCTTCGAGCGCGCGGATCATGTGCTTGCGCCCGTTGCCGCCGGCGTTGGGGTCGGCCGGGTCGACGGTGTTGGTGAACTTGGTGGTGAGCACCACCCGGTCGCGCGAGTTCGTCTCGGCGATGAGCTTGCCGAGGATCGTCTCGCTTTCGCCCGCGGTGTAGAAGTCCGCGGTGTCGACGAAGTTGCCGCCCTCGTCGAGGTACTTGCGGAAGATGGGGCGGGCTTCGGCTTCGGTTTTGCCGTAGGCGGCGTGGAAACCGCCGGTGCCGAAGTTCATGGTGCCGAGGGCGAGCCGGCTGACGCGCAGTCCGGACCGGCCGAGGAGGTAGTACTGATCGAGTGCCATGAAGCCAGCGTGCCGAGCCGATTTTGGACCCGCAAGTCCAGTCCGCGAGCGCCGGGGGAGGTGGCGCTCGCGGACCGGGGTTCAGCGGCAGCGGTAGCTCGGCGCCGTGGCCGGGTCGCCGCCGGTGTAGCGGGAAACCCGGGGGAGCGGGCACAGGTTGCGGGTCTTGCCGTCCGCGGACGCCGCCGTCAGCGTCGCCGGGGCCGTGCCGTGCTCGACCCAGTCGACCAGCTGCCCGAGTGCGTTCGTCGGCTCCGGGCCGCCACCGCCGAAGCAGTGCTCGACGCCGGGGGCGAGGAACAGCCGGTAGAAGCCGTTCACCCGCTGCGCGCCGCCCATCGTCCGCTCCACCCGGGCGCGGTAGGACAGGGTGCCGCCGGGCGGGATGAGCTGGTCGTTCGCCCCGATGAAGGTGATCAGCTTGCCGCCGGCGCGGCGGAACGCCGAAAGATCGGGGTCGGACGTGCCGATGACGTCGTCGTACTCACGCACCGACTGGCGGAACAGGGCCGCGAACTGCGCGTACGTGAGCTTCGAAGTGTCGAAATCGGCCTGCTTCGCCAGGAACGACTGCACCCACTTGACGGCGACCGGGAAGCCGGGCGCGGTCAGCGTGCCGTCGGGGCCGGGCTGGGTGCCGGCGAGCCACGTGAAGTCCGCGCCCTTCGGCAGCCCGGCCCACAGCTTGCGGCCGCGCTCGTCCGTCGGACCCGCCCAGATCTTGCGGACGACCTCGGCGTCCGCGGCCGTGACCGTGAACTCGTGGCCGTCGCAGACCACCTTCGTCCCGACGAGGCCGCGCGGGTCGTAGCCGCACTCGTCCGGCCGGTCGACGATGCCGTTGGGCACGCCGTCCCGTGCGTCGCACGCCTGGACCGCGGCCGTGCGGAACGCCGAAAGCACGCAGGGGCTGGGGAAGTCGTGATCGGAGTTCATCACGATCTGCGGCCACAGGGTCGCGACCGCGAACTGCGTCCAGTCGACGGCGGGCGCGTTCGCCAGGATGCCGTCGAAGTCCTCGGGGTACTTCTGGGCCTCCGAATAGCCCTGGCGGCCGCCGGTCGAGCAGCCGGTCCAGTAGGAGTACGAGATCGGGCGCTGGTAGTACCGCTGGGTGACGGCCTTGCCGATGACGGCCTCTTCGTGCACCGATCGGGTGGCGAAGTTGGTCAGGAGCGTCTGGTCGACGTGGCCGTCTTTCAGCGCCCAGGACGTGTCGAGGCCGTCCAGGGACACGCCCGCGTCGGTCGTCACGGCGACGTAGCCGTCCTTGACCGCCTGGGGGAGCCCGTCGAAGTTGCCGGCGGCGTAGGCGCTGCCGCCGAGGGCCTGGAGCCGTCCGTTCCACCCGGTGCCCGGCAGGGCCACGGCGACCTTGACGTGGTCCGCGCCGGTGTGGGTCAGGGTCGCGGTGATCAGGCAGTACGACGGCTGGGCCGCGGCCTGCACGGATTCGATCTCGGCGCCCGGCGGGGCGGGCACCGCGACGGCGGCGCACGGGGTCGGGGTGGCTGCCGAGGCGGCCGGCTGCGTGACGGTGGTCAGCAGGAGCGGCACGGCGGCAGCGAGTAGGAGGCGTTTCATATGTCTCTCCGGTCGCTGGACATAGCGGGGGGAACGGTAGGAGCGGGGTTCGGGGCGCCGCGCCCGTCGGATGACGCTGCTGCCGTACGTCACTCGGCGCTGAGCTGGGGAAACGGTGTTGGGTAAGGTCGTTTCCATGGCGCTGAGCGGACGGGACACCGAGCTGAAGGAGCTGGGCGAGCTCGTCGACGGCCCGGAGGACCGCAGCGGCGTCCTCATCCGCGGCGAGGCGGGCATCGGCAAGTCCGCGCTGGTGGCTTCGACGGCCGCGGCGGCGTCGGTCGCGGGGCTGCGGGTGCTGCGCACGACCGGCACGGAGGCCGAGCGGAACCTGGCCTACGCCGGGCTGCACCAGTTGCTGTACCCGCTCCGGGCCGGGGTGGCGGAGCTGCCGGCGCCGCAGCGTGACGCCCTGGAGACGGCGTTGGGGCTGGCTGCCGGGGCCGAGCCGAGTGCGTACCTGACCGGGCTGGCGGCACTGACGCTGCTGGCCGAGGAGGCGGCGGTGAAGCCGCTGCTGCTGGTGGCCGAGGACGTGCACTGGCTGGACCGGGCGAGCGCGGACGTGCTGGCGTTCGTGGCCCGGCGGATCGAGACCGAGCCGATCGTCCTGGTGGCGACGCTGCGGGAGGGCGCGGAGTCGCCGCTGGTGGAGGCCGGGTTGGCGCCGATGGTGCTGGACCGCCTCCCGGCCGGCGCGGCGGCGGAGGTGCTGGATTCGGTGGCGCCGCGGCTGGCCCCGGCGGTCCGGACGCGGCTGCTGGCCGAGGCGGCGGGGTTGCCGCTGGCGTTGACGGAGCTGCCTTCGGCGGTGGCTGGGCTCGACGGGCTGGATCCGGTGTTGCCGCTGACGGAGCGCCTGGAGCGCACGTTCACGGCCCGGGTGGCGGCGCTGCCCGAGGCGACGCGGACGGCGCTGCTGGTGGCGGCGCTGAACGAGACGACATCGTTGGCGGAGATTTCGGCGGCGACGGGCGCGCTGCTGGGGATGGGGGCCCGGCCGGGCGATGTGCGTGACACCAGCGTCGATCCCGCGATCCTCGCCCCCGCCGTCGAAGCGCGGCTGATCGAGCTCTCCGCCGGGGCCGTCACCTTCCGGCACCCGCTCATGCGGTCCGCCATTCCCGCCGCCGCCACCCCGCTCGACCGCCGGAGCGCGCACCTCGCCCTCGGCCACGCCCTCCGCGACCAGCCCGACCGGCGCGCCTGGCACCAGGCCGCCGCCACCGCCGGGCCCGACGAAACCGTCGCCGCCGAACTCGAACGCACCGCCGAACGCGCCCGGTTCCGCGGTGGGGCGGCCGCCGCGATCGCCGCCCTGGAACAGGCCGCCCGGCTCAGTGACCAGCCGGAACGCCGGGCCGACCGGCTGCTGCTGGCCGCCGAGCTGGCCGTCGAATCCGGGCGGCGGGACACCGCCGAACGCCTGGTCCACGCCGCCAACCCCGCCGATCCCCGCCGCCGGGCCACCGCCGGCAGGCTGCTCAGCGAGTTCGAAGACGGCGTCCGCGAAGACCCCACCCGCGTCGCCGAACTCGCCCGGACCGCCGCCGCCGTCGCGGAAGACGGGCAGCACGACGCCGCCATGCGGATCCTCTGGAGCGCCGCCATGCGCTGCTTCTGGACCGAACCCGGTCCGGAAGCGAGACAGGACCTCCTGGACATCGCCGATCGGCTGCCCATCCCGGGGAACGACCCGCGGATCGTCGCGGTCACCGCGTACGTCGCTCCTTTCGAGCGAGGCGAGGCCGTCCTGGCACACCTGCGGGAGCTGGTCGCCAAAACCGGCGCCGACCCCGAGGTCGACCGGTACCTCGGCAGCGCCGCGCTGCAGGTCGGCGCCTTCGACCTCGCCGCCCGGTTCTCCGCCGCCGCGGCGCCCGGCCTGCGCGCCCAGGGCCGGCTCGGGCTGCTGCCGCGGGCGCTGGCCGTCCTGGCGTGGAGCCGCGTCCGGCTCGGCGACCTCGCCGGGGCCGTGCCCGCCGCGGCGGAGGCGGCCCGGTTCGCCCGGGAGACCGGCCAGCCGTTCATGGCCGGGCTCGCCACCGCGGTCCAGGCCGAGATCGCCGCCCTGCGCGGCGAGCACAAGCAGGCGAAGGCGCTCGCCGACGAGGCCGAACGCGCCGGGCTCGCGGCCGGCGCCCGGCCCGTGCTGGCCACCGTGCAGTTCACGCGCGGGCTGACCGGCCTGAGCGAAGGCCGGTTCGAGGACGCCTTCGCCGACCTGCGGCGGCTGCTCGACCCGGCCGACCCCGCCTACCAGCCGGCGTTGCGCACGCACTGCGTCGCGGAACTCACCGAGGCCGCGGTCCGCGCCGGGCGGACCGGCGAGCTCCGGAGCGCACTGGCCGAGCTCGAGCGCCTGGACACGCCGTCACCCGCCCTGCACATCGGCCTGCGGTACGCGCGAGCGGTCCTCGACCCGAGCGACGAGCTGTTCACCGAAGCGCTGCGGGCCGACCTGACCGGCTGGCCCGCCGAACGCGGCCGCGTCCACCTGGCGTTCGGCGAGTGGCTGCGGCGGCAGCGGCGGGTCGTCGAATCGCGGACGCACCTGCGCACCGCCCGCAAGACGTTCGACGCGCTCGGCATGGCCGCCTGGGCCGACCGGGCCCGTCGCGAGCTGCGCAGCGCGGGCGAGTCGAGCCCCAACCGCGACCCGGACGCGCGGGACAAGCTGACCCCGCACGAGCTGAGCATCGCCCAGCTGGCCGCGGAGGGGCTGACGAACCGCGAGATCGGGCAGCGGCTGTACCTTTCGCACCGGACCGTCGGCACCCACCTGCACCGGATCTTCCCCAAGCTGGGCGTCAGCTCGCGCGCCGACCTCGCCAGGATGCTGAAGACCCTCGAAGGGTGACGTACACCGGCTGCGTCACCTGACGGGCGCGAAGGTCACCGAACCGCTCCTAACGTCGTGAAAGTCCCACGGTCTTTCGCGCAGGAGCAGCAGATGATCAGCAGGAGAAGGTTCGGGCAGGCGTTCGCGGCCGGGCTGGCGGCGACCTCACTGGCGGCCTGTTCGCCGGGCACCGCCATGCCCGCTTCGGCGCCCGACCTGCGGGCCGGCTCCGGCGAGCACACCTCGCTCGGGCCGGTCAAGCAGGCCGACGCCGGGGCGCTCAGCATGGCCTACCACGAGTTCGGACCGGCCGGCGGGCAGCCGGTGGTGCTGCTACACGGCTGGCCGTACGACCCGTACAGCTACGTCGACGTCGCGCCGATCCTGGCCGGCGCCGGCTACCGGGTGATCGTCCCCTACCTGCGCGGCTACGGGCCGACGACGTTCAAGTCCGCCGAGACGGTCCGCAACGGCCAGCAGACGGCCGTGGCGCTCGACGTGATCGCCCTGCTGGACGCGCTCAAGATCGACAAGGCGGTCTTCGGCGGCTACGACTGGGGCGGCCGGACCGCCGACGTCATCGCCGCGCTGTGGCCGGAACGCTGCCGGTCGATCGTCGCGGTGAGCGGGTACATCGTCACCAACCTGGCGGCGAACCAGCAACCCCTGGCGCCGCAGGCGGAACTCGGCTGGTGGTACCAGTACTACTTCGCGACCGAGCGCGGCCGCGCCGGCTACGCGGCCAACCGGCACGACTTCAACAAGCTGATCTGGAAGACCGCGTCCCCCGCCTGGCACTTCGACGACGCGACCTACGACCGCAGCGCGGCGGCGTTCGACAACCCGGACCACGTCGCCATCGTCATCCACAACTACCGCTGGCGACTGAGCCTCGCGCCGGGCGAGCCGCAGTACGAGGCGTACGAACGGAAACTGGCCGCGGGCGCGACCATCGGCGTCCCGTCGATCACGATCGGCAGCGACTTCGACGGCGCCGCCAAGGACGGCAAGGCCTACCGCGCGAAGTTCACCGGCAAGTACGAACACCGGATCTTCGACGGCATCGGCCACAACGTGCCGCAGGAGGCGCCGCGGCCGTTCGCCCAGGCGATCGTGGACGCCGCCCGCCTGTGAGGCTCGTGGTGGTGAGCCGGGTTCCGACCCGGCTCACCATCACGAGGGTTTGCCTCAGGCGACCGTCGCGTCGAGGGTGACCTCGATGTTGCCGCGGGTGGCCTTCGAGTACGGGCACACCTGGTGCGCGCCTTGGACGAGCTCGTCGGCCGTGGCCTGGTCGATGCCTGTCGCCTCCAGGTGCAGCACGGCGCTGAGCCGGAACTCGCCCTCCTCGGTGTCGTGGTGCAGGGTCACCTCGGCGACCACGGCGAGGTCGTTCAGCGGCACCTTCTTCGCGCCCGCGACCCGGCGCACCGCCCCGACGAAGCAGGACGCCCAGCCCGCCGCGAACAGCTGCTCCGGGTTGGTGCCGTCGCCCGCGCCGCCGAACGCCTTGGGCACGGCGAGGGTGACGTCGAGCGCGCCGTCGTCGGAGGTCGCGCGGCCGCCGTTGCGGCCCTCCGCGGTGGAGGTGGCGACGGCGGTGTAGGTCACTTCGGACATGTGGTTCCTTTCAGCGGGTGACTCCACCACGCTAGGAATCCCGGCCTGCTCGCGGCGACCGTCGCCCGACGTCACCCGTGTACGTCACCGGGACGTGGGTAACCGCCCCGGATGCGCATCGTGGTGACCGGAGCGACAGGCAACATCGGGACCGGGGTCGTGCGCGCGTTGCGCGCGGATCCGCAGGTCGAAGTGGTCGGGCTGGCAAGGCGGCCGGCGGAGGGCGTCGTCACGGCCGACGTCGAGCGCGACGACCTCGTGCCGCTCTTCCGTGGCGCCGACGCGGTCGTGCACCTGGCGTGGCTGTTCCAGCCCACCCGGCGTCCCGAACGGACGTGGCGGGCGAACGTGCTCGGCTCGATGCGGGTGTTCGACGCGGTGGCCGCCGCCGGGGTGCCCAAGCTCGTCTACACGTCGTCGGTCGGGGCCTATTCGCCGCGGGAGGACGACGAGCCGGTGACCGAGGACTGGCCGACGCACGGCTGGCCCGGCGCGGCGTACACGCGGGAAAAGGCTTATCTGGAACGGTTCCTGGACGCGTTCGAGGTCCGGCACCCGCAGCTCGACGTCGTCCGGATGCGGCCGGGCTTCGTCTTCCAGCGCAGTGCCGCGACGGAGCAGCGCCGCCTGTTCGGCGGGCCGTTCGTACCGGGTTCGCTGGTGCGGCCGGGATTGCTGCCGGTGGTGCCGGACATCCGCGGCCTGCGGTGCCAGATCGTGCACACCGACGACCTGGCCGACGCGGTCCGACGCGCGGTGACGCGGCCGGTGCGCGGGGCGTTCAACATCGCGACGGGCCCGGTCGTGGACCCGCGGTTCGCGGCGGACCTGCTGGGCGCGCGCCCGATCCCGGTGCCGGCGGCGGTGGTGCGGGCGGCGGTGGACGCGGCCTGGCGCCTGCACGCGATCCCGGCGTCACCAGGCCTGTTCGACGCGGTCATGCGGCTGCCGGTGCTGGACACGAGCCGCGCGGAGTCCGAACTGGACTGGCAGCCGAGCCGGGATGCCGCGGCCACCCTGAACGAGTTCCTCGCGGGACTGCGGGAGGGCGCCGGCGCGGAAACGGCACCGCTGGCCCCGGACCGGCACCGGCTGCACGAAATCTCGACGGGGGTGGGCCGCGAACCCTAGGCGAGCTCGGCCGAAACGACCGACGGCAGGGCGCGCAGCCGGTCGAGCAGGGGGCCGGTCTCTTCGGCCGCGAGCAGGACGGCGCAGACCATGCTGCTCTCGCGGACGCCGTCCTTGACGTCGACGGACAGTTCGTGGACGGGCCGCCCTTCGAGGGCACCGACCAGCGCGGGGATTTCTTCGGCACCGCCGACGAAGTAGGTGGCGATGCGGCGGCGCAGCAGCATGGCCGAGCGGGGCGCGGGAACGGCGAAGGAGGTGGACATGGCGGGATCTCCCTTGAGGGGTGGAATGAGATCGGGGCCAGGTCCCGGAAAAAGCGATCGCCGACGCTGCGCGCCGGCGACCTGGGTTCAGCCGGCGCGCCGGGTTACGAGTCGCAAGGACAGGCGCAGCACGGCGACAGGCTAACACGACCTCCGGAGGCCGCGCACGGCTCGCCGACTTCGCACACCCGGCGCGGTGGGGTGACTGGGCGGCGGCGCGGTCGGGCGGCCGGATGCAGAGGGCCGAAAACCGCCGATCATGCCAGACGCCCGCGGAGCCCGGATCCACACCCCCCTGAACGACCGCCCGGGGCGGCCGTATACTCT
>NZ_JBSGAI010000097.1:0-13621 GCF_053600695.1 Amycolatopsis sp. NPDC005003 | reverse complement strand
CTACGTGTTTTCGGCGTTCGCCGCCGGCCGCGACCAGATGAGCTTCGGCACGCCCCGAATTACCACTCACGACCCGGCCCATTCCTGGTAAACCTTCAGCACGGCGACGACGTCCTCGTTGCCGAGGCCCTTGGCGCGGGCCATCTCGAAGATCTGGTGCACGATGCTCGCCGCCGGCATCACGTAGTCGCTCTGGTGGGCCAGTTCCAGGCCGAGGCGGATGTCCTTCTCCCCCAGGGCCACCGCGAACCGGGCGTGGTAGTCGTCGGCCAGGGCGTACGGCCAGCGCTTGAGGAAGTGGAACGAACGGCCGCCCGAGCGGCTGAGCACGTCGAACAGCTCGTGGCGGTCCAGGCCGAGCCGGACGCCGAGAGTGAACGCCTCCGCGGCGACCACGATGCTGCCCATGGCCATCAGGTTGTTGAGCAGCTTCACCGTCTTGCCGTGGCCGACCGCGCCGACGTGTTCGATCGAGCCGAGGGCTTCCAGCACCGGCCGGGCGCGTTCCAGGGCGTCGCCCTCGGCCCCGACGAGCTGGACGAGCTTGCCGGCGAGGGCTTCGCCCGGGCCGCCGCTGACCGGGCAGTCGACGACCGCGACCTCGTGCGGGCGGGCCGCGTCGGCGACCGCCTTGACCGTGTCGGGCAGGGTCGTGCTCAGCTCGACCAGGACCCGGCCCGCCCAGCTCTCGAGGACGCCGCTGCTGATCACCGCGTCACGGACGATCCGGTCGTTGGGCAGGCTGGTGACGATCACGTCCGCCGCTCCCGCGCCCGCCGGGTCGCACGCCGTGGCCCCCAGCTCGACGAGCCGGGCGACGGCGGCCGGGTCGATGTCGTGGACGAGCACCGGGAAACCGCTGGACAGGAGCCGTTCCGCCACTGCCCCGCCCATGGTGCCCAGGCCGATCACCGCTGTATTCATCAACGCAGCTCCTCACGCTCGAAAGGGGTCAGCTCGACGGCCACGTCGTCGAGGTACGGCCCGGCCACGGGGTAGCGCCGCAGGACCGCGGGATCGTGGCCGGGCACGATGTGGCCGCCCGGCCCGGCCAGCTCGCGCAGCCGGTCGAACGCGGCGTGCGCGCCGCTCACCGAGTCCAGCGCCGAATAGGGCCGGTCGGCTTCGAGGTTGACGTAGTAGTGGGCGGCATCCGACGCGAGCACGACCACGCCGTGCCCGGTCTCCACCCGCACCACCTGCATGCCGGCGGTGTGCCCGCCGACCAGGTGCAGCGACAGCCCGGGCGCGACCTCGACGTCCCCGTCGACCGAACGCACCCGGCCGTCGAGGTTCAGCGCGACCACCTCGGTGATGTCCTCGCTCATCACGACCCGGCGGAACGACGGGCGGCTCGCCGCCGGGCCGGTCCAGAACGCCAGTTCCCGCCGCTGCACCCAGAACCGGGCCCGGGGGAACCGGTGGAGCTCGCCGCAGTGGTCGAAGTGCAGGTGCGTGAGCACCACGTCGGTCAGCTGTTCGGGGTCGGCCCCCAGCGCGCGCACCGCGTCGAGGGGGTCGCCGCGCAGGCAGTCTTCCCGGTCGCGTTTCCGGGCCACCTCGCACCCGAAGCCGGTGTCCACCAGGAACGTCCCGGCCGGTCCGATGACCAGCCAGAAGTAGTACGCCATCGCCCGCGGTTCGTCGGCGGGCGTGGCGTGGTGGAAGACCTCGGCGGCCGTGACGTCGTCGCGGTGGGCGTAGCGGATGGCGAACACCCGGAAGTCCCCGGTCATCGCGAGATCAGCGCGGGCAGTCCCGCCTCCATCAGCTTCTCGGCCTCGTCGACGATCCGGCCGACCAGCTCGCCGACGGTGGGGACGTCGTCGATGAGTCCCTGCGCACAGCCCGCCGTCCAGATCCCGGCGTCCAGGTCGCCGGTCCGGAACACTTCGCGCCCGCGCACCCCGGCGACCAGGTCGCGGATGTCGGCGAACTGCGCACCTTCGTTCAGCATCCGCACGACGTCGACGCTGACCTTGTTGCGCGCCACCCGCGCGGTGTTGCGCAGCGGGCGGAAGATCAGTTCGGTGGCCCGCTCGTCACCGTCCACAATGGCCTGCTTGACCCGCTCGTGCACCGGCGCCTCGGCGGTGCACAGGAACCGCGTGCCCATGTTGACGCCGTCCGCACCCAGCGCCAGCGCGGCGACCAGCCCGCGGCCGTCGGCGAAGCCGCCCGAGGCGATCACCGGGATGTCGAGGCGGCGGACGGTGGCGGGAATCAGCACCAGGCCGGGGATGTCGTCTTCACCGGGGTGACCAGCGCACTCGAAGCCGTCGATGCTGACGCCGTCGACGCCGACCGCCTGCGCCTTGACCGCGTGCCGGACGCTGGTGCACTTGTGCAGCACCTTGATCCCGGCCTCGTGGAAGTGCGGCAGGTGCGGTTCCGGGTTGGACCCGGCGGTCTCGACGATCCGCACCCCCGACTCGACGATGGCCGCGCGGTACTCGGCGTAGGGCGGCGGCTTGATGCTCGGCAGGATCGTGAGGTTGACGCCGAACGGCTGGTCGGTCAGGTCGCGGCAGCGGCCGATCTCGCGAACCAGTTCCTCGGGACTGGGCTGGGTCAGCGCGGTGAGCAGCCCGAGGGCGCCGGCGTTCGCGACGGCGGCGACGAGCGGCGCCGTGCCGACCCATTGCATCCCGCCCTGCACGATCGGGTGCCGGACACCGAAGACCTCGGTGAAACGCGTCTGGATCATCGTCTGCCTCCGGAGTCGGCGCCGTCTCGCTCGAAGCTTATCAGTTAGATAGTTAATCTGATTGCTACAATCTACCCGATACTCGCCGAACCCAGGAGGTACCCGTGACCGAGGTGGTCATCGTCGAGGCGGTCCGGTCGGCGGTCGGGAAGCGCCGCGGCACGCTCTCCGGCTACCGCGCCCCCGAGCTGCTGGGCGACGTCCTCGCCGCGCTCTTCGACCGGACCGGCCTGGACCCCGCGCTGGTGGGCCAGGTCGTCGGCGGGTGCGTCGGCCAGGTGGGCCAGCAGGGCGGCAACGTCGCCCGCAACGCCTGGCTGGGCGCCGGACTGCCGATGGAGGTCCCGGCGAGCACCGTGACCGTCCAGTGCGGGTCCGCGCAGCAGGCGCACACCCTCGCCCACGGGCTGGTCGCCGGCGGCCTGTCGGACATCGCCGTCGCGTGCGGGGTCGAGTCGATGAGCCAGGTGCCGATGGGCTCGAGCACGATCGCCGCGCTCGGCGACAGCCGCGACGGCCGGTACACCGAGCACTGGGAAGCCACCACACAGTTCGAAGCGGCCGAGCGGATCGCCGAGCGCTGGGTGCTCGACCGCGCCGAACTGGACGCCTTCGCGACGCTGTCCCAGCACCGCGCGGCCCAGGCCATCGCCGAGGGCCGCTTCCGCGACCAGATCGTCCCCATCAAGGTGCCCGACGAGCAGGGCGCGACGGTCTTCGACACCGACGAGTGCCCGCGTCCGACCAGCCTGGAGGTCCTGGGCACGCTCAAGCCCAACCTGCCGGACCGCACCCCGGCGCGGCACACGGCGGGCTCGTCGTCGCAGATCGCCGACGGCGCCTCGGCGGTCCTGCTGATGACCGCCGAGCGGGCCGGGCAGCTCGGGCTGCGGCCGCGGGCCCGGATCGTGGACTCCGTGCTGGTGGGCAGCGACCCGGAACTGATGCTGACCGGCCCGATCCCGGCGACGCGCAAGCTGCTGGAGCGCACCGGGCTGACCACGGACGACCTCGACCTGGTCGAGATCAACGAGGCGTTCGCCTCGGTGGTGCTGGCCTGGCAGCGGGAAACCGGCATCGACCTCGACCGCGTCAACCCCAACGGCGGCGCGATCGCGCTCGGCCACCCGCTCGGCGGCACCGGCGGGATCCTGATCACGAAGGCACTCCACGAACTCGAGCGCACCGGCGGCCGGCGGGCGCTGATCACCATGTGCTGCGGCGGCGGCCTCGGCACCGGCACCCTGATCGAGCGGCTCGGCTGATGCCTGGCCCCCTGGACGGGATCCGGGTGCTGGAGCTCGCCGGGCTCGGCCCGGCGCCGTATGCCGCCATGATGCTGGCCGACATGGGCGCGGACGTCCTGCGCGTCGACCGCCCGGTGTCCACCCTCAAGGGCGACCCGGCCAAGGCCGTGCTCAACCGCGGCCGGCGGTCCGTGGTCGTCGACCTCAAGGCGCCCGGCGGCCCGGAAACGGTCCTGCGGCTGGCCGAACGCGCCGACGTGCTCGTCGAGGGCTTCCGGCCCGGCGTCATGGAACGGCTGGGCCTCGGCCCCGACGTCTGCCTGCACCGCAACCCGCGCCTGGTCTACGGCCGGATGACCGGCTGGGGCCAGCACGGCCCCCTGGCAGCGGCCGCCGGTCACGACCTCAACTACCTCGCGCTCTCGGGCGCCCTGCGGCTCTTCGCCCGGCGCGGGCAGCCACCGGCCACCCCGCCCGGGCTGGTCGCCGACTTCGGCGGCGGCGGGATGATGCTCGCTTTCGGCGTCGTCTGCGCGCTGCTGGAAGCCTCGCGATCAGGCCTCGGCCAGGTGATCGACGCGGCGATGGTCGACGGGGTGGCTTCGCTCACCGCGATGCTGCACGGGTTCCTCGCCCAGGACCGCTGGGTGGACGACGTCGGGGTCAACTTCTCTGACGGCGGTTCCCCGCACTACGACGTCCACGAGACCGCGGACGGCCGGTTCGTGGCGGTCGCCGCCGCCGAGCCGCAGTTCTACACGGAGTTCCTGGAGCTGCTGGGTCTCGATCCGGAAGCGGTCCCCGACCGCGACGACCCGGCCCAGCGGGAGGCGTTGCGCGAGATCATCGCCGAAGTCTTGCGCTCCCGCACCCGGGACGAGTGGGAGAAGGTGTTCGACGGCACCGATGCCTGTGTCACGCCGGTACTGAGCCTGACCGAGGCACCGGCCCACCCGCACAACCGGGCCCGGGAGGTGTTCACGACGGCGTTCGGTGTGGTGCAGCCGTCCCCGGCGCCACGCCTGCAGCGCACGCCGGGCGCGATCGCGGGGCCGCCGCCACGGCCGGGCGAGGGTTCGGTGGCCGCCCTGCGCGACTGGGGACTGACCGACGACGAGATCGCGGAACTCCGGGACGAAGGCGTGATCGGCGCCGAGCCGGCGTGAACTCCCGGTGCCCCGCCCCGTCAACCACGGGACGGGGCACCGGGAAGCGTGCCCGGTCAGGCCGGGGTGGCGATGGTCTTGGCCTGGAGGTACTCGCGGAAGCCGTCCTCGCCGTGCTCCCGGCCGACGCCGCTGATGCCGTAGCCGCCGAACGGCGTGTCCGGCGAGAGGTAGAACGACGGACCGATGTTGACCGTCCCGGCCTTCATCCGGTTCGCCAGCCGCAGGGCGCGCTCGGGGTCCTGGGTCTGGATGTAGGAGGAGAGCCCGTAACGGGAGTTGTTGGCGACCCGCACCGCTTCGTCGTCATCTCCGTCGTAGCGAACCACGGTCAACACGGGACCGAAGACCTCGGTCTGCGCGATTTCGGCGTTCTCGTCGACGTCGGCGACCACCGTCGGCTCGTACCAGAACCCTCGGCCACCGGTCGGCGAGTCGCCACGGCGGCCACCGACCGGGACCCGCGCGCCGGCGTCCCGAGCCCGGTCCACCAGTCCTTCCATCCGGGCGAGCTGGGCGGCGTTGATGATCGGCCCGACGAAATTGGCCGGATCGGTCGGGTCGCCCCACGGCAGCGCCTTGACGGCGACGGTCAGCGCGTCGAGCACCTCGTCGTACCGGGAGGCGTGGACGACCAGCCGGGTCGCGAGCGCGCAGCCCTGCCCGCTGTTCGACATGCACATGCCGATGCTCATCGGGAGGGCGACGGCCAGGTCGGCGTCGTCGAGGATGATGTTGGCGGACTTGCCGCCCAGCTCCAGGCAGACCTTGCGGATGCCGGCGGCGCCGCGCTCGTAGATCCGCTGCCCCACCGCCGGCGAGCCGGTGAAGTGGTACATGTCCACCCGCGGATCGCCGGTCAGCGCCTCCCCCGCCACCGCTTTGTCGCGCGAGCTGATCACGTTCAGCACGCCGGGCGGCAGGTCGGTCCGCTCGTGCGCGATCCTGGCGATGAAGGCGCCGGTCAGCGGGGTGTCCGGGGCCGTCTTGAGCACGACCGTGTTGCCGGTGGCCAGCGCGTGCTGGATCTTCCAGAGGTCGGTCATGAACGGCGCGTTCCACGGCGTGATCGCGCCGACGACGCCGTACGGCTCGTACCGGACGCGCCGGTTGCTCAGCGGCCCGACACCCTGGTGCGGGCCGAAGTCGCGCTCCCACGGGAACCGTTCGACCAGGTCGTTGAAGAACGACATGTCCTCGATCATCACGTCGATGTGCGCGGCGATGTCCGAGACCGGGGTGCCGGCTTCGGCGATCTGGATCGACGCGGCCGCCGCGCGTTCTTCGCGCAGCGCCTCCTGCAACTGGCGCAGGACGTGCGCGCGGAAGGCGTGATCGGCGGGCCACGAGGTCTCGTCGGCGGCCCGCCGGGCGGCCCCGACCGCGGCGGCGACGTCACCGGCCTGTCCGTCGGCCGCGGTGCCGACGACCGATTCGTCGGCCGGGTTCAGGACTTCGAACCGCCCACCGCCGTCCGCTTCGCGGAATTCCCCGTCGATGTACAACCGACTCTCGGGCTCTGCGTTGAGTGTCATGGGCTTCTCCGGACTTCGTTGTCGGGTTTCAGATTCCGATGCGCTGGGCGAGTTGTTCGCGGTGGAAGTCCGGCCCGCCGAGGAACAGGGCGCTGTTCTTCGCCCGCTTGAAGTACAGGTGGGCCGGGTGTTCCCAGGTGTAGCCGATACCGCCGTGGAGCTGGATGTTCTCCCCCGCCGTGAGCAGGTAGGCGTCGGAGCAGAACGCCTTGGTGAGACTGGCTGTCGCGGCCAGGTCGGACGAGTCCGTCGCGGCGGCCCACAGCGCGTAGTAGACCGCCGAGCGGGCCGCCTCGACCTCCACCAGCATGGTGGCGCACTTGTGCTTGACCGCCTGGAAAGAGCCGATCGGACGGCCGAACTGCTCCCGGACGCCGGCGTAGTCCACCGCCATTTCGAGGGTCCGCTGCGCGCCGCCGAGCATCTCCGCGCTCACCGCGATGGCCGTCAGGTCCAGCATCCGGTCGACGGCGGCCCAGCCGTCCTCGAGTCCGCCGATCAGCCGGGCGGGCGTCGCGGCGCAGGTCAGCCGCCCCTGCTTGCGGGTCTGGTCCAGCACCGGCAACGGCTGCCGGAGCAGCCCGGGAGCCCCGGGTTCGACGGCGAACACCCCGAGACCGGCGCCGGCCCGCGCGACCACGAGCACGAGGTCCGCGCTCATGAGGTCCAGCACGAACGATTTGTGCCCGTCGAGCAACCAGCCTCCACCGGCGCGCGTGGCCCGCATCCCGACGCCTTCACTCGTCCAGTGCCCGGCGTCCTCCGCGAGGGCCACGGTGCCGATGAGCTGCCCGTCGGCCAGCCCGGGCAGGTAATCGCGTTTGGCCGTTTCGTCGTCGGTGGCCAGCAGCAAGGTCGTCGCCATGACGACGGAGGTGAGGAACGGGGTGACCGCCAGCGCCCGGCCCAGCTCCTCCAGCACGACACCGAGTTCGACGAAGGTGTACCCGGCGCCGCCATATTCTTCCGGCACGGCCAGTCCGGCGAGACCCAGCTCGCCGCACATCTTCGTCCACATGGGACGATCATGGAATTCGTCGGGCGCCATCAGCCGCCGCACTACCGGCTCCGGCGAGAAGTCCGCCAGGAACTCCCGGACCACCGACTGCAGCTCTTCCTGCTCCTTGTCCAGCGCGAACCGCACGGCTGACCTCCGGGCTCAGGACTTGCGGGCGGACCGCGCGCGGTACGCCTCCGGGACGGCGCGGAACTCCGCGGTGTCGTGCGACTGGCTTTCGGCGGCCAGCCCGTAGCCGAGCACCGAGACCGCCGCCTGGCGCACCCACTGGTTGAGCACCGCCTTGGTGTCCTGGATCGCCTGCGGGGGCAGCGCGGCGAGCCGGTGGGCGAACGCGAGCGCGTCGGCCAGCAGCGACTCGGCGGGCACGACCCGGTTGGCGAGCCCCAGCTCGACGGCGGTCGCGGCCGGCACCCGGTCACCGGTGAGCAGGAACTCCTTGGCCCGCAACAGGCCCGTGTTCAGGGGCCAGGTCGCCGCGGCGCCGTCCCCGGCGACCAGCGCCACCGTGACGTGCGGGTCGGCGAGGAACGCGTGCTCGGCGATGAAGACCATGTCGCAGGCGGTGACCAGGGTGGCGCCCAGGCCGACCGCCGGGCCGTTGACGGCGGCGACGACCGGCAGGTGCAGGCCGACCAGCTCGTCGAACAGGCGCCGCCCGACGCGCAGCGTCCGCCGTCGCTCCTCGAGGTCGTTGGCGTGCCGTTCGAAGGTCTCCAGGTCGCCGCCCGCGCTGAAGGCACGGCCCGCGCCGGTCAGCACGACCGCGCGCGCGTCGCGGTCCAAGCTCAGGTCGGCCAGCACCCGGGGCAGCTCGTGGTGCAGCTCGGCGTCGAACGCGTTGAGCGTGTCCGGCCGGTTGAGGGTCAGCACCCGGACCGGACCGTCGGCGGTGACCAGCACGGCGTCGTCGGCCACTTCACGCCCCCGTTTCGGCGAAGTCGGCGCCGCGGATGAGCCGGACCGGCCGGTACACCGCGACCTCCTCGCCGCGCTGGTTGCGGATCGAACAGCGGCTGGTGACGACCCCGCGGCCCGGCTTCCTGGACGGGCGCGACTCGACCGTCCGCACCACGACGTGCAGCGTGTCGCCGACGTAGGTGGGCTCCGCGATGTCGAGGTCCACGTGCACCAGGGCCAGCCCGGTGCCGTGCAGCGCGTTCGTCTGCAGGACCAGCCCTTCGGCGAACATGTAGACGAGCCCGCCCGGGACCAGCCGGCCCGCGTAGCCGCCCGCCTTCGCGTGCCCGGCGTCGTAGAACAACGGCTCGGTGAAGCCACCCAGCGCGACGAAGTTGACCAGGTCGGTCTCGGTGATGGTCCGCGCCGAGGTCCGGAAGGCCGAGCCCGGCGTCATCTTGTCCCAGGTCAGTCCGGCCGCCAGCAGCGGGGCTTCACCGTCGTCTGTCACGTCGGACATCCCTTCTAATTATCTAACCTATTTGGCTATTTATACACCGGCGGGATCGGCGAAGCGAGCCCCTCCTGCGCGAGGCTGGACACGAGCTCCCCAGCACGGGTGAAGACCTTCCCGGACGCGAGACCGCGGCCGTCACAGGCACGGGACGAACGCTGCACCAGCAGGTGCCAGTCGTCCACCCGGAACGGCCGGTGGAACCAGACCGTGTGGTTGAGGGAGGTCATCAGCCACGTCTTGCGCGAGCCGCGTTCGTGCGGCAGCCGGATCGAGGCGACCAGGGTCAGGTCGCTGGCGTAGAGCCACCGGCACGCGTGCGCCGCGGGATCGTCCGGCACCGGCCCGGCGGCGCGGTACCACAGCGCCCGGGTGCCGGCCGGGTCCCCACCGGCGGCCGGCACCGGCCGCAGCTCCACCGACGGATCGCCGAGGAGCCACTGCGGCCACACGGCGGCCGCCTCGGTCCAGCCCTCGACGCCGCCGAGCTCCTCGGGCGCGGGCACCACCGGCATCCGGTCGTGGTGCTCGAACGCCGCCGCACCGGTGTGGAACGAGAACATCGCGGTGAAGATGAGCTTGCCGTCCTGCTCGACGTCCACCCGGCGCTGGGAAAACGCGCGACCGTCGCGCAGCCGGGCGACGCGAAGCCACAGCGGGGCCGACGGATCCCCGGCACGCAGGTAACTCGCCTGCGCGACGTGCACCGCACGATCGGCGGACACGGTGCCCTGCGCGGCCGCCAAGGCGCGCGCGGCGGCCTCGCCGCCGAACATCCGGGCGGAGCGGCCCGACGGCGCCGCGACGAAGACGTCCCCCTCGAGGCGTTCCAGGTCCATCAGCCAGGCGAGACGGTCGGTCAGCGAGCGGTTCACTTGGCCTCCTATCAGTTAACTGATATAGATAATAGAGCGACTTGAGCGCGGAGGACAGGGATGACACCGTTGTGGATCGACCTCGTGGCCCAGGCCGTCGACGCCGGCCGCGACCGGGTCCTGGTCGTCCCGGGGGATGATCCCGGCGCCGGCTGGACCGGCACCGAGTTCGGCCGGCGGATCGGCGGCGCGGCGGCCCTGCTCGACCGGGCAGGCTGCCCGCCCGGCACCGTCGTCCCGGCGCTGATGACGACCCGGCCCGAGGCCATGGCGGTCGTCATCGCCGGTGCGGTGACCCGGCGGCCGGTCGCTCCCCTGTCCCCGCGGCTCACGGTGGCCGAACTCGCGGACTGCGTCGGCGACCTCGACTCCCCGGTCATCCTGGGCGAACCCGGCTCGATGGACCTCGGCCGCGCACTGGCCGGGGCCTGTGGGCGGGACCTGGTGCAGGTCGGAGAACTGGCCTCGGCGACGCCCCCGCCCCTGTCGGCCGCCGCGGACGCCATCGCCTTCGTGCTGCACACGTCCGGCACCACCGGGCGGCCACGGCGGGTCGCCGTCCGGCAGGACCGGATGGGCGCCCGCGCGGTCGTCAACGCCCGGCTGACCCGGCTCGACGCCGGCAGCGTCTACAGCGCGAGCTCACCGTTCCACCACATCGGCGGCCTCGGCGCGTTCGCGGTGGCGCTGGCCGCGGGCGCCCGGATCGTGACGTTCCCCCGGTTCACCGTGGACGCCTGGCAGAACCTGGGCCGCCTCGGCGTCACCCACGCGCAGGCGGTGCCGTCGATGATCGAGATGCTGCTGCGAGCGGACGCCTTCGCGCTCCCCACCCTGCGCCTGCTGCAGTACGGCGCGTCCCCGATCCACCCCGGCACACTGCGCCGGGCCCTGGCCGCCATGCCCGGCGTCGCCTTCGTGAATCTCTTCGGACAGACCGAGGGCGCACCCCTCACCTGCCTGTCCCCCGAGGACCACGAGCGGGCGGCGGGTGGCGACGAAGAACTGCTGAAGTCCGTCGGGACGCCCGTCGGAGAAGTCGAACTGACGGTGCACGAACCGGACGAAGACGGCATCGGCGAGGTGTGGGCGCGCGGCGCGCACCTGTTCGCGCCGGGAGCCGACGGGTGGCTGCGCACGGGCGACCTCGGCCGGATCGACGAGCGCGGGTACGTGTTCCTGGCCGGCCGCAAGGGCGACATGATCATCCGCGGCGGGGAGAACGTCTACCCCCTCGAAGTCGAGCAGACCCTCACTCGCCACGACGACGTCGAAGAGGCCGTCGTGGTCGGGGTGCCCGACGAACGGGTCGGCGAGGCCGTGAAGGCGTTCGTCGTCCCGCGCGATCCGGCAGCCCCACCGGACACCGCCGACCTGCGCGCCTTCGCGCGGACGACGCTCGCCGGGTTCAAGGTGCCCGAGCTGTGGGAGTTCGTCCCCGCGCTCCCCCGCAACCCGAACGGCAAGGTCGTGCGCCGAGCCCTCACCCCTTGACGAAAGGCCCACCGTGGACCTGAGTTACCCACCCGAGGTGCAGCAGTTCCGGGAAGAGGTGCGGGCGTTCATCGCCGCCAACGTCCCCCCGGACTGGCACGGCCTCGGCTCACTCGACACCGACGCGGCGAAGGTGTTCGTCGAGCAGTGGCGGCAGGTGCTCGCCGAGCACGGCTACCTGGCCCCCGCCTGGCCGGTCGAGTACGGCGGCGGCGGGCTGGACCGGCTGCGGCAGGTGGTCCTCGTCGAGGAGCTGGCCAAGGCGGGCCTCCCGGCGAGCGGGTCCCAGGACGTCTTCGGCATCAAGATGATCGGCAACCTGCTGCTCCGGTACGGCACCGAAGCGCAGAAGCGGTACTTCCTCCCCCGCATCATCAGCGGCGAGGACAAGTGGTGCCAGGGCTTCTCCGAACCCGGCGCCGGCTCCGACCTGGCCGCCCTGCGCACCCGGGCCGCGCTGGTGGACGGCGAGTGGGTCGTCGACGGGCAGAAGGTGTGGACGTCACAGGCCCAGAGCGCCGACTGGATCTTCCTGCTGGCCCGCACCGACCCGGCCGCCGGACGGCACCGGGGCATCACGATGCTGCTGGTACCCCTCGATCAGTCCGGAGTGGACATCCGCCCGATCACCATGATCACCGGCGACACCGGGTTCAACGAAGTCTTCTTCACGAGTGTGCGCACCGCCGAAGCGAACGTCGTCGGCGAGGTCGGCGAAGGCTGGGCGGTGGCCATGAGCCTGCTGGGCCTCGAACGCGGCGACGAAGCGGCGACCAACCCGATCATGTTCCGCGCCGAGATCGACCGGCTCATCGCGCTGGCCCGCGAACGCGGCGTCGACGGCGACCCGGTCGTCCGGCAGCGGCTCGCCCGGTGCTACAGCCGCGCCGAGATCATGCGCCACCTCGGCAACCGCGTCCTGACGCGGTGGCTGCGCGGCGAGCCGACGGGGACCGAAGCGTCGGTGTCGAAGCTCTACTGGAGCGAGCACCACCGGGCGGTCACCGAGCTGGCCATGGACATCCTCGGGCCGGAGTCGATGGTGCCGACCGGCCGCGGCCCGCTCCGCCACTACCGCACCGACGACCCCGGCGCACCCAACTCGACGGCGTCCTGGTCGACGGTGTGGCTGCACGCGGTGTCCGGCACGATCTACGCCGGCACCTCGGAGGTGCAGCGCAACATCCTGGCCGAATCGGCCCTGGGCATGCCCCGCGAACCCCGACCGGACAGGAGCGCCCGATGAGCGAAATCGTCACCCGGACCGTGGCCGACGGCGTCGCCGTCCTGACCTTGAACCGGCCGGAACGGCACAACGCGTGGTCCGTCGAGCTGGAGAACCGGTACTACGACCTGCTCCGCGAAGCCGAGCGCGACCCGGACGTCCGGGTCGTCGTGGTCACCGGCGCGGGCCGCAGCTTCTGCCCCGGCATGGACACGGCCGCGCTCGCCGACCAGGTGGCCACCGGCGTCTCGACCAACCCCCACCTGCGGCAGCCGATGACCACGCCGACGAAGATCGCCAAGCCGGTGATCGCCGCGATCAACGGAGCCTGCGCCGGGATCGGCCTGATCGCCGCGCTCAACTGCGACCTGCGGTTCGTCTCCGCCACGGCGAAGCTGACCACGGCGTTCGTCCAGCGGGGCATCATGGCCGAGCACGGGCTGGCGTGGACCCTCCCCCGGCTGATCGGCACCTCGCGGGCGCTGGACCTGCTGCTGTCGGGCCGCGTCGTGCTCGGCGAGGAGGCGGTCGCGCTGGGCCTGGCGGACCGGGTGTTCGCCCCTGCCGACCTCATGCCCAAGACGTTGGAGTACGCGAACTCGTTGGCGGCGACCAGTTCGCCCGTCGCCATGGGGACCATCAAGCGGCAGGTCTACGAGAGCTGGGAGAGCTCCCTGGAGGAGTCCCGCGTGACGGCGATCCGGTTCTGGATGGGCCACCTGCGCGGCCACCCCGACTTCAAGGAAGGTGTCGAAAGCTTCCTGGAGAAGCGGCCGCCGCTGTTCGAGCCGTGGGACCCGGCGACGCCCGCCGAGCCCGATCCCCTGCCGGGCGCCTGAGAGGTGCGCCCGGCGCGAGTGACCTCGTCGTACGCGGCTCAGCCTCGGTGCAGGTTGTCGTGAGTGGTAATTAGGGTTAGAACCCAAAATAACACACAAAA
>NZ_JBSGAI010000096.1:0-13866 GCF_053600695.1 Amycolatopsis sp. NPDC005003 | reverse complement strand
TGGAGCTGGCCTACGGGGTCTTCACGGCCGACCGCGCCGCCCTGGTCGCCCAGGACCGGCTCGGCGGCGCGCACCCCGGCCGCGCGCCGGCCCGGCTCACCCACCCGCCGATGGCCCTGCGCCGGCGGCTGCTGCGCGCGGGCCCGCGCGCCACCGCCTTCGCCGCGATCGCGTGCTACCCCGTGGGCTGGCTGGTCCAGCTGGGCTGGCTGCTGCTCGCCGCCCACGCCGCCTGGCTGCAGATCGGCGAGTCCGGCACCCTCCGCGCGATCGGGCTCTGGGCGGCCGCGGGCCGGCCGGTCTGGACGGCCGCCGCGCTGTTCCTCGCCGTCTGGCCGCTGGTGCGCCGGCGGTGGGTGCGCGTCGTCAGCCGCTGAACACCGGCAGCGTGATCCGGGACGGCCGGGCCGCGTCGTGGAACACCTCGAAGCGGTTCGGCTTCCCGGCCACCGCGGAGGTCACCGGCTCGTCCGTTCCGTGGTTCCGCGCGAACCGCGGGAACGCCCCGCCGGCCACCTGGACCCGCAGCCGGTGGCCACGGCGGAAGCGGTAGGCCGTCGGGTCGAGCGTCACCTCCGCCGTCACCACGCCGTCGGCGTCCGCGGCCGGGAAGCCGGGCCGCAGCCGCAGGATCCCGTCGGTCACGTTGCGGGAGACGCCGCCGGCGTCGACGTCGCAGAGCCGGACGTAGACGTCCGCGTGGCCCAGCTCGGTGCGGACGTGCACGGTCGCGGTCACCTCGCCGATGACGTCGACGTCCGACGGCAGCGGTTCGCCGGTGAACACCAGCACGTCCGGCCGGGCCTCGACCTCCTGGTTGTCGCGCTGCTTCCACGCGCCGGTGAGCAGCGGGCCGCCGACCGCCGGCGTCGGGTCGGCCGGGTCGTAGGTGAACGTCGTCGGCAACGCCGGGGCACCGGGCGCCTCGCCGAGCCCGCCGATCGGCCGCAGGTGCGCGCCGGTCGCCTTCGACGGCGGCGGCCAGGACTCGAAGTCCAGCCACGTCCCGGCACCCTGGAGGAACAGCCGGACCGGGGACCGCTGCAGGTACGTCCGGTCGCCGAGCAGGTGCGCGCGCAGGAAGCCGAGCTGGTCGCGGATCATCGGGCCCATGCTCGCGGGCTCGCCGTGCGCCCACGGCCCGATCGTGATCCGCGGCGCCTTGCCGGCGTCGGCGAGGAGCCGGAAGTCGCGCAGCTGCGAGCCGATGAACAGGTCGTACCAGCCGGTCACCATCGACACCGGGACGTCGAGCCGGTCCACTTCGGCGCTGTGGTCGGAAAACGCCCAGTAGTCGTCTTCGGGGACGAAGTGCCCGGTGACGTCCTGGAGGAACTGCACCGGCTTGCCGATCGCGGCGACGTCGGCGCCGCTGATCGGCAGGTGGGCCATCGCGCGGCGGGTCTTCCGCGCCTGCAGCGGGTTCGGCAGCGTCGCGAAGCGCTCTTCCTGGCGGCCGATCATCGCCGACCACGAGACCATGTTGTCCGCCGCGAGCACGCCGCCCGGGTAGAACGTCGAGACGAACTCCGACGCCGTCACCCCGAGGCACATCGCGGCGAGCGGCGGGTCGAGGTACGGCCCGATCGCCCACTGCGTGTGCCCGAGGTAGCTGGCGCCGGCCATGCCGAGGGTGCCGTCGCACCACGGCTGCGCACGCAGCCACTCGGCGGTGGCGAGCCCGTCCTCGCGTTCGAGGTGGAAGGGCCGGAACTCGCCGCCGGAGCCGAACGAGCCGCGGGTGCTCTGGATGACCGTCTGCAGCCCGTGCCGCGCGAACGTCTCGCCGAAGAGCTTCGACAGCATGCCCTTGCGCCCGTACGGGGTGCGGATCAGCACGACCGGCGCCGGCGTCGTGCCGGCCGGGGCGTACCGGTCGGCCAGCAGCGTGACGCCGTCGGGCATCGGCACGGCGAGGTCGCGCGTCACGACCGGCTTGGGGCCTTCGGCGCGGGGGAGCCCGAGCAACTTGTCGACAAGTCGGTCCAGCACGGGCGCCCGCCTTCCGAAGTGGAGTCGATCCTTCCGGATCCGACCGTACCTCAGTTCGCCCGCGCGAGCGTTTCCGGTCGCAGCAGCTTCGCCAGCTCCTCGGCCGGGATCAGGCCCTTCTCGACGACCAGCTCGGCGACCCCGCGCCCGGTCGCGAGAGCCTCCTTGGCGATCTCCGTCGCGGCCGCGTAGCCGATGCTCGGGTTCAGCGCCGTCACCAGGCCGATCGAGTTCTCGACGTAGGCACGCATCACGTCGACGTTCGCGGTGATCCCTTCGACGCACTTGGAAGCGAGGGTCCGGCAGGCCGCGCCCAGGTGCGTGATGCTCTCCGACAGCGAGTGCAGGATGATCGGCTCGAACGCGTTGAGCTGCAGCTGGCCGGCCTCCGCCGCCATCGTCACGGTGACGTCGTTGCCGATCACCTCGAACGCGACCTGGTTGACCACCTCGGGGATCACCGGGTTGATCTTGCCGGGCATGATCGACGACCCGGCCTGCACCGGCGGCAGGTTGATCTCGTTCAGCCCGGCGCGCGGGCCCGAGGACAGCAGCCGCAGGTCGTTGCAGCTCTTGGACAGCTTGACCGCGATCCGCTTGAGGACACCCGAAAGGTGCACGAACGCGCCGCAGTCCTGGGTGGCCTCGACCAGGTCGGCGGCGGTGACGACCGGCAGCCCGGTGATCTCGCGCAGATGCCGGCAGGCGGCTTCGGCGTAGCCCGGCGCGGCGTTGAGGCCGGTGCCGATCGCGGTCGCGCCGAGGTTGATCTCGTGCAGCAGCGCGACGGCCTCGTTCAGCCGCTGCCGGTCCTCGCCGAGCATCACCGCGTAGGTGCCGAACTCCTGGCCGAGCGTCATCGGCACGGCGTCCTGCAGCTGCGTGCGGCCCATCTTGAGGACGTCGTGGAACTCGACGGCCTTGGCCGCGAACGCCTTCTCGAGCACGATCATCGCTTCCGACAGCCCGCGCACGGCGAGGATCGTCGCGACGTTGACCGCGGTCGGGTAGGCGTCGTTCGTCGACTGCCCGAGGTTGACGTGCTCGTTGGGGTGCACGACGTGGTAGTCGCCCTTGGCGTGCCCGAGCAGTTCGAGGGCCCGGTTCGCGATGACCTCGTTGGCGTTCATGTTGGTCGACGTCCCGGCGCCGCCCTGGATGACGTCGACGACGAACTCGCCGTGCAACGCGCCTTCGCGGATCTCCCGGCAGGCCCCCGCGATCGCCTCGGCGATCTTGGGGGCGAGCAGGCCCAGCTCGGCGTTGGCGCGGGCCGCGGCCTCCTTGACCGCGGCGAGCGCCTCGATCAGGTGCGGGTACGCGGCGAGCGTCGTGCCGGTGATGGGGAAGTTCTCCCGGGCGCGGGCGGTGTGCACGCCCCAGTACGCCCCGGCCGGGACGTCCTTGTCGCCGAGCAGGTCGTGTTCGCGGCGGGTGGTCATACAGTGCTCCCCACAGACAGGTTTCCGGCGAAACGCAGGTTTTCCGGGCCGGGCGGGACGGCCACCCCGCACAGCTTCAGCAGCGCGGCCAGCACCGGGTACCGTGCCCGGTCCCCGCCGTCGGCGATCTTGAAGGCGATCGCCGTGCCGTCCGGCAGCGCGGCGACCTGCACGGCCTCGAAACCGTCCTTGGCGATCAGCCCGGGCACCGCGCGCATGACGGCGGTGACGTCCCGGCGGCTGCCGCCGACCAGCTCCGGGTGCTGCCGGATCCCGGCGGCCACCAGGCCTTCCGGCGTGTCCGGCGCGGCGAGCGCGATCTTCGACACGGCCGTCGCGAGCCCGCGCAGCGTCGTCGCGAACAGGGGCGCGCCGCAGCCGTCGACGGCGACCCGGGCGACGGGCCGCCCGGTCAGGTCCTCGAAGGCGGCGGCGATCGCGCGCTGCAGCGGGTGGGCCGGGTCGAGGTAACCCTCGGGGGACCAGCCGTTCACCGCGCAGGTCGCGAGCATGGCCGCGTGCTTGCCGGAGCAGTTGTGCGCGAGCCGGCTCGGCGCCCGGCCCCCGGCGAGCCAGCGGTCGCGCTCGAGCGGGTCGAACGGGAAGTCCGCGGGGTTGCCCAGCAGGTCGGGGGAGCGGCCGTCGAGGACGTCGAGGGCGGCGTCGAGGTGCCTCGGCTCCCCCGAGTGGCTGGCCGCGGCGATGGCGAACCCGGTGGGGGAGAGGCGCAGGCCGAGCCGCGCCATCGCGGTGGCCTGCAGCGGCTTCGCCGTCGACCGCGGGTACATCGGGGTGTCGACGTCGCCGGCGGCGAACCGCGTCGAGCCGTCCGGGGCGAGCACCAGGGCCGAGCCGTGGTGGACGCCCTCGACCAGCCCGTCGCGGATCAGCTCGACGAGGGGTTCGTGGCTCACATGCCTTCCTCGTCGAACGCGCGCATGTCGATCCGCTTGCGGACGCCGAACCAGCCTGCGACCAGGGCGGCGGCGATGGCGGGCAGCGCCAGCAGGGTGATCCGGCCGGTCTCGTCGAAGCCCATCAGGACGACGACGGCGGCGAGGAACACCAGCGTCGCGATCTCGGTGTACGGCGAGAACGGCAGCCGGAAGGACGGCCGCTCGACGCCGTCGCGCTTGGCCCGCCGCACGAACAGCAGGTGGCAGAGCACGATGATGGCCCAGGTGGCGAGGATGCCGATCGCGGCGAAGTTCAGCACGATGTCGAAGGCCTCCTTCGGCACCAGGTAGTTGAGCCCCACGCCGGCCACGCAGACGGCCGCGGTGAGCAGGATCCCGCCGTAGGGCACGTGGTTGCGGTTCATCACGCCGGTGAACTTCGGCGCCGAGCCCGCCATCGCCATCGACCGCAGGATCCGGCCGGTCGAGTACAGGCCCGAGTTCAGGCTGGACAGCGCCGCGGTGAGCACGACCAGGTTCATCACGCTGTCCGCCGCGGGCACGCCCAGGTGCGAGAGCACGGTGACGAACGGGCTCTGGTCCTTCGTGTAGGAGCTCCACGGCAGCAGCATCGCCAGCAGCACGACCGAGCCGACGTAGAAGACGAGGATGCGCCACATGATGGAGTTGATCGCCTTCGGCATGATCTTCTCCGGGTTCTCGGTCTCGCCCGCGGCCACGCCGACCAGCTCGACCGAGGCGTAGGCGAACACCACGCCCTGCACGATCAGCACCATCGGCAGCAGCCCGGACGGGAAGATCCCGCCGTGGCCGGCGATCAGCTGCGGGCCGCCCGCGACGCCGTCGATCGGCGTCTGCGTCACCAGCAGGAAGATGCCGATCACCATGAACAGCACCAGCGCGGCGACCTTGACGATGGCGAACCAGAACTCCATCTCGCCGAACAGCTTCACCGACACCATGTTCAGCGTCAGCACGACGGCGAGGGCGATCAGCGCGAGCACCCACTGCGGGATCGGCGAGAAGAACGACCAGAAGTGCGCGTACAGCGCGATCGCCGTGATGTCGGCGATGCCGGTGGTCGACCAGTTGAGGAAGTGCATCCAGCCGGCGACGTACGCGCCCTTCTCGCCCATGAACTCGCGGGCGTAGGAGACGAAGGCGCCGCTGGAGGGCCGGTACAGGATCAGCTCGCCGAGCGCGCGGACGACGAAGAAGGCGAAGAGCCCGCAGACGCCGTAGACGATCGCCAGCGCCGGCCCGGCCTGGGCGAGCCGCCCGCCCGCGCCGAGGAAGAGGCCGGTGCCGATCGCCCCGCCGATCGCGATCATGTTGACGTGCCGGGACTTGAGGGCCTTGTGGTAGCCGGCGTCGCCCGCGTCCGCGGTGGTGCCGGTCGTGGCCGGGAGGGTCTGTTCGGTCACTGGTCCCCGTTCACGATGCTGGTCAGAGTGGCTTCGACGTGCGTCAGGTGCGCCGTCATGGCGGCGACGGCTTGCTCTTCGGAACCGCTTTCGATCGCGGTGACGATGTCCCGGTGCTCGATGTTCGACTGGCGGCGCCGGTCGCCGAGCTGGTTCAGGAAGGCGGACTGGCGGGCGAGCGCGTCCCGGATCTCCTCGATCACCTTCCCGAACACCGGGTTGCCCGAGGACTGGGCGATGGTGATGTGGAAGAGCGAGTCCAGGGCGACCCAGGCGGTGTTGTCGGTCTCGGCGTCCATCCGGTCGAGCAGGTGGGCGAGCAGGTCGAGGTCGTCCTGGCTGCGGCGGACGGCCGCGTACCCGGCGACGGGGATCTCGACGTGCCGGCGCACTTCGATGAGGTCCCGGGCGGAGTAGGGCCCGAAGGTGGGGTTGTCGGCCGGGCCGGTCGCGGTGACGAAGGTGCCCTTGCCGGTCTTCGACTCGGTCATGCCGAGCGCCTGGAGGCCGCGGAGGGCTTCCCGGACCACCGACCGGCTGACCTCGAACTCCCTGCTCAGGGCGGCTTCGGAGGGGAGCTTCCCGCCGACGGGGTACGCGCCGCGCTCGATCGAGCCGCGCAGGTGGGCCAGCACGGCTTCCATGGCGCTCACCCGGCGAGGAGCACCCTGTCCACCTTGTCCGGCTGTCTGGCTGTCAGACAGGTTCATGGCCGAAATGCTCGGTCCCGGTGCCCCCGGTGTCAACGCGAGGCGGTCCGGCTGTGGCTCAGCTCACGGCTCGCGCCGCGGGGGGTCCGGCGGGTCGCGGACGCCGGTTCCGTCACTCGCGGGGACGGTCCGGGCGCGGCGCGTGTCGTGATCGTTTCCGCCCGAAGGAGCCGCGCGTCGGTGCGCTCCCGCGGCCCCGCCGAGGCGCACAATCGAGCCCGGCGAGTGCGGGATAGGGTGGGAGACCCGCCGCGCGCCGGTCCGGTCCACCTAGGGGAGGTTTTCGCTGGTGTCGAACGATTCCTTCGTCCACCTGCACGTCCACACCGAGTACTCGATGCTCGACGGTGCGGCGAAGATCGCCCCCCTCTTCGCGGAGGCGGCGCGTCTCGGGATGCCCGCCGTCGGCATGACCGACCACGGCAACATGTACGGCGGCGACGAGTTCTACCAGCAGGCCAAGAAGGCCGGCATCAAGCCGATCATCGGCATCGAGGCCTACATCGCGCCGGAGAGCCGGTTCCACAAGAAGCCCGTCTTCTGGGGCCAGGCCAACCAGCGCGGTTCCGACGAGTTCGGTGAGGGCGGCGACGTCTCCGGTGGCGGTGCGTACACGCACATGACCATGCTCGCGTCGAACGCGACCGGCCTGCGGAACCTCTTCAAGCTGTCCTCGCTGGCCAGCATGCAGGGCTACTACCGCAAGCCGCGGATGGACCGCGAGCTGATCTCCGAAAACCACTCGGGGATCATCGCGACCACCGGCTGCCCGTCGGGCGAGGTGCAGACCCGGCTGCGGCTGGGCCAGCGCCAAGAGGCCATCCAGGCCGCGTCCGACTACAAGGACATCTTCGGGGCCGACAACTTCTTCCTCGAGCTGATGGACCACGGCCTGCCGATCGAGCGGTCGGTCCGCGAGGGCCTCCTGGAGGTCGGCCGCCTGCTCGACCTCAAGCCGATCGCCACCAACGACTCGCACTACGTCACCAAGGACCAGGCGGACACGCACTCGGCGCTGCTGTGCGTCCAGGCGGGCAAGACCCTCAACGACCCGACCCGGTTCAAGTTCGACGGCGACGGCTACTACCTCAAGTCCGCCGCCGAGATGCGCGAGTACTGGGACAAGGAGGTTCCCGGCGCGGCCGACACGACGCTGATGATCGCCGAGCGCGTCGAGTCCTACGAAGAGGTCTACTCCCACAAGGACCGGCTGCCGTTCTTCGAGGTGCCGGAGGGCTACGACCAGGGCGGCTGGCTGCGCGAAGAGGTCAAGCGCGGTCTCAAGTGGCGCTTCCCGGACGGCGTGCCGGACCCGTACTACGACGAGCGCATCGAGATCGAGCTCGACGTCATCATCGGCAAGGGCTTCCCGGCCTACTTCCTGATCGTCGCCGACCTCATCAGCTACGCCCGCAAGGTGGGCATCCGGGTCGGCCCCGGCCGTGGTTCGGCCGCCGGTTCGCTGGTCGCGTACGTGCTCGGTATCACCAACCTGGACCCGATCCCGCAGAAGCTGCTGTTCGAGCGGTTCCTGAACCCCGAGCGCGTCTCGATGCCCGACATCGACATCGACTTCGACGACCGCCGTCGCGGCGAGATGATCCGGTACGCGACCGAGAAGTACGGCGCGGACAAGGTCGCCCAGGTCATCACCTTCGGCACCATTAAGACCAAGGCCGCGATCAAGGACAGCGCCCGGGTGCATTTCGGCCAGCCCGGGTACGCGATCGCGGACAAGATCTCCAAGGCGCTGCCGCCGCCGATCATGGCGAAGGACATCCCGCTCTCGGGCATCGTCGACTCGAAGCACGAGCGCTACGGCGAGGCCGCCGAGGTCCGCGCGCTCGTCGAGACCGACGAAGAGTGCAAGACGATCTTCGAGACCGCCCGCGGCCTCGAGGGCCTGATCCGCAACGCCGGCGTCCACGCCTGCGCGGTCATCATGTCCTGCGACCCGCTGACCGACGCGATCCCGCTCTGGCAGCGTGACGACGGCTCGATCATCACCGGCTGGGACTACCCGTCGTGCGAGGCCATCGGCCTGCTGAAGATGGACTTCCTCGGCCTGCGCAACCTCACCGTCATCGGTGACGCGATCGACAACATCAAGACCAACCGCGGGGTCGACGTCGACCTCGACACCCTGGGCGTCGACGACCCCGAGACGTACAAGCTGCTCGCCCGCGGCGACACGCTCGGCGTGTTCCAGCTGGACGGCGGTCCCATGCGCGACCTGCTGCGGCGCATGGAGCCCACGGTGTTCGACGACATCGTCGCGGTCGGCGCGCTGTACCGCCCCGGCCCGATGGGCATGAACGCGCACAACGACTACGCCGACCGCAAGAACAACCGGCAGAAGGTCAAGCCGATCCACCCGGAGCTCGACGAGCCGCTGCGGGAGATCCTGGCCGACACCTACGGCCTGATCGTGTACCAAGAGCAGATCATGCACATCGGCCAGAAGGTGGCCGGGTACACGATGGGGCGCGCGGACGTGCTCCGCCGCGCGATGGGCAAGAAGAAGAAGGAAGTCCTCGACAAGGAGTACGAGGGCTTCGAAGAGGGCATGCGCAACAGCGACCTGGTGCCCGGCGGGTTCTCCAAAGAGGCGATCAAGGCGCTCTGGGACACGATCCTCCCGTTCGCCGGGTACGCGTTCAACAAGAGCCACGCGGCCGCGTACGGCCTGATCTCGTACTGGACCGCCTACCTCAAGGCGAACTTCCGGGCCGAGTACATGGCCGCCCTGCTCACCTCGGTGGGTGACAACAAGGACAAGTCGGCGGTCTACCTGTCCGAGTGCCGCCGGCTCGGCATCAAGGTGCTGCCGCCGGACGTCAACGAATCGGCCCTGCGCTTCGCGGCGGTCGGGGACGACATCCGCTTCGGGCTGGGTGCCGTCCGCAACGTCGGCGCGAACGTCGTCGAGTCGATCATCAAGACCCGCCAGGAGAAGGGCAAGTACGCCTCCTTCACCGACTTCCTCGACAAGTCCGAGCTCGTGGCCTGCAACAAGCGGGTCATCGAGTCGCTGATCAAGGCGGGCGGGTTCGACTCGCTCGGCCACACGCGGCTGTCGATGATCCAGGTCCACGAGGATGCGGTCGAAGCCGTCGTCCCGCTCAAGCGCCAGGAGGCGATGGGCCAGTTCGACCTGTTCGGCTTCGGCGGCGACGAGGGGGAGGCGGCGCCGTCGTCGTCGCCGCTCGCGCACCTGAAGTTCGGCGAGGAGGAGTACCCGCGCAAGCAGCTGCTCGCCTACGAGCGCGAGATGCTCGGCCTGTACGTCTCGGCCCACCCGCTGGACGGCGCCGAGCGGATCCTGCGCAAGCACGCCCCGAAACCGATCGCGAGCATCCTCAACGACCCGCCGAAGGAAGGCGAGATCGTCATCTCCGGGCTGATCACGTCGCTGGAGCGGCGGGTCAACAAGAAGGGCGAGCCGTGGGCGATCTGCACGGTCGAAGACATGGACGCCTCCCTCGAGGTGCTGTTCTTCCCGAAGTCGTACGCGCTCTTCGCGGGTGAGCTGATCGAAGACAACGCGGTCCTGGTCAAGGGCCGGGTGAACTGGCGCGAAGACAAGATGTCGGTCTTCGGCGGCGGCCTGGCGACGCTCGACCTGTCCGAGGTCGGCACCGGCAGCGGCGACGACGAGCCACCGCTGGTGCTCTTGGCGGCGGCGGAGAAGATCGACCAGTCCGTGGTCAGCGAGCTGCGGTCGACGCTGCTGGCGCACAAGGGGGAGACCCCGGTGCACCTCAAGCTGGTGGGCAAGAACCAGACGGTCTTCGCGCTGTACGACTACCCGGTCAAGGTCAGCTCGATGCTGATCGGCGAGCTGAAGGGCATCCGGGGCATCACCGCTTCGACGTGACGCGTCCGGGATCCGTGCGCTGGGCGCGCGCGGATCCCGCCTTTCGTGTTTGCTGGAGGGGATGACCTACGAACCCGATCCCCGCCGGTGGAAAGCACTTGCCGTCTCGCTGACGGCCGGGTTCATGGGCCTGCTCGACGTCAGCATCGTCAACGTCGCCCTCCCCTCGATGCAAGCCGGGCTGCACGCGAGCAGCGGCGGGATCCGCTGGGTCGTCTCCGGCTACGCCCTGGCGTTCGGCCTCGTCCTGGTCACCGGCGGCCGGCTCGGGGACGCGTTCGGCCGCCGGAACATGTTCCTCGGCGCCCTCGCCGCCTTCGTCCTCACCAGCGCACTGGCCGGCGCGGCCCCGAACGAGACGACGCTGGTGATCGCGCGGCTCGCCCAGGGGGTCGCGGCGGGCATGCTCACCCCGCAGAACACCGGCCTGATCCAGGACCTCTTCCGCGGCGCCGAGCGCGGCCGCGCGTTCGGGATGTTCGGCGCGGTCGTCGGGATCTCGACGGCCGTCGGCCCGATCCTGGGTGGGTTCATCATCGCCGTCTTCGGGGCGCAGGACGGCTGGCGCTGGGTGTTCTACGTCAACGTCCCGATCGGCGTGCTCGCGTTCGCCCTAGCGCTGCGGCTGCTGCCGCGCAGCGAGAAGAAGCAGCTCAAGATCTCCACGGAGATCGACTTCGTCGGGATCGCGCTGCTCGCGGTCGCCGTCCTCGGCGTGCTGTTCCCGGTGATCGACTCCGACCAGGGCGGGCTCCGGCAGTTCTGGTGGCTGTTCCCCGTCGCGCTCGTGTTCGGCGTCGCGTTCGTGCGCTGGGAGCACTCGGTGGTCCGGCGCGGCCGGTCGCCGCTGCTCGACACGCGCCTGTTCACCGGCACCCCCGGTTACGCCTCCGGCGCGGCGGTCGGGGCGCTCTACTTCTGCGGGTTCGCCGGGATCTGGCTGGTCTTCGCGATGTACTTCCAGCAGGGCCTCGGCTACTCGCCACTGCAGTCGGGCCTGTCGGTGACGCCGTTCGCGCTCGGCTCGGCGGTGTCGGCCGCCGTCGCCGGCCGGCTGGTGCCGCGCTTCGGCCGCCGCCTCACCGTCACCGGCCTCGCCATGGTCGCCACCGGGCTGCTGGCCGTCGCGCTGCTCGCGGAACTGGTTCCGCCGTCGGCGTCCGGCTGGGCCTTCGCGCTGCCGCTGGTCTTTGCGGGCGTGGGCGGCGGGATGGTGATCTCGCCGAACACGACGTTGACGCTGGAGTGCGTGCCGGTCCGGATGGCCGGGGTCGCCGGTGGCGCGCTGCAGACCGGGCAGCGGATCGGCACGGCGATCGGCACCGCCGTGCTCGCCTCGGTCTTCGGCCTGGTCCTCGGCCACGGCTATCCGGTGGCCCTCACCGTCGCGCTCGGCTGCGCGGCCGTCCTGACGTGCGGAGCGCTCGCCCTGGCGGTCGCCGAGCTGCGGGCGCGCCGCCGCCGGGCCGCCGAGGACGAACGCGAGGCGCGGCAGGCCGAGGCGTCCGCGGCCGACGTCCACCGCGCTTGAGACACTACTTTCCGCAGATTCGCGATGCTCCATCCGGGTGACGAGCGCGGAAAGACACTGGTGCTACGGAGAGCAACCGGGTAGATCTTATGGAGCCTTCACTGCGCGGCTTCGGCTACCGACAGTGGCAATCAGTCGGCCACCCGGGGATGGGGTGACCGGCTTGAGCGATCGAGGCGTCCGGAGTTCGAGGGAATGGACACACTCGGTCACCTTCCGTCCAGTGGGTGTCGGCGTCCGCGGGGGACCGTCCGGCACTCGCGGAAGGGCTGCCCATCGGTGCCCGCCGGCGCGTGACGGTGGCGGGCGGGCCCGGGCGAGGGGGAACCGGGCCCCGCCCGTCTTCTTCACCCGTGTCGCGCTGACTCCTTCCGCGCCGGTCGTGCTGGGATGATCGCGTCCGTCCGAGGCCGACGCGGGGGAGTCCCGATGACCGAGCAGCCGTCCCGGATCCGGGTCTGGTACCGGCCGATGCGGTCCCGCGACCGCGCGGAGCACCACCGCGTCGCGACGCCGCTGGAACTGCTGTTCGACCTGTGTTTCGTGGTCGCCGTCGGCCAGGCCGCGGCCGCCCTGCACCACGCGCTCGCCGAAGGGCACGCCGCGCACGGCGTCACGTCGTTCGCGATGGTCTTCTTCGCGATCTGGTGGGGCTGGCTGAACTTCAGCTGGTTCGCCTCGGCGTTCGACACCGACGACGTCCCGTACCGGCTGGCCACGCTCGTGCAGATCGCCGGCGGGCTGACGGTCGCGGCGGGCGTGTCCAGCGCGTTCGAGGGCGACTTCCGGGTGATCGTGGTGGGGTACGTCCTGATGCGGCTGTCCCTGGTCGGGCAGTGGTTGCGGGCCGCGCGCTCGGCACCGGAGGCCCGGCCCGCGGCCGTGCGGTTCGCCGCCGGGATCGCGTTCTGCCAGGTGCTCTGGATCGCCCGGCTGTTCCTGCCGGCGTCGACGGCGGCCGTGACGTTCGTGGCCGTCGTGCTCTGCGAGCTCGCGGTGCCGGTGGTCGCCGAGCGCAGCGCGCGGACGACGTGGCACCCGCACCACATCGCCGAGCGGTACGGCCTGTTCACGCTGATCGTCCTCGGCGAGGTGATCCTCAGCGCGACGAACGCGATCAAGGAGGGCACCGCGGAGCCGGGGCACACCGGAACGCTGATCTCGCTGGCCGCGGCCGGCCTGGTGCTCGTGTTCTCGATGTGGTGGCTGTACTTCGACCGCCCCGGGCACGCGCGGCTCGTCCGCCGCCAGACCATGTTCACGGCGATGAGCTGGGGCTACGGCCACTACTTCATCTTCGCCTCGGCGGCGGCCGTCGGGGCCGGCCTCGAGGTGGCGGTCGGCTACGACACGGGGACGCTGCACCTCGGCGGGGTGGCGGCGGCGCTGCCGACCACGGTGCCGGTCGCGGTCTTCCTGCTGAGCGTGTGGCTGCTGCACATCGGCCCGACGAACGAGTGCCGCCCGATCGCCATCGGCTTCCCGGTGACGGCGGCGCTCGTCCTGGCGGCGTCCTTCGCGCCGGCGCCCGTCCACGTGGCTGCCGGGCTCGCGGCCGCGTTGGTCGTCCTGACGGTCGTGGCGACCCACGGCTCGCCGCGGCCGGCCTGAGCGGGCACCCCGGCCGTCTTGGCCGTGCCCGGCCGTATCGGTGCAGGTCAGGGGCCTGGCGCGAAAAAAGGTACCCCCCTGTTTCGGGCCTCCGGAGGGGGTGTAAAGTTCTCCAAGTCGCCAGGGAAACCGAGCGGCCGCCGGGAACACGAACCAAGCTCCCACGATCGTGGTAGAGTGGGTGGTCCCGAACCAGGGTGGTATCCCTGGAACAAAGCTTGAAACAAAAGCCGAAGACCAAGGCGCCTTCGCGGCGCGGCGGTCCGAAGTGTGTTGCTTGAGAACTCAACAGTGTGCTAGTGAACTAAGCCAGTAGAGCTTATGTATTGAACCTCGTATGAGGTTCCTTTGAGAGCAAGTAT
>NZ_JBSGAI010000095.1:0-14145 GCF_053600695.1 Amycolatopsis sp. NPDC005003 | reverse complement strand
GTGAACTACATAGTCGACTAATACTTGCTTGATGCCCGCGCAGCCACACGGCACGTGGTGGTTCCGGGCCACCGCCCCATCCCCGCGCGGCCGGGACCGGCACGGCCCGGTTCGTGCTCAAGAAGGTCCTCGAAGCGCTGATCAGCATCGTGCTGGTGATCGTGCTGTTCTTCTTCCTCTTCCGGATGCTGCCCGGCGACCCGGTCGCGGCGATGACCCGCGACCGCGTCACCAGCCCCCAGCAGATCGCCGAACTGCGCGAGAAGATGGGTGTCGACAAGCCCGTCCTCGTCCAGTTCGGGAACTACTTCTGGAACCTGCTGCACGGCGACCTCGGCGAATCCCGGCTGCTCAACAACGGCCGCCCGGTCGCCGACATGATCGGCGAACGCCTCTGGCCGACCATCCTGCTCGTCGGCAGCGCCACCGTGCTCGCCGTCCTGCTCGGGCTCTGGCTGGGCATCCGCGCCGCCTGGCGCCGCGACAGCTTCTTCGACCGCTCCCAGACCGGGATCGCACTGACGCTGTGGTCGGTCCCGCAGTTCTGGCTCGGCCTGATGCTGCTCGTGGCGACCAACGGCCTGTTCCCCAGCCGCGGCATGCACTCCCCGGACGCCGCCCCCGACGTCCTGTCCCAGACCCTCGACGTCCTGCACCACCTGGTGCTGCCGTGCGTGACGCTGCTGGCGGTGTTCTACGCCCAGTACATGCTGATCATGCGGTCGTCGCTGCTGGGGGAGATGAACGCCGACTACCTCACCACCGCCCGCGCCAAGGGCCTGCGCGACGACCTCGTCCGCCGCCGCCACGCCGTCCCCAACGCCCTGCTGCCCACCACCACGCTGGTGTTCATGCAGTTCGGCCACGTCGTCGCCGGCGCGGTCACCGTCGAGGCCGTGTTCAGCTGGCCCGGCCTCGGCCAGCTCACCTACGAGGCCCTGCACGGCCCCGACCTGCCGGTGCTCCAAGGCGTGTTCACCGTGCTGGCGAGCGCGGTGGTGCTGATGAACCTGCTCGCGGAACTGCTCTACCGCGTGCTCGACCCCAGGGTGCGTACCTCATGACCACCTCCGAGACCCCGCGGCAGATCGCCTGGAGCCGCCGCCGCGCCTCGCTGAGCCGGACCTGGCGCGAGTTCGCCGGCCAGCGGGCCGCGCTCACCGGGCTCGTCCTGCTCGGCGCCACCGTGCTCGTCGCCCTGCTCCTGCCGCTGATCAGCGACGAAACCGGTCTCGACGTCACCAAGGCCACCGGGGCACCGCTGTCCCCGCCGAACGCCGACTTCTGGCTCGGCACCGACAACTTCGGCCGCTCGGTGCTGCTCATGACCGTGTGGGGCACCCGGATCTCCCTGCTCGTCGGGTTCTCCGCCGCGCTGCTGTCGGTCGTCATCGGGACGCTGATCGGCATCACCGCCGCGCACTTCGGCGGCTGGGTGTCGGCGACCCTGCTGCGGTTCACCGACTTCTTCCTGGTCCTGCCCTCGCTGATCCTCGCGATCGCGCTCTCGGCGGTGCTGCCCAAGGGCGTCGGCACGATCATCCTCGCCATCGGCCTCACCGCCTGGCCCAGCACCGCCCGGCTCGTCCGCGCCCAGACCCTCACCATCGAGAGCCGCCCCTACATCGAGCGCGCCCACGCCCTCGGCGGCGGCCACCTGCACATCGTCGGCCGGCACGTGCTGCCCGGCGTGATGCCGCTGGTGCTGGCCAACACCACCCTCGTCGTCGGCAACGCCGTCATCGCCGACGCGACTCTGTCGTTCCTCGGCGTCGGCGACCCCGCCTCCGTCAGCTGGGGCAAGGTGCTGGAAGACGCCCTCAACAACGGCGCCATCAGCCGCGGCGCCTGGTGGAACGTGCTCCCGCCGGGCATCGCCATCGTCCTCGTCGTCCTCTTCTTCACCCTGGTCGGCCGGGGCCTGGAGACCGTGTTCAACCCGAGGTTGAAGAAGTGACCACCCCGCTGCTGCAGCTCACCGACCTGAACGTCACCTACGCGGTGGGGGACAAGGCCGTCCCCGCCGTCCGCGGCGTGGACCTCACCCTCGACCCCGGCGGCACGCTCGGCGTCGCCGGCGAATCCGGCTCGGGCAAGTCCACCGTCGCCATGAGCGTGCTGCGGCTGCTGCCGCGCACGGCGGAGATCACCGGCGAGATCCTGCTCGACGGCGAAGACGTCACCACCATGAAGTGGGGCCGGCTGCGCGCGGTCCGCTGGGCCGAGGCGTCGGTGGTGTTCCAGGGCGCCATGCACGCGCTCAACCCCGTCCGCAAGATCGGCGAGCAGATCGCCGAACCGCTGCGGCTGCACCCACCGGCCGGCAAGGCCCTCACCGACGCCGAGGTCGACGCCCGCGTCGCCGAACTGCTCACCCAGGTCGACCTGCCCCCGAGCCGGGCCGGCGCCTACCCCCACGAGCTGTCCGGCGGCCAGAAGCAACGCGTCATGATCGCCATGGCCCTGGCCTGCTCACCCCGGCTGATCATCGCCGACGAGCCGACCACCGCCCTCGACGTCATCGTCCAGGCCCAGGTCCTCACCCTGCTCTCCAAGCTGGTCGCCGAACAGCACATCGGGCTGATCATGATCAGCCACGACCTGTCCGTGCTCGCCGCCACCTGCGGACGCATCGCCGTCATGTACGACGGGCAGATCGTCGAGGAAGGCCCGAGCGCCGAGGTGATGGGCTCGCCCGCCCACGAACACACCCGGGCGCTCGCCGCGGCGTTCCCGACGGTCGGCGACCCGGTGTCCCGCTTCGCCCCGGCCACCAGCAACCCGCTGCCGCCCGAACCGCCGGACCGGGTGGCGGGAGAGCCGCTGCTGGCCGCCGAAAACCTGCGGGTGTCCTTCCGCGACCGCACCGGCAAGCGGATCCACGCCGTCGCCGGCGTCGACCTCACGGTTTCGCGCGACGAGATCGTCGCACTGGTCGGCCAGTCCGGCTCCGGCAAGACCACCCTCGCCCGTACCCTGCTCGGCCTGCAGAAACCCGACTCCGGGGTGGTTCGCTACGCCGGTGAACCGGTGCCAACCGGCGGGTCCGGGCTCAAGGCGTACCGGCGTCAGGTCCAGCTCGTCCTCCAGGACCCCACCAGCGCGCTGAACCCGGCCCACACGGTGTACGAGGCCGTCGCGGAGGGGCCGCGGATCCACAAGCTCGCCGACGAACGCGCCGTCGTCCACCGGGCGCTGGAAGCCGCGGAACTGCGGCCCGCCGAAAAGTACGCCGACCGGCTCCCGCACCAGCTCTCCGGCGGCCAGCGCCAGCGCGTCGTCATCGCCGGGGCACTGGCGCTCGAACCGTCGGTGGTGGTGGCCGACGAGCCGGTCGCCTCGCTCGACGCCTCCGTCCGCGGCGAAATCCTCGGCCTCCTGCTGCGGCTGCGCCGGGAACTCGGCCTCGCCGCCCTGGTGATCACCCACGACCTCGGCCTGGCCTGGAACATCGCCGACCGCGTCGCCGTGATGTACCGCGGCGAGCTCGTCGAAACCGGGACCGTGGAGCAGGTCCTGCTCGACCCGCAGCACGACTACACGAAGTCCCTGCTGGCCGCCCTTCCGGGCGGCACCGCCCAGCGCCGCGGCGTGGAAACCTGACACTGAGGGAACTCCGCACGAGCGCGGTGTGTAATCTCCGAACGGAAATGGCGACCACCACCGACCCCGCACAGACGCCCTCGACCGGACTGGCCGAGCGGCTCCGCGTGCCTTCGCGGTTCCCCTACCGCACGATCGCGATGGGCACCGTCGGCAGCACCCTGCTCATGCTCGCGGCGTTCGGCGCCGGCGGCATCCTGATCAAGGATCCCGTGCTCGGCCACGGCCCGCTCTCCTGGATCCGCTACGGCCACGGTCGCATGCTCGCCAACGCCGTCCTCTACACCGGCTTCGGCCTCGTCGTCTGGGCCTGGGTCCGGCTCGGCCGGTACGTGCTGCTCGGCCGGGTCGGCAGCCGCCCCGTCCTGGTCGCCGCCGGGTGCTGGATGGCGCCGCTGCTCATCTCGCCGCCGCTGTTCACCCGCGACGTCTTCTCCTACCTCGGCCAGGGCGCCCAGCTGCTCTACGGGCTCGACCCGTACGCGAACGGCCCGGCCGAGCTCGACGTGCTGCCGAACGTCGTGCAGAACGTCCACCCGCTCTGGCAGACCACCCCGGCCCCCTACGGCCCGCTGTTCCTGCTGATCTCCAAGGGCGTCGTCGCCACCACCGGCGACAACATGATCCTCGGCGTCATCCTGATGCGGGTCGTGCTGCTCGCCGGTCTCGCGGGGACGCTGTGGGCGCTCCCGCGGCTGGTCAAGCACCTCGGCGGCAAGCTCCCGGTCGCGCTGTGGCTCGCGGTGGCCAGCCCGATGATGGTCATCCACCTCTTCGGCGGCCCGCACAACGACCTGATGATGCTCGCGTTCCTCACCATCGGCGTCCTCGCCGCCCTCGAACGCAAGCACGTCGTCGCGGTCGTCCTGGTGACGATCGGCATGCTGATCAAGCCGACCGCGGCCATCGCGCTGCCGTTCATCGTCTGGATGTGGGCCAACCACCTCACGGGCGAGTCGAAGGTCCGCAACTTCCTGCGCGCCGGCGCCGCCTCGGTGGGCCTGTTCCTGCCGGTGTTCGTCGCGGGCACGTGGATCTCGCTCGGCTCGCTCAACCTCGGCTGGTGGTCCGGGCTCAAGGCCCCGCAGCTCATCGCGAACTGGCTCAACATCCCCACCGGCATCGGCGAGGTCTTCTACAACCTGGTCCACCTGATCGTGGACGTCCAGGTCTCCCCGTTCGTCACGGTCGCCCGCGCGGCGGGCATGCTGCTGCTGATCGGCTTCGGCGTCCGCCAGTGGTGGCTCGCCCGCGGCGGCGGCACCGAGGCGGTGTACCGGGCCGGCATCTCGCTCCTGGCGGTGGCGATCCTCATGCCGCCGACCCTGCCGTGGTACCTGACCTGGGGCTTCGTCCTCCTGTCGGCGTTCAAGTGGCAGCCGCGGCACCTCGCACTGGTGGTGGCGGTGTCGGTGTTCGTGACGCTGGTGTACTACCCGACGGGCGAGCAGGCGCTGTACGACTGGTGGTTCATCGCCGGAGTCGTCCTGGCCAGCCTGTACTCGGCGGCGTCACTGCTGCGGCCGGACCCGCTGGGCATCATCGACGCCTGGCGCCGGCCGGAGAAGTTCCTCCGCGACTAGCTCCCCGTCCACCCACGCCAGGTGTGCACCTCCGTCACCACCACCGCGTGCTCCGGCGGCCGCGCGGCGTACTGCTCGTACTTCGCCACCAGCCACGACACCGGCTCGGCCCGCTCCGGCTCCGGCAGCACCCGCGCCACCCCGTCCGCGCGGGCCCACCACAGCCGCGACCAGTCCTCGTCGTAGCCGTCCGCCAGGAAGCACACCGCCGGGTTCTCCGCGATGTTGCGCAGCCGCCGCAGGGCCGTCGTCGACTTCGGTTTGTGGTCCACCGCGAACACCACCTGCTCACCCCGCACCGCGAACGTCACCGGGACCAGGTGCGGGATCCCGGCCGCCGACACCGTCGCCAGCCGCGCCACCCGGGCCGCGGTGAACCGTTCGCGTGCTTCCTCCGGGGTCATGTCAGCGCGGGGGAGCCGAACGTCAAGGTCCCCAGGTCCGCGTCCAGCGCCACCGGCACCCCCAGCGGCAACGTCGGCGACGACGCCACGTGCCCGAACCCGAACTCCTCGACCAGCGGCACCCCCAGCGGCACCAGCCGGTCCACCATCAGCGCACGCACCTCCGCCGGCGCGCCGCACGCCGCCCACGACCCCAGCACGATCCCGCGGACGCCGTCGAACCAGCCACTGCGCAGCAGCTGCGTCAGCATCCGGTCCAGCCGGTACACGCTCTCCGTCACGTCCTCCAGCAGCACGATCGCCTCCCGCGCCGACCCGTGCTCCGGCGTGCCGATCCCCGCCGCCAGCAACGACAGGTTCCCGCCCGTCAGCACGCCCGACGCCCGGCCCGGCACGATCGCCGACCCGCCGCGGACCACCAGGTTCAGCTCCGGCTCGAACAGCGACCGCCGCAGGTGCTCGACCGCGAAGTCGTCGAACAGCACGCTCGCCGGCATCGGGGAGAACAAAGTGGACAGTCCGAGGTGGACGTCCACGGCCCGGTGCAACGCCGTGATGTCCGACGACCCGGCCAGCACCTTCGGGCCGGCCGCCCGCAACGCCGGCCAGTCCACCAGGTCCAGCATCCGCTGCACGCCGTAGCCGCCCCGGGCGGCCAGCACGCACCGCACCCCCGGGTCCAGCCACGCCTCGGTGAACTCCGCCGCCCGCGCCGCGTCCGGCGCGGACAGGTACGGCGGCGAGCCCGGCTCCGCCCGCACGCACGGCCCGACCCGCACCTCGACGCCCCAGCTGCGCAGCACCGGCAACGCCTTCTCCAGCAGGTCCGCCGGCACCGGCCCGGCCGGCGCCACCAGCGCGAGGGTGTCGCCGGCCCGCAGCCGCGGCGGCCTCACCGGGACAGCTCCAGCCGCGCCACACCCGGCGTCTCGAAGCCGAACACCTGGCCGTAGAACGACAACTCCGCCTCCAGTGCCGCCACGATCGTCGCCGCCTGCCGGAAGCCGTGCTGCTCGCCGGCGAACCGCTGGTAGGCGTACGGGATCCCGCGCCCGGCCAGCTCGGCCACGAACCGATCGGCCTGCTCCGGCGGGCAGATCCGGTCTTCCAGCCCCTGCTGGAACAGCACCGGACCGGCCAGCCCGCCGACGTTCGCCAGCGGCGAACGCTCCACATACCGCTGCCGCGCCTGCGGCAGCGGCCCGATCAGCCCGTCGAGGTACCGCGATTCGAAGTCGTGCGTGTCGCCCTCGGTGCCGGTCCACCCGGCCAGGTCCAGCACCGGGTACATCACCGTGCCCGCCCGGTAGGTCTTCGTCGTCGTCAGCGACGCCGCCGCGGTGAACCCGCCCGCGCTGCCGCCCCGGATCCCCACCCGGTCACCGTCGGCCAGCCCGGCCGCCACCAGCGCCTCGGCCACCGCCACGCAGTCGGCGACGTCCACCACGCCCCACTGCTCCCGAAGCCGCTCGCGGTAGACCCGCCCGAACCCCGTCGAGCCGCCGTAGTTCACCGCCGCCACCCCGATGCCACGGCTGGTGAAGTACGCGATCTCCAGATCCAGCTGCGGGAAGTGCTGGCCGGTCGGCCCGCCGTGGACGTCCACCAGCAGCGGCGGGAGCTCGCCCTCGGGCGCCGCGAACCCGGGGTTGCGCGGCAGGTACAGCACCACCGGCACGGTCTCCCCGTCCGCGGTGCTGAACACCCGCTCCTGCGGCTCCGGCAGGAACGCCGCGGGCAGCTCCGGCTGCGGGGTCAGGTCCGTCACCACGCCATCGAGGGCGACCTGCACCACGGCGGCTTCCCGGGCCGGCCCGCCCGCGACGCCGGCGACCGTGTCGCCGAGCACCGCGAAGCCCGTCGTCGACCAGGCCGTCAGCTCCTCCGCCACCGACGTCACCGAGCCGTCCGCCTCGTCGAGCACCGCCAGCCGGCCCGAAGACAGCACCGCGTGCCGCCCGCCGCCCAGTGGCGCGAACCACCGCGACCCGGCCTTCCACAACGGCCCGCCGAGCTCCTGCTCCACCGGCGCGAGGTTCGCCACCGACCCGTCCAGGCCGACGCGGTGCAGGTTCCACCAGCCATCGGGGTCCGCCAGTGCCAGCAGCGTCTCCGGCGTCTCCCACTCGAGCTGGCACACCGAGACGTCCGCGCCGCCGGCCAGCACCCGGTGCGGCCCGAACGCGCCGTCTTCACCGACGGGCGCCACGCACAGCTCGGTACCGTCCCACGGCATCAGCGGGTGGTTCCAGCCGAACCAGGCCGCGTGCCGTCCGTCCGGCGACAGCTTCGGCACGGTCAGGAACCGGTGGCTCGCGGCGAGGACCCGTTCGCCGCCGCCGTCCACGGCGATCGCGACGAGTTCCCGCTCGATGTCGGTGGGCCGGGGGCCGGTGCCGCGTTCGCGGACCGCCCACACCTCACCGGGCCGCCCGGCCCGCAGATCGCCGTAGCGGACGCTCTGCGGCTCCGCGGGAGCCGGGGTGAGCGCCACCACGCCGATTTCGCTCTGCGCGTACACGCGCTGATCGGCCCAGTGCGTGAACACCACGACGCCGTCGGCCACCGCCCACGGCCGCCCGCCGTACTCGTGCAGCCGGTTGCGGACGTTCCACGGGGCAGGCAGCACGTCCTCGGTACCCCCCGGCACCGCCCGGACCAGCGCTACCCGGCCCTGTTCACCGGGTCTCGCCTCGGCCCACCACACCTCTCCGGCGACGACGTCGAGCCACTGCGGGCCGCCACCGGCGGCGGCCACCTCGGCGGCGGTGATGGGCGAAGACCAGGTTCCGTACGGGGAGATGCGAGACACCCCCCGAGGCTAGCGGCCCGCGAACGGTGGGGCGGCGGATGCCGATCATGCGCCGGTGGCCTAGGGTCGTCAGTGCTATGTCTCGCGTAATCCACGTCTTCCGCCAGCCGGATCGGTTCGTCGCCGGCACCGTCGGCGAGCCCGGCGATCGCACGTTCTACCTCCAAGCGTCGGAGGACGTGCGCACGATCAGCGTCACCATCGAAAAACAGCAGGTCGTCGTCCTCGCGGAGCGCCTGAGCTCGCTGCTGGAGGAGGTCGCCAGCCGGTTCGGTGCCGACGTCCCCGACGACGCGCCCGAGGACCTCGTCGACCTCGACCCGCTCACCGTGCCGGTCGAGGAGGAGTTCCGCGTCGGCACGATGGGCCTGGGCTGGGACGCCGACAGCAGCGCGGTCGTCATCGAGCTGCTCGCCATCACCGAGGGCGAGGTCGACGAAACGGTCGTGCTCGACGACACCGAGGAGGGCCCGGACGCCGTCCGCGTCTTCCTCAGCCCGGCCGCCGCCCGGGCCTTCGCCGAGCGGGCCGACCGCGTCGTCAACGCCGGCCGCAAGCCGTGCCCGCTGTGCGCCGAGCCGCTCGACCCGACCGGGCACATCTGCCCCCGGCAGAACGGCTACCGGCGCGAAACCGACGCGGGCGAAGAAGACTGACCATGACGCCTGCCCCGGCCGATCCGGCGTCCCGCGAACTCGTCACCCACGGCCGCATCGACGTCGAAGGCCGCCTGGTCGACGCCTCCAACGTCACGCTCTTCTGCGCCATCGAGCTCGACGGCGTCACCGGCCGGGTCGTCTACAAGCCGGTGTCGGGGGAGCGGCCGCTGTGGGACTTCCCCGACGGCACCCTCGCCGGGCGCGAGGTCGCGACCGCGATCATCGCCGACACGACCGGCATCGGCGCGATCCCGCCGACCGTGCTGCGCGACGGCCCGTTCGGTCCCGGCATGGTCCAGCTGTGGGTCGAAACCACCGAAACCGAGCTCGTCGACGTCGTCCCGCCAGACGAGGTCCCCGAGGGCTGGCGCACCGTCCTGCACGCCCACGACCGGCTCGGCGAGCCCGCCGTGCTGGCCCACGCCGACCACCCCGGCCTGCGCGACCTCGCCGTGCTCGACATCGTCGCCAACAACACCGACCGCAAGGGCGGCCACCTGCTGGCCGGTGTCGACGGCCGCGTCTACGGTGTCGACCACGGCATCTGCCTGCACACCGACCCGAAGCTGCGGACCGTCCTGTGGGGCTGGATCGGGGAGCCGCTGGCCCCGGACACCGTCGAGAAGCTGCGCAAGCTGCGCTCGGAGCTCGACGGCGGACTCGGCAACACCCTCGCCGAGCACATCACCGGGTTCGAGATCCGCGCGCTGGCCGAACGCACCGACGTCCTGCTCGCCGAGGGCATCTTCCCCGAGCCGGGCGACGACTGGCGAGCCATCCCGTGGCCCCTCTTCTGATCGACGACGCGGCCCGGGCCCGGCTCGTCGACCGCTTCGGCGCGGAACTGGCCGAGCCCTGGTGCGACACGCTCCCGGACCTGGTCGCCCGGCTGACCACCCGCTGGCGGCTGACCGTCCGCGAGGCCCGGCCCGGCAACACCGGCCGCACCCTGCTGTGCACCGGCCCCGGCGGCGACCTGCGCGTCCTCAAGCTGACCCCGGATCCGGAAGTCGCCCGGCTGGAGTTCGCCGGGCTGAGCGCCTGGGCCGGGTGCTCCCGCGTCGTCCAGATCCTCGACGCCGACCTCGACGCCAACGCCATCCTGCTGGAAGGCCTGGTCCCGGGGACCGAGCTGACCGGCCGCGACCTGCCGTGGGCCGAGCTCGGCGAGCTGCTCGACCAGCTGCATTCGGCCGAACCCCGCGGGGAGCTGCGGCGGCTGGCCGACGGCATCGAGTTCATCTTCGGCCTCTCCGAACGCCGCCGCCGCGAATCGCCGGCCGCCGCCCACCTGAGCGCCGAGGCGCTGGCCACGGGGCGTGAGCGTGCGCTGGAGCTGGCCGCCAGCGGACCGGTCACGCTCATCCACGGCGACCTGCACCCGGCCAACGTCCTCGACGCCGGACCGGCACGCGGCGCCGTGGCCATCGACCCGCGGCCCGCCCTCGGCGACCCGTCGCTCGACGCCATCGACTTCGTCTTCGTCCCGATGGCCGCCGGCGGCACGATCGACGACGGCATCGCCGCACTCGCTCCGCACGTGACGGACTTCGACGCCGACCGCGTCCGCGCCTGGTGCGTCGCGATGGCCCCGCTGATCGCGCTGGCGCCCCTGCGCCGCGGCGAGCGGACACCGTTCACCGACGCGGTCCTGGAACTGACCCGCTGACCGGCGTGGCATGACCCGCCCGGGCACGTCGGGCCACTAGGTTGCCTGGTCGTGCGCTCCCAACGCTATGACGACGTGCTCGCCGGCCCGCGCCGCAAGAAGGTGCCGGATGTCCCCGCCGAACCGGGCCTGGTCGTCGAGGACCCGGCCAGCGGCTACTGCGGCGCCGTGGTGAAGATCGAGTACGGGAACGTCGTGCTCGAAGACGCCAAAGGCCGCCACCGCGTCTTCCCGCTCGCTCCCGCCGGGTTCCTCCTCGAAGGCAAACCGGTCACGCTCGTGCCCGTCAAGGCCCCGGCGAAGGCACCGGCCCGGCAGGTCTCGGCATCCGGGTCGGTCCGCGTCGAAGGGCTGAAGGCCCGCGTGGCCCGCGACTCGCGGATCTGGGTCGAAGGCAAGCACGACGCCGAGCTCGTCGAACGCGTCTGGGGCCACGACCTGCGCGTCGAAGGTGTCGTCGTCGAGCCGCTCGACGGCGTCGACGTGCTGGCCGACCGGATCGCCGAGTTCGGCCCGGGCCCCGGCCGCCGTCTCGGCGTCCTGGTCGACCACCTGGTGCCCGGCAGCAAGGAATCCCGGCTCGTCGAAGCGATCCGCGACGAGAACGTGCTGGTCACCGGCCACCCGTACATCGACGTCTGGGAGGCCGTGCGGCCCGAAGCCGTCGGGATCAGGGCCTGGCCGAAGATCCCACGCGGAACCGAGTGGAAGCAGGGGATCTGCGCCGCGCTCGGCTGGGGGCAACCGTTCGAAGGCTGGCAGCGTGTCCTGAGCGGGGTGAGCAGTTTCCGCGACCTCGAGACCCCGCTCATCGGGGCCGTGGAGCGGCTCATCGACTTCGTCACCGAACCGGCGGAAGAGGGATGAATGTCCGTTTTGTCCAAGGTCACGCGAGGGTCACGTCCCGTCACTGCGCCGGTGCGAACCGGCGCGATCTGAGAGCATGAAGCCATGTCATGGGCACTGGTCTGGTTGATCGTCGGCATCGCGCTGGTGATCGCCGAAGTCGTCTCCGGCGACTTCGTGCTGGTCATGCTGGGCGTCGCCGCGCTGTTCGGCGCCGGTGCCGAGGTCCTCGCCGGGAACCTGGTCATCGACGTCGCCGTGTTCGCCGTCGCCTCCGTCGGCATGCTCCTGCTGGTCCGCCCCGCCCTCAAGCGACGCTTCCTCTCCGGGCCGGTCCACCACACCGGCATCGACGCCCTGATCGGCGCCCGCGCCGTCGTCGTGTCCACAGTGGACGCGGAAACCGGGCAGGTGAAGCTGGGCGGCGACGTCTGGTCGGCCCGCAGCCTCGGCGAACACCTCCCGCCCATCGCCCCCGGTACCCAGGTCACGGTCGTCGAGATCTCCGGCGCCACGGCCGTCGTGTCGGCCGAGCCGTGAGCCTGGGGCTCGTCATCGTCGGCGAGGGCCACGCCGCGGTGATCGAACGCGGCGGGCGGTTCCGCACCGTCCTCGGGGCCGGCCGCCACTTCGTGCTTCCGTTCGCCGACCGGGTCCGCGCCCGGTTCGACCTCGGCGACCAGATCCTCTCGGCCCCGCCCCGCCCGGTCGAAGCCGGCGACGGGCAGGAGGTCCTGATCGGGTTCGAGGTCGTCTTCGCGGTCACCGACCCGCGCGCGGCCACCTACGAGATCGCCGGTCCGGCGCTCGCGATCGAGCAGCTGACCCGCACCGCGCTGCGGCAGGAAGCCGGCCTGACCACGGCCGAGCGCGCCGTCGCCGCCCCGGGCGACCTGCACCGTACAGTGTGGACGGTCCTGCACGACACCACCGGCCGCTGGGGCATCACCACGAAGGAACTGGAGCTGGCGGTGCTCCCGCCCGCGGCACCCGGAACACCGTCAACCGCGCAAGAATGGTACTAGGTAAGGGGAAATTCTCTTGACCGGATTTGTGATCGGCCTGGTCATAGCGCTGGCCTTGCTCGTGATCATCACGATAGCCAAGGCGGTCATGGTGGTGCCGCAGGCGCAGTCGGCCGTGATCGAGCGGCTCGGCCGGTTCCGCACGGTCGCCTCGCCCGGCCTCAACATCCTCGTGCCGTTCCTGGACAAGGTGCGCGCCCGGATCGACCTGCGCGAGCAGGTCGTCTCGTTCCCGCCGCAGCCGGTGATCACCGAGGACAACCTGACGGTGTCGATCGACACGGTCGTGTACTTCCAGGTCACCGACTCGCGCGCCGCGGTGTACGAGATCTCCAACTACATCGTCGGTGTCGAGCAGCTGACCACCACCACGCTGCGCAACGTGGTCGGTGGCATGAGCCTCGAGCAGACCCTGACCTCCCGCGACTCGATCAACAGCCAGCTGCGCGGCGTGCTCGACGAAGCCACCGGCCGCTGGGGCATCCGCGTCGCCCGCGTCGAGCTGAAGGCGATCGACCCGCCGCCGTCCATCCAGGACTCGATGGAGAAGCAGATGCGCGCCGACCGCGAGAAGCGCGCCATGATCCTCACCGCCGAAGGCCAGCGGGAGTCGGCGATCAAGACCGCGGAAGGCCAGAAGCAGAGCCAGATCCTCGCCGCCGAGGGTGCCCGGCAGGCGACCATCCTCGCCGCCGAGGCCGAGCGGCAGTCCCGCATCCTGCGGGCCCAGGGTGAACGGGCCGCGCGCTACCTGCAGGCGCAGGGCCAGGCGAAGGCGATCGAGAAGGTGTTCGCCGCGATCAAGGCCGGCCGCCCGACCCCGGAGGTGCTGGCCTACCAGTACCTGCAGACCCTTCCGCAGATGGCGCAGGGCGACGCGAACAAGGTCTGGATGATCCCGAGCGACTACGGCAAGGCCCTCGAAGGCTTCGCCCGCGCGCTCGGCGCCCCGGGCGACGACGGCGTGTTCCGGTACGAGCCGCCGAAGGACGACGACGTCCCGGACAAGCCCGAGCTCGAGGACGAAGAGGTCTCCAGCTGGTTCGAGACCAAGAGCGACCCGAAGGTCGCCGAGGCCGTCGCGGCGGCGGAAGCCGTGGCGCGCAAGGAGGTCCCGGCGATCGGGGCGCCCTCGTCGCCGCCCGCGCGGCCGTCGATCCCGCGCCCGGCCCAGCAGCAGCCCGAACCGGAAGCCGATCAGGACCGCGGCACGGAGGCGGTGCCGCCGCCGCAGCAGCCCACGACCCCGAAGGGCGGCCTGCCGCAGCCGCAGGCCCCGGCCGGCCCGCCCCCGGGTGGCCAGTACCAGGGCCCGCCCCCGCAGGCGCCGCCGCCGGGTCAGTTCGGCGGCCCGCAGCAGCAGAACCCGGGCTCCGGGCCGTTCCCGCAGCAGCCCCCGTTCGGTGGCCCCCAGGGCGGCCCCCGCCGCTGAGCAGTCTGCCGCAGCTCGTCGTGAGTGGTTTATTTTTGTTGTTTACCAAATATAAAAAAAAAACCCCGCGGCCCTATAGGGGGGTTTGTTGGGTGGGTTTTGGTGTATTCGT
>NZ_JBSGAI010000094.1:0-15161 GCF_053600695.1 Amycolatopsis sp. NPDC005003 | reverse complement strand
GGGGCGGGCTGGCTGTTGCTTTGCGTTACCCCCCGTGGTGGTCTCCTCCGGGCCCCCGCCGGGCGGCGGGGGGGCGGGGGGGCCCGCCCCCCCCCGGGACCGGGATCCGACCCGGCCGGGCGCGGTCGGCCGGTCGGAAAGTCTGTGGTTTCGCATGGTTTCGCCCCTGGGGTACGTCGGACGCGCGCAGGCGGCGTCACGAGACGTGAAGAGCCACGGATTCTGGCTGGAGCAGGGGAAACGTCACGCCTCAACGGCGTACGGGCGCGCCTTGATGATCTTGAATTGGGCGCACTTGTCCCCGGCTGCCCGGTCGGGGGTCAGTCGGGGGAGGTGGTGGGCAGGGCGGCTTCCCTGCCTGCGCCGTCGACCTCGTGGTCGCGGCTGGCGCCGATCAGCTTGAGCTGCGTGGTGGTGACGTCGTCGGTGTGGACGGCGAACGCGTGGCGGGCGCCGCCGGGGCCGTCGTGGCCCGGGGCCGCGGTGGGGGCCGGCGCGCTCGGGGCGGTGGTGCCGCCGGGGAGACTGGGCGTCGAGTCGCCGCCGCCGGTGGCGTGGGTGCCGGAGTCGCGCGGCTGCTCGTGAACCGCCGGGGGCGCCGGCGTCTCCCGGACGGCCAGGTGCGCGACCGCCACCCGGGTGGTCTGCTGCGACGCGGCGGCCGCCGTCGAGGAGGCCGCCGCCGGGACGGTCTCTAGGACCGTGGCCGGGGCCTGGGTGACGACGGTGGTCACGCCGGGGACGGTCACGACGACGCCGCCGGAGTTCGAGCCGCCGCCGAACACCGGGCCGAGGAGGTCGTCGAGGGGCAGCAGCACGGGCGCGTCGGGGTGGCCGGCGGGCGGCTGGGTGAGCGGCGCGAGCACGGTGTGGGAGAGCGTGTCCGTGACGCCGCCGAGCGTCTCCGTGACGGTGGTGAGCGTGCCGCCGACGACGTCGAGGACGCTGCCGACCAGGCCGCCGACCAGGTCACCGCCGGACGAGGTGGTCTTGACGGGCGCTTCGGTGGTGTCCTTTGTGGTCACCGTGCTGACCGCGTTGAGCGTGCCGCCGACGAGGCTGCCGAGCAGGTTCCCGCTGGAGGACGTGGCCTTCGGTGCGCCGGCGGTGGAGGTCGCCTTCGTGGTGGCTTTGGTGGTGGCTTTGGTCGTGATCGGGGGCTCTGCGGCGGCCGAGCCGTCCGACGGCTCCGCGGTGGTGGGTTCCTTGGTGGAAGAGCTTTCCGGGGAGGTCGTAACCGGCGCTTCGGCGGGCGCGCTGTCCGCGGCGGCCGGCTCTTCGGGGGCGGAGCCGTCCTTTGTGGTCTCCGGCGCGGTGGACGTTTCGTCCGCCTGGGGCTGCGCTTCGTCCGCCGGGGACGGCTCGGCGCCGTCGGTCTTCGGCTGCACCGCGCAGCCGCGCACGCCGGTCTCGTGGTGGCTCTTGCGGTGCCGGGCGTGCCAGAACGGCTTCGCGGCGTGGTCCACAGTGGAAAGCACCGGCGCTTCGGGGCACGCCGGGCGCTCGGCCGCCGACGCGGTGCTGCCGGACAGCGCGGCGCCGAGCAGCCAGCCCGCGAGGGTCAGGCCGCCGGCGACCAGGATCTTGGCGGCGGGCCGCTGCAGCGCGGCCGTCCACGGGCGCGGCGCGCGCACGCGCGCGTGCGGGGCTTCGGTTTCACCCGGTGTGAGCGCAGGCCGGATGGGAGCGTCGCGGCGCGCGTTCGCCGTGCTGCTCACCGCCACCACCACCGTCCGCGCCTGAGGCTTCCGCGGTGTCCGCTCGAGCCTGGTCTTGCTGGGGTCTTTCTCCGGCGAGGTCGCAGTTCCCCGGGGCTGCCCTCCTTCTGGCACCGGTCGGAAGTCTTTCATCTCTCCCGCGTTCGATCCAGCCCGTAAGGCCGAGCGGCCCTACCGGGCACGGCATCTGCGGCCGACAAGTTGATCACTCTCGGTGCCGTTCGGGTGCTTGCTTACGGCCATTCGGAGGAGTGCTGCAATTTGCACACTCCCGGGGTGACCTGATGTTTCCCCACCCTCGAACGCGCTTCGTGCCGAACCGGTTCCGCTGGGTGTGCGCGGTGAGGTTTCGGCCACTCGACCGGAATTCGGTCCGGGAGCCGGCGCGCCCACTGGGCCGAACGGGTTGCGCGCCCGGCTTCGCTTGTCCTGCGCCGAAACCGCCCGCCGTCGGCCGGTCCGGGCGTCGGCTGCGGTCCGTGATCGCGAAGCCGCCCGGCCGGCCGTTCTCCGTGACGGCCGGCGGAGCCGCCACCCGGCAGGCCGAGCGCCGCCCCGTGCCGCCTCCGGTGCCCGTCGTGGCCGTCGCGGGAAGCGACGGTCACCGTTGCGGAGAGTGACGGGCGACGGCGGCAAGTGGCGGACGCGCGGCCCGGCCCCTCCGGGGTCCGCCGCACCGGCCGAGCCGGGACCGGCTCCCGGTGCGGCGCCGGAACGGCCGCGAACGTCGTCTACTCAGCCGCACCGCGGTGATCAGACCAGTTTGCGCAACCGGGTGATGGCCTCGTCGATGACCTCGTTGCGCTTGCAGAACGCGAAACGCAGCAGGTGTTTCCACTCGTCCGGGTGATCGGTGAACACCTTCACCGGCACCGCGGCCACCCCGACCCGGCCCGGGAGTTCCCAGGCCAGCTCGGCGGCGTCGGTGAAGCCCAGCGGCCGCACGTCGACGCAGACGAAGTACGTGCCCGCCGTCGGCCGGACGGCGAACCCGGCGTCCGCGAGCCCGGCCGAAAGCCGGTCGCGCTTCTCCTGCAGCGACTCGCGCAGGCCGTCGACCCAGGGCAGCTCGTGGTCGAGCGCGTGCGCGACGGCCGGCTGCAGCGGCCCGCCCGAGACGAAGGTGATGAACTGCTTCGCCGCCTTCACCGCCGCGACCAGCTCCGGCGTCGAGCAGACCCAGCCGATCTTCCAGCCGGTGCAGTTGAACGTCTTGCCCGCGCTGGAGATGCTCACCGTCCGCGGCCGCATGCCGGGCAGCGTGACCAGCGGGATGTGCTCAGCGTCGGCGAAGACGAGGTGCTCGTAGACCTCGTCACAGATCGCGATCAGGTCGTGTTCGACGCACAGCGCGGCGAGCGCCTCCAGCTCGGCGCGGGTGAACACGGTCCCGGTCGGGTTGTGCGGCGAGTTCACCAGGATCGCCCTCGTCCGCGGCGTGACGGCGGCGCGCAGGCCGTCGACGTCGAGGCCGAACCGGCCGTCCGGGCCCTCGACCAGGCCGACGACCCGGCGCTCGGCCCCCGCCATCGCGACCGCGGCGGCGTAGGAGTCGTAGTACGGCTCGATGACGATCACCTCGTCACCGGGCTCGGTCAGTGCCAGCAGCGTTGCGGCGATGGCCTCGGTGGCGCCCGCGGTGACCAGGATCTCGGTGTCCGGGTCGTACTCGGTGCCGTAGCGCAGCCGGTGCCGCGCGATCGCGGCCCGCAGCTCGGGCCGCCCGGGCCCCGGCGGGTACTGGTTGGCCCCGCCGAACAGCGCGTTCTTCGCCGCTTCGAGCATGCCGGCCGGGCCGTCGGTGTCCGGGAAGCCCTGGCCGAGGTTGACGGCGTCGTGCTTGACGGCCAGCGCCGTCATCTCGGCGAAGATGGTCGAGGTGAACGGCCGCAGCCGGGGGACGAGAGCAGGTTCGCGCACGATCAGCCATCCTCACGGACAATGGCGATGTGGAGCAACTGACCCCCGCGAAGGTGACGCCCGCCGACCCACCGGGCGGCGCGGCAGGCGAAGAGGAAAAGCGGCGCGCGCTGCGCAAGATGAAGCTGGTCGCGCTGTCGTTCCTGCTCGGCGCCACGCTCGTGTTCCTGCTGACCAGCTGGGCGCAGGCGAGCGGCTGGCCGGGCTGGGTCGGGTACGTGCGCGCGGCGGCCGAAGCCGGCATGGTCGGCGCGCTGGCCGACTGGTTCGCCGTCACGGCGCTGTTCCGGCACCCGCTCGGGCTGAAGATCCCGCACACGGCGATCATCCCGAACAAGAAGGACGCCCTCGGCAACAGCCTCGGCGACTTCGTCGGCTCGAACTTCCTCTCCGAGGACGTCGTGCGCGACAAGCTCAAGCGCGTCGAGATCGCGCGGCGCCTCGGCGCCTGGCTCGCGGAGCCGGACAACGCCGAGCGCGTGACGTCCGAGCTGGCCACGGTGGTCCGGGCGGCCGTTCGCGTCCTCCGCGACGAAGACGTCCAGGCGATCATGGAGCAGGCCGTCGCGCGCCGGATCATCGACAAGCCGTGGGGGCCGCCGCTGGGCAAGATCCTGCAGGGCGTGTTCGCCGACGGCGCGCACCACAAGCTCGTGGACCTGATGTGCGACCGCGCCTACGAGTGGGTGCGCGACAACCACACGACGATGCTGCGCGTGGTGTCGGACCGGGCGCCGAGCTGGTCGCCGAAGTTCGTCGACGAGATGCTGGCGGACAAGGTCTACGGCGAGGTGCTGTCCTTCGCGTGGGCGGTCAAGACCGACGTCAACCACCCGATGCGGCTGGCGCTGGACAAGTTCCTCGGCGAGTTCGCCCAGGACCTGCAGACCGACCCCGACGTGATGGCCCGCGCCGAGCAGGTCAAGGGCCAGATCGTGCACCACGAGGAGGTGCAGCGGCTGATCGGCTCGGCGTGGAGCACGGCGAAGGAGATGCTGCTGACCGCGGCCGAGGACCCGTCGAGCGAGCTGCGCCGGCGCGTCCGGCTCGGGCTGACGTCGCTCGGGCAGCGGCTGATCAGCGACGACCAGCTCCGGTCGAAGGCCGACGGCTGGGTCGAGGGGGCCGCGGCGTACCTCGTGAAGAACTACTCACGGGAGATCACCACGATCATCACCGACACGGTCGAGCGGTGGGACGCCGAGGAGACGTCCCGCAAGATCGAGCTCCAGGTGGGCCGCGACCTGCAGTTCATCCGGATCAACGGCACGGTGGTGGGCGCGCTGGCCGGGCTCGTCATCTACGCCGTCGCGGAGCTGCTGTTCTGACGGCCGAGGCCTATACCACACCTGGGGGACCTTCAAACCAGTTGTCCACAGGAAGCTGAGTTATCCCCGGGGTTATCCACAACTTTTCACGGTGATGGCCTAACGGCTGTCCACAACGTGTGGGGGCCAGGCTGCCCAGGGCGTGGATATGTGGGGCTTCGTCCCCAAGTTGTCCACAGCCGTTCGAGTGTCCACCGCTCGGATGAGGGGACGTCGTCAGCCGGTCGCGGCTTCCGCGGCCCGGGCGCGCCAGCCCCGCGCCTTCTCGCGGTTGCCGCAGACGCGCATCGAGCACCACGTGCGCGAGCGGTTGCGCGACTCGTCGTAGAACGCCCACAGGCAGGTGTCGGCGGGGCAGATCTTCAGCCGGACCCAGTCGCCGCGCACGACCAGGCGGGCGCAGGCGATGAAGACCGCGCCGACGACGTCGTCCGCGACCAGGGCCGGCCCGTCTTCGGTGAGCGAGATCCGGGTGCCGACGTCGACGTGGCCGCCGGGTAGCCGCGGGTCGCCGATCGCCGCGCGCAGGGCGTCCCGCGCCGCGCGGGCCTCGGCGGCCGGATTGGCCGTCAACGCGTGCGCGGCCGCCCACCCGCGCCACTGCCCCGGATCTTCGAGCAGGTCGGTGCTCTCTTCGACGTTGACCGTGTTGAGGAACTCCACCACGAGGGAGGCGTCGGTGTGCACTTACCGAGTGTACGGCGGTTGCCTTCGCGTGGGCTAACCCACATAATCGCTTTGCTGGTTACTCACGATCGAAGGGAGCGACGATGAGTGCGGTACCGACCCTGGGTGTGGTGGCGCTCGACTGCCCCGACCCGGCGGCGCTGGCCGAGTTCTACCGTTCGGTGCTGGAGTGGGAGGCGCCCGAGGTGACCGCGGACGGGCACTGGGCGACGCTGGCCAACCCGGCGGGCGGCGCGGGCATCGCGTTCCAGCGGGTGCCCGACTACCGGCCGCCGGCCTGGCCGTCGGCCGAGAACCCGCAGCAGCTGCACCTGGACCTGAACGTCACGGACCTGGAGGCGGCGCACGAGCGCGTGCTCGGGCTGGGGGCGAAGCTGCTCGACGACGGCCCGGAGACGTTCCGCGTCTACGCCGATCCGGTCGGCCACCCGTTCTGCCTCTGCGCCTGCTGACGCGTTTTTGCGTAGGCTCGGCTGTGTGATTTGTCCGAAGTGTCAGAACCAGATGCGGACCGTCGACAAGAGCGGCATCCACATCGACCAGTGCGACGGCTGCCGCGGGATCTTCCTGGACCGCGGTGAGCTCGAGGCCATCGTCGGTGCGGAGAGCTCGTTCTACGGCCAGCAGCCGCCGCCCTACCAGTCCGGTCCGGCGCCGACGGCGCACTACGGCCGTCCCGACTCGCCGCGCCCGTACCGCGGCGGCTACCCGGACTCGCCCAAGGCGTACCGCGGGGGCTACCCGGACTCGCCGCGGCCGCACCGCGGGTACTCGGATTCGCCGCGGCCGTACGGGCACGGGCACCGCAAGCGCAGCTTCCTCGAGAACCTCTTCGACTGAGGTGGGCCTCGACCTGCGGATCTGCCCCGCCTGCGGCGATTTGGGGGAGTGTCCCATCGTCGCGGGCGCGGTCCTCACCTGCCGCCGGTGCGGGCACGAGTGGCCGTTCCGGAAGCTGCCGCTGTTCGCGGTGACCGGCCCGAGCGGGGCCGGGAAGTCGACGGTCGGGCCGCTGCTGGCCGACCGGTTCGGTGGCGACGTCGTCGTGCTGGACCAGGACATCCTGTGGGTCGGTGCGCTGCGCGACGAGGTCGGCGCCTTCCGCTCGGTGTGGCTGCGGATGGCGGCGATGCTGCACCAGAACGGCCGCCCGGTCGTGCTGTGCGGCACGGTGGCGCCGCCGGAGTTCGAGCCGCTGCCGGAGCGCGCGTTCTTCAGCGAGATCCACTACCTGGCGCTGGTCGGCTCGCCGGAGTCGTTGCGCGCGCGCCTGCGGGCCCGCCCGGCGTGGCGGGAGTGGGACGAGCCGCGGATCGAAGAGATGCTGGAGTTCAACGACTGGCTCCAGAAGTCCGCCGACGAACTGGGCGTGCACGTCTTCGACACGACGGAGGTCTCGAGGGAGGCGACGGCCGACCACGTGGAGAAGTGGATCCGCGCGCGGCTGCCTTAGCCGCTCTGTTCCAGTGGCCAGGTGCGGCCGCCGGGGGCGTCGAGCCAGAACTCCTGGCGGTCGCCGGCCACCGTCACGCCGAACCGGTCGCGGTCCGGCTTGCCCAGCTCGCACCACTCGACGAAGGCGGCCTCGGCCAGCTCCCACAGCGCCCGCGGGCCGCCCTGGGCGACCTCGTCCGCGCCGCCGCGCTTGCGGTGGCGGACCCACGAGCCGTCCGGGTGGACCAGCGCGATGCCCGCCGCGTCGTCGCCTTCGCGCACCGGCCGGACGCCGGGCAGCGCCAGCCCGGCGAAGAATTCGAACTGCTTGCGGGGCTGCAGCACCGTCGACATCGGCAGCCGCGTCTGCTCCCAGTCGCCGCGCGAGGGCATCGGCAGCGGGCCGGTCTCCGGTAGCCGGTGCGCGCGCAGCGGCATGAACCGGCCGTCGCGCGCGAGGACCCGGCCCTGCGCGGTGCCGTCCTCGCCGGCGACGAGCCGGACGAGCCCGGCGCCGATCGGGCGGTTCAGCGTCGTGACGATCAGCCCGCCCGGTTTGGTCTGCGCCAGCCAGGGGAGCGGGATCTCCGACACCGAAGCCGTGCACAGCACCCGGTCGAAGAGCGTGCCGGCCGGGAAGCCGAGCGCGCCGTCGCCCACCGCGCACGCCGGGTGGTACCCCGCGGCGGCCAGCCGTTCGCGCGCCGCCGCGACGAGCGCCGGGTCAATGTCCACTGTGGACACCCGGCCGGCCCCGCAGCGGTGGCTCAGCAGCGCGGCGTTGTAGCCGGTGCCGGTGCCGATCTCGAGCACGCACTGCCCGTCGCGCACCCGCAGCTCCTCGAGCATGATCGCCATGATCGAAGGCATGCTCGACGAGCTCGTCGGCGTGCCCGCCACCGGGCCGGTGCGCCGGGCGACCTCCCAGCGGCCCGGGTCGTCGTCGAGCTGCGTCACCAGCACGTCGCGGGAGTAGACCGCCTCCAGCCACCCCGGGTCGCCGCGGTCGACCGCCGCCCACAGCCCGCCCGCCGGCGCGAAGAACCGCGGCAGGAAGACGTGGCGGGGGACCGCGCGGAAGGCGACGATCCACTCCGGCGCGTGCAGGACGTCCTCGTCGAGGAGGTGCTCGACGAGGCGTCGCCGCAGCCGGGCCGAGCGCGTCATGGGACCACGGTAGCGGTGAGCGTCACACCCGATGGTTGCAAGCAGGGTGCTTGCAATAGCTAGCACTCGGGCGTACCGTCGAAGGTGTCGCGAGGAGGTGGCCGGATGACAGAGACCGGTGGGACGTCAGGATCAGGCAGTCCCATGGAGAAGGTCGCGGACATCGCCTCCGACATCGGCGAGTACATCCGCCAGCAGCGCAACACCGCGAAGATCTCGTTGCGCCAGCTGTCGAAGCTCGCCGGCGTGTCCAACCCGTACCTGAGCCAGATCGAGCGCGGGGTGCGCAAGCCCAGCGCGGAGATCCTGCAGCAGATCGCCAAGGGCCTGCGCATTTCGGCGGAAGCGCTGTACGTGCAGGCCGGGATCCTCGACCTGCCGACGGGCGGGCCGGTGGGCGACGCGATCCGCGCCGACGCCGAGCTGACCGAACGGCAGAAACAGGTCCTGCTCGACGTCTACGAGTCCTTCCGCCGGGAGAACGCCGCGGCACGGCCGGCCGCCCCTCCCGCCCCGGAAGCCCCAGACACCACACCAGCCGCGAAAACCGAGGAGTCAGCATGACCACCCCCAAGACCGAAGACGTCAAGAAGGCCGTTACCACCGCGCTCGACCAGGTCCGCACCCCGCTGCTCGCCGCGCTCGGCGCCGGCAACCTGGCCACCCACGCCGTCACCGACGCCGTGGCGAAGGCCAAGGAGAACGTGACCAAGGGCAGCGAGGTCGCCCGCAAGAACCTGCAGGAGCTGCCGACCGACGTCGAGAGCCTCCGCGAGAAGCTGGACCCCGCCGAGCTGCGCAAGGTCATCGACGAGTACACCGAGGCCGCGCTCAAGCTGTACAACAAGCTGGCCGAGTCGGGCGAGCAGGCGTGGGACAAGATCGCCGCGCAGCCGCAGGTCAAGAAGGCCATCGAGCAGCTCGAAGAGGCCCTGACCACCGCGCAGGGCCAGGTCGAGGGCGTCACCGCCGAGGTGCGCGAGCGCGTCGACGGCGTGCTGGGCACCTTCACCAAGCGCACCCGCTCGGCCGGCGAGAAGACCGCCCGCAAGGTGACCGAGGTCGCCGGCGAGGCCGCCGACGCGATCGAGGAGCTGGGTGACGACGTCGCCCACGAGACCCGCTCGGCGAGCCGCCGCGTCGCGAACAAGACGGCCCCGAAGACGGCCGCCCCGGCCCGCCGCTCGACCACGTCGAGCACCACCGGCACCGCCGCGAAGAAGCCGGCCGCGCCGAAGACCGACAAGTGACATCGCCGTGAACACCCGGCCCCGTCACCGGACCTCCGGTGGCGGGGCCGGGGTCGTTCGGGTGGTTTGCCGTAAGCTGTCGCTGTGCTAGTCGCCTACTGGATCCTCAATGTCATCCACTGGGGCAGCGCGCTGGTCGGGCTCTTCGCCTTCGTGCACGCGCTGCTCCAGCGCGCCGACGCGTATTCGGCGGCCGACCGCAAGACCAAGCCGATCTGGATGCTGATCACCGGTGGCGCGACCCTCGCGATGGTGCTGTTCCCGGTGATGGGCCCCGGAATGATCTTCTACGTGCCCGCCATGGCCGCGGCCCTGGTCTACATCGTGGACGTCCGCCCGAAGCTGATCGAGGTCCAGCGCGGCGGCTCCAGCTGGTAGTTACTCTGGCGGGGTGACCTGGACGATCGCCGGGAGCCTCACCGTCGTTCCCGCCCCCACGCGTACTGACCTGCTCGCCGAGCCCGTGGCCAAGGCACTGGCCGCGCTCGCCGACCCGGACGCCGTCGGCGTCGCGGAGATCGATCCCTCGCTCGCCGACACCGCCGCCTTCTGCGAGGCCTACGGTTCGCCGCTCGAGGCGTCCGCGAACTGCGTCGTCGTCGCCGGCAAGCGCGCCGGCGAAGTCCGCTTCGCGGCCGCGCTCGTGCTCGCGACCACCCGCGCCGACGTCAACGGCGTCATCAAGCGCCGCCTCGACGTCCGCAAGGCGTCGTTCGCGCCGATGGACGAAGCCGTCTCGCTGACCGGGATGGAGTACGGCGGCATCACGCCGGTCGGCCTGCCCGCCGAATGGCCCGTCCTGCTCGACCGCCGCGTCGCCGACGCACCCGAGCTGGTCATCGGCAGCGGGATCCGCGGCAGCAAGCTGCTGATCTCCGGCGCCGCGCTGGCCGCCCTGCCCGGCGCGGAGGTCATCGAGGACCTCGCCCGGTGACGTCCGTCTGGCTCCGGTACCTGACCGGTGCCGACATCGACACGCTCGGCGTCACGGACGCCGACATCGTCGGCGCGGTCGAGGACGTGCTCGCCGACCACGGCCGCGGCCAGGTCGTCTTCGAGCCGCGTACGCACCTCGTGCCGGACAACGGCGGCAAGGGCCACTTCAACATCCTCCGCGGTCACCTGTCCGCGAAGCAGGTCAGCGGCGTGAAGGTCGTCGGTGACTTCGTGGGTAACTTCGAACGGGGCCTCCCTTCGGAAATGGCGTTGATCCTGTTGCTCGACCCGGACACCGGCATGCCGCGGGCCATCGTCGACGGCACGATGATCACCGAGGCCCGCACCGGCGCGATGACCGCCGTCGGCGCGAAGTACCTGGCCCGCCCGGGTTCACGGGTGCTCGGGCACATCGGCGCCCGCGGTACCGCCTGGTGGAACGTCGTGCTGCTGGACTCCTTGTTCGACTTCGCCGAGATCCGCGTGACCAGCAAGCGCCCGGAGTCGCGCGAAGACTTCGGCCGCCGGCTGTCCGAGCGGCTCGGCAAGGACGTCCGCGTCTGCGCCACGGCCGAGGAGACCCTGGACGGCGCGGACATCCAGGTCGAGGCCTCCCGGCTCGTCGAGCCCGAGGCGCTGGTGCGCCGCGAGTTCCTCCGGCCGGGCACCTTCCTGGTGCCCTACGGCACGATCAGCGCGCTCGAGCTCACGCTGCTCGACGACGTCGACAAGGTCGTCGTCGACGACTGGCGAGAATCGCGGTCCGGCAACCCGCGGTTCGGCGCCCTGCGCCCGCAGCTCAACGCCGGCCTCCTCACCGAGGACAAGGTCCACGCCGAGATCGGCGACATCGTGGCGGGCAGCAAACCCGGCCGCGAGCACGACGCCGAACGGATCCTGTTCTGGCACCGCGGACTGTCCACAACGGACGTCGCGGTGGCGAACATGATCCTCGCTCGTGCCGAGGCTTCCGGCGTCGGCACCATGCTGCCCTACCGATGATCGTTTCCGACAGCGAGTTCGCTGACAGTGAACGGTTGATTCTGGACAAACCGCTGGTAGAAACCCTGAAGAGGCGCCGGAACGAGGTCTTGGCAGCCCTTGCGGAGCCGGAAAAACCGGTCTACGGGGTCACCACCGGGATGGGGCGCCTCGCGGGTGTCGCCCTGGATCCGCGGCAGCAGGCCGAACACCAGCGCAACCTGCTGATCGGCCGCGCCGTCGGCGGACCGCCGTGGCTGCCGCCCGAAGACGTCCGCGCGCTGCTCGTCGTCCGGCTGCGCGATTTCCTGCGGCCCTGGTCGGGGGTGAGCGCCGAGCTGGTGCAGTTCCTGGTGGACCGCTTGAACGACGGCTTCACGCCCGCCGTCCCGCGCTTCGGGCTCGGCAGTTCGGGCGAGATCATCGCGCTCTCCCACGCGTTCCAGACTTTCCTCGGCATCGGCACGGTCCTGGAAGACGGGGTCGAAGTGCCGGCCGCTTCGGCACTCGCTGCGCGCGGTGCGACGCCTTATGTGCTCGGGCCGAAAGAAGGTGCTTCGCTGCTTCAAGGTTCTCCGCTGGCGGTGGCGCACGCCGCGCGGGGCTGGACCGAAGCCCGGCAGCTCATCGACCTGCAGACGCTCGCCGCGGCGATGGCGATCGACGTGCTCGGCGCGCCGCGGGAAGTGTTCTCGCCGGTCATGGCGGGTGGTGACGACCACTTGCGGACGTTGCTGCACGAGCTGACCGGGCTGGTGGGCCCCGGCCCCGTGCGGCCGGGTGTGGTGCAGGCCCCGCTTTCGGTGCGGGTCGCGCCGCGGGCACTGGCGCACGCTTCCCGCGTCAACGGCGACCTGCACGAAACGCGGCGGCGCTGGGAGACGGTGCCCGGCGATTCGCCGTCCTTCGTCGACGGTTCTTTCGTTCCGGGGACCGGGTATCACGCGGTGGACCTGGGGTTGCGGATGGACGCGGTGACGGCCGCGCTGGTGCACCTCGGGGAAATTTCGGTGCAGCGGACGCACCGGTTGCTGGACGAGCGGTTCAGCGGGTTGCCGCCGCAGCTCACGGCCGATCCGGGGCCGCGCGCGGGATTGGTCCCGCTGCACAAGCGAGCGGCCGGCGAACTGCACGCGCTGCGACGGCTCGCGACACCGGCGACCCTCGGCTCGATCGACACGTCGGCCGGTCAGGAGGACGTGCAAGCGTTTGCGCCGGCGGCCGGCGAGCAACTGCGTGCCGCGGCTTCGCACCTTTTCGCGATCACGGCGTGCGAGCTGATCACGGCGTCCCAGGCGCGGTATTTGGCCGGCGGGGAGGGTGTGCCAGGTCTTCGCGCCGGTTACGCGTGGGTTCGGTCGGTGGTGCCGCCGGTGGACGAAGACCGGCCTTTGGGGCCCGAAGCCGAGCGTCTGATTGCGGTTTGCCGGGCGGCGTTTTTCGACGACCTGGCGACGCTCACCTGAATCTGCCGGGCTTTCCGACACCGCCGGCCACCTCAGCCCGCGGGGGCGCCCCCCGTCTCGACGCTATCGCGCCGCGCCGACGGATTCCGGGCGCCGGCAAGGAAATCCACGAGGTTGTCCACAAGTGTGCCCGGTTGTGGACAACCGGCCGCCGGAGGCCGCCGAACCGGACATCCGGCGGGGGTGGGGCGCTACGTTGGTCGTCGAGCGCCCTCCGGGGGTGCGGGCCCCGGGAAAGGAGGGATACGACGGCGGGTCCGCGTGAAGGTGAGGGTGCGGGCATACGGGCGGAAGCCCAGATCGCGATACAGAGGGAGGGCACCCACGGACTTCGGATGATCGATCACCGGGTACACGACGGCTTCACGAGCGCCGGCGTGGTGGGCCGCGCGCAGCGCGGCGAGGCACACCGCGCGGGCGAGCCCGGTCCGGCGGAACTCCGGCAAGGTTCCGACGGGCTCGAGCTCGCCGACGGCATTGCGTTCGTCGAGCCAGATCAGGCACTGGGCGGCGAACCGGCCGTCGGGTGCCTCGGCGACCCAGTCCAGTTCGGCCCGGTACGGCCAAGCGGCCATGACGGTCCGGTAGCTCGGTCCAGTCACCCTCGACGGGTGCCAGACCGCGCGGTGCACGGCCACGCGGCGGGCCAGATCGTCCGGTCCGGCCGGCCGGAGCGTGAACCCGGCGGGGATGGCCGGTTCGGGCAAATCCACGAGGAGGCGAGACATATACGACTGGAAAACAGGACTCTCCCGAAGCGCGTAACCGCAACGCTCCAGCGCGGCGACGACATGCTTCTCGGCGTCGAGCACGGTGACAGCGAGCTCGGCCGCGGAGGCCGTGTCTTCGAACCAGGCGAGCACCTCGGACGCGAGTTCGGGGCGCGCCGGATCCACGAGCAGCGCCAGTTCACCGGGTAGCGAAATCCAGCCCCACGCGACGACTTCGCCATCCGCTTCCCACAGCACGGTCGGCCATTCGGCTTCCCGGCCGGCGTGCTGGAACCGCTGCCACGCGAGATCTCCGACGTGCAGCGAACTCGACTTCGACCAGATCCGCTGGGCCAGGCTCTGCATGGCCCGCAGGTCGGCCGGACCGGTGTAGCCGCGGCGCGTGACGGCGGGCATGGGCAGCATCATCGTGTGCCACGCCGGCTTTCGCCAAGCGCTTTACCGATCCGCCGCGAGCAGGTGGGTGCGGTCGGCGAGCCGGCACCCGTCCGACGTCGCTGCCGGTCGGATCGGTGACAATAGGTCCGGCATCGCGGAGGTGAGGGTGGACGTCGGCCTGCTCGGGCGTGCGGCCGCGATGTTCGCGGTGACGAACGTCGACGATCTGGTGCTGCTCGCGGTGTTCTTCGGCCAGGCGGCCGGCCGCCGCGGCGAGCTCAAGGTCGTGGCGGGCCAGTTCGCGGGCTTCGCGGCGATCTTGGCGGTGTCGGTCGCGGGAGCGCTCGGAGCCGGCCTGCTGCCGGACGGTGCGGTCCGCTGGCTGGGCGTGCTGCCGGTGCTGCTGGGAATCCGCGCGGCGTGGCAGGCGTGGTGCCAGGACGACGAGCCACCGGCGGCGGCCGGCGTGCTCGGAATCGCCGTGGTGTGCTTCGCCAACGGTGGCGACAACGTCGGCGTGTACGTCCCGGCGTTCGCCGCGACCGGGCCCGCGGGCTTGGTGGGTTACGTCGCGGTGTTCCTGGCGGGCGTGGCGGTGTGGTGTGCCGCGGGCCGCTTCCTGGCGACCCGGCCGAGCGTTGCCGGGATGCTCGCCCGGTGGGGTCACGTGGTGCTGCCGCTGGTGCTGATCGCGCTGGGCGTGCTGATCGTGGTCGGCGCGTTCTAGCGGGGTGCGGCGGTCTGCGCACGGAAGGTGACCGTCCACGTGGCACACGGTCGAGCGCGCTCGGGGTTTATCCGTTGTGGCCTATCCGACTTCGGTGCAGCCGGTCAGCGGGGCGGCGCGTGTGGCGATCATGAATCCGATAACCAGAGTTCTTGCCATCGTCACGTTCGGCCTGTCATTGGTCCTGGGCGTCGTCGCGCCGGCGCCGGCGGCCACCTCGGCCACCTCGGGTGCGGAGGTTGCCGCGGCTCAGACCGTGGAGGTCGCCGCGCCGGCCGGGAGTGGGCTTGCGCCCTACGTCGCCGTTATCACGCCGGTCTCTGCTGAGCGGCTGGGGAACAGTTGGCACGAGGGGTGTCCGGTCGGGCCGGATCAGCTGCGGCTGGTCAGGTTGAGCCACCTGGGTTTCGACGGTGCTGTGCATCGGGGTGAGCTGGT
>NZ_JBSGAI010000093.1:0-15556 GCF_053600695.1 Amycolatopsis sp. NPDC005003 | reverse complement strand
CCCCGGGCCCCGCGCCATCGGGGGCCACTGCCAAAACCGGGGGGGGGTCCCGCCAAACCCCCCGTTGTGTTCCTGCGCGGGCTCGTGAGTGGTAATTCGGGTTCTAACCCGAATTACCACTCACGACGGTCACGCGCCGATGGTCTTGGCATCGATGACGAACCGGTAGCGCACGTCGGAGTTCTCGACGCGCTCGTAGGCCTCGTTGACCTTGTCGGCCGAGATCGTCTCGATCTCCGCGCCGATGCCGTGCTTCGCGCAGAAGTCCAGCATCTCCTGGGTCTCGGCGATGCCGCCGATCATCGAGCCGGCCAGCACCTTGTTGCCGCCGAGCAGCGAGAAGGCGTTGTAGGCCAGCGGCTCGCCGGGCGCGCCGACGTTCACCATCGCGCCGCCGACCCGCAGCAGGCCGAGGTAGGCGTCGACCGGCAGCTTGGCCGAAACGGTGTTGAGGATGATGTCGAACTTGCCCTTGAGCGTGTCGAACGTCGACTCGTCGCTGGTCGCGTAGTAGTCCTTGGCGCCGAGCTTGAGGCCGTCCTCCTGCTTCTTGAGGCTCTGGCTGAGCACGGTCACCTCGGCGCCCATCGCGGCGGCGATCTTGACGGCCATGTGGCCGAGCCCGCCGAGGCCGATCACGGCGACCTTCTTGCCGGGGCCGGCACCCCAGTGGTGCAGCGGCGAGTAGGTGGTGATGCCCGCGCACAGCAGCGGCGCGGCGACGTCGAGGTCGATGCCCTCGGGGATGCGGCAGACGAAGGCGTCCTTCACGACGATCTGGTTGCTGTAGCCGCCGTAGGTGTTCTCACCGTCGAGGCCGACGCCGTTGTAGGTCTGGACGTTGCCGTTGACGCAGAACTGCTCGGTGCCGGCCAGGCAGTACTCGCACCTGCCGCAGGAGTCGACCATGCAGCCGACGCCGACGCGGTCGCCGACCTGGTACTTCGTCACGGCCGAGCCGACCGCGGCGACCACGCCGGCGATCTCGTGGCCCGGGACCATCGGGAAGATCGCCTGGCCCCAGTCCTCCTTGACCTGGTGGATGTCGCTGTGGCAGATGCCGGCGTAGGCGATGTCGATCAGCACGTCGTCCGGACGCAGGTCACGGCGCTCGATCGTGGTCGGCGCCAGCGGCGCGCCCGGAGCGGGAGCGGCAATGGCGTGCGTGGTGGTGCTCATGGAACCCTCCAAGTTCAAGTACCGTTGCCTCATAAGAGGCCTCTTACATCTCTACGTAAGAGGGGTCTTACATATTTCGGACGAGAGATGTGATCCAGGTCATGGGCGGCAAGTACCACCACGGCGATCTCCGAGGCGAGCTCGTGCGCGTCTCGCTCGACCTGATCGCGGAGCAGGGCCTGGCCGGCTTCTCGGTCGCCGAAGTCGCGCGGCGGGCGAAGGTCAGCCCCGGCGCGCCGTACCGGCACTTCGCCACCCGGGAGGCCCTCCTGGCCGAGGTGGCGGCGCACGTCGCGTGCCAGCTGGCGGACCGCGTCGCAGCGGCGGCGGGCGAGCACCCGGATCCGGCGGACGCACTGGCCGCGGCCGCGGGCGCGTACACGCGCTACCTGATCGAGCGCCGGGCCGGCATGAACGTCATCTACGCGGACGGCCTGCACGGCCCGGAGCACGTCGGCCTGCACGAGCAGACCCGCCGGATGACCGACGAGTTCCTGCTGCGCTGCCTGGCGGTCGCTCCGGACCCGGCCACGGCGCTGGAGCTGCTGGAGCAGCTGCTCACCCAGGCCCACGGCTACGGCACGTTCCAGCTCGACGGCGTCTTCGTGAAGCACGGCTACTCGGTGGACCTGGTGGTGCGCAAGTCGGCCGAGGCCGCGCGGGTCGCCATCGTGGGCCGGATCGCCGGTGGTGCCCGCTAGGTTGGGCACATGGGGATCATCGACTCACACGAGGCCCTGCGCGAGGTCGTCGGCGAAGCGGCCGAGCTGACGCAGAAGAAGGTCATCGACCGGATCGACGAGCACGCGCGGAACCTGATCGCGCACTCGCCGTTCGTGCTGCTGGCGACTTCGGCCCCGGACGGCAGCTGTGACGTCTCCCCGCGGGGCGACCCGGCGGGCTCGGTGCTGGTGCTCGACGAGAAGACGCTGGTGCTGGCGGACCGGCCGGGCAACAAGCTGGTGGACAGCTTCCGCAACATCGTCGACAACCCGCACGCCGGGCTGCTGTTCCTGGTGCCGGGGATGAACGAGACGCTGCGGGTCAACGGCCGCGCGAAACTGGTGTCGGACGCGCCGTTCTTCGACGCGCTGGTGGTGCGGGGCAAGCGGCCGCGGCTGGCCGTGGTCGTCGAAGTGCAGGAGCTGTACATGCACTGCGCGAAGGCGTTCCTGCGGTCGTCGCTGTGGGACCCGTCGACGTGGCCCGACCGCTCGACCCTGCCGTCGCTGGGCACGATCATGCGGGACCAGATGTCCCTGCCGACCCCGGCGGAGGAGCTGGACGCGCGCCTCGACCACCGGGCGCTCACCGAGCAATACTGATCGGATGCTGTGCGTCTTCGACGTCAACGAGACCTTGCTGGACCTCGCCGCGCTGGACGCCACCATCGGCGGGCCCGAGCTGCGGCGCGAGTGGTTCGGCCTGGCCATCCACACCGTCCTCACGGTGACGGCGACGGGCGGCTACCGCGACTTCGCGGGCATCGCCGGGGACGCGGCGATCGAGGTCGCCGCCCGGCACGGGCGGGAGGCGGACCTGGGGGCGATCGCCGTGAGGCTGCGTTCGCTCCCGGCCCACCCGGACGTCGAGCCGGGCCTGGTGAAGCTGCGCGAAGCGGGCCACACCGTGGTCGCGCTGACGAACTCGCCGCTCGCCACCGCCGAGGCCCAGCTGCAGAACGCCGGGCTGGCGCCGCTGCTCGACCGGATCTTCTCCGCCGAGCAGGTCGGCAGGCTCAAGCCCGCGCCGGAGCCCTACCGGCAGGTCACCGCCGCCTATCCCGGGCGGCGGGCGGTCATGATCGCGGCGCACGACTGGGACATCGCGGGCGCCCAGGCGGCGGGTCTCGAGACGGCCTTGCTCACCCGTCCCGGAGTCCACCCGCTGCCCGGCTCGCCCGCGCCCACCTACACCGCGTCGACCCTGCCGGAGCTGGCCGGACTGCTTTAGTCCGCGATCCGGACCAGCATCTTGCCGGTGTTGGCGCCCGACAGCAGGCCGAGGAACGCCTCGGGCGCGTTGCGGATGCCGTCGACGAAGGTCTCCGAGTACTTGATCTCGCCGGAGGCCACCAGCGGCGCGATCTCGGTGACGAACTGCTGCTGCAGGTGCCAGTGGTCGATCACCAGCAGGCCGCGGATGGTGAGCCGCTTGGCGATGACCTGCGTGAGGTTGCGCGGCGCCGGCGTCGGCTCGGTCGCGTTGTACGTGGAGATCATCCCGCAGATGACGATCCGGCCGTGCAGGGTGATCGCGTCGATCGCGGCTTCGAGGTGCTCGCCGCCGACGTTGTCGAAGTAGACGTCGACACCCTCCGGCGCCGCCTTGTGCAGCTGCTCGACGACCGGGCCGTCCTTGTAGTTGAAGGCGGCGTCGAAGCCGAGGTCGTCGATCAGGTGGCGGACCTTCTCCGCCGAACCCGCCGAGCCGATGACGCGCTTGGCGCCCTTCAGCTTCGCGATCTGCCCGACCAGCGAGCCGACCGCGCCGGCCGCACCGGAGACGAACACCGTGTCGCCCGGCTTGAACTCGGCCGACTCCAGCAGGCCGGAGTAGGCGGTGAGGCCCGGCATGCCGAGCACGCCGAGGTACGTCGACAGCGGCGCCGCGGCCCCGTCGACCTTGACGTACCGGCCCGCGTCGAGCACGGCGTGGGTGCGCCAGCCGGCCTGGTGGAGCACGTGGTCACCGACCTTGACGTCGTCGACGTTCGACTCGACGACCTCGCCGACCGCCCCGCCGCTCATGACCTCGCCGACCTGGAACGGCGGCGCGTAGGACTTGACGTCCTTCATGCGGCCGCGCATCGCGGGGTCGACGCTCATGATCAGGTTGCGGACCAGGATCTGGCCGTCGCCCGGCGTCGGCACCTCGGTGTCGACGATCTCGAAGTTGTCGTGCGTCGGCACGCCTTCCGGACGCGAAGCCAGCCGGATTTCGGTCGCCGTGCTCATCGTCGAATCTCCTCCAAAGCTCGAAGCGGGGCAGGCGCCCCGGATTCCACCGGGTGTAACCGGCTAACCGGGGCGCAGATTCCGATTGTGAGGCGTCACACGATCTCGGCGAGCTTCTCCAGCACGCCGTCGTAGATCTTCTTGAGCCCGCCCGGCGCGAAGGTCTTCTCGAAGAAGCCGCCGATGCCGCCGGCACCGTCCCAGGTCGTCTCGATCTTCACGACGCTGCGTTCACCCGCTTCAGTGACCGTCCACGTGGTGACCATGCTCGAGTTCGCGTCCGTCTCGACCAGCGTTCCCGGCCGCGGCTCGGTGACCGTCGCCTTGACGTCGCGGACGCGCTTGGACGTCGCCTGCAGCTTCCAGCCGGCCTTGGTCCCGGCGCCGACGCCGCCCTCGGTCACCTGGTAGTCGCGGTAGTGCTCGGTGAGCAGCTTCGGCCGCGTCTCGGCGTAGTCGGCGACGAGCGCGCGGACCTTGTCGGCCGGGGCGTCGATGGTGCGCTCCGCGGTGGCCGTGACCTTTCCCATTTCACTCCTCTTCCCGGCGTACGAATCAGGGTCCACGATTTCACCGCGCACCGCACCCGCGGCGGGCGCCCTCGCACGTCCCAGATAGTGAGCGGCGGAAGTCCGCTCTGGACAGCCTTTTTCGCAGGTCAGAAGCCTGGGAAGAGCGCCGGAAGTGGCGTAACACGGTGTTAACGTCCGCTGGCCATTCTCGCCGCCATGCCCACGACACCCCGGCGGACGAGGTCCGACAGCGCCCGGCAGCTCGCCGATCTGCTGCGCCGTCAGGTGCTGGCAGAGGAGCGGCTGCCGTGTGAGGAGGACCTCACGGTGAAGTTCTCGGCGACCCGGAACACCGTGCGGGAAGCCCTCGCGCTGCTGCGCGACGACGGCCTGATCGCGCGCCAGCCCGGCGTCGGCACGGTCGTCGTCGGGCACAAGTACCCGCACGGGCTCAACCGGCTGGCCGGGCTCGCCGAGGTGCTGCGCGAACACGGCGAGGTGACCAACGACATCCGGACGGCGGACCTGGTACCCGCGCCCGCCGTGGTGGCGCACCGGCTCGGCGTGCCCGAGCGCTCCGAGGTCGTCTACCTGGAACGGCTGCGGCGCCTCGACGGCGTCCCGCTGTCGCTCGACCTCACCTACCTGCTGCCGGAGATCGGGAAGCCGCTGCTGGAGCACGACCTCGCCGGGCGGGACGTGTTCGCGCTCATCGAGGAGACGTCCGGGCAGCGGCTGGGCTACGCCGACATCGACGTCGAATCCCTCAACGCCGACCCCGAAACCGCCGCCGTGCTGGAGGTCCCGCCGGGCGCGGCGCTGCTGCGGTGGGAACGCCTCACGCACTTCGCCGACGGGCGGCCCGTCGACCTCGAATACATCCGGCTGTGCGGCGACCGCCTGACCATGCGCGCCCGCCTCGACCGTTCCTGAAGGAGACCGCCATGCCCCTCGTGCCGAGCCGGGTCGACGTCCCGGTGACGATCGACGAGTCGAAGTGCCTCGACGGCTGCCGCCTGTGCGTCGACATGTGCCCGCTCGACTCCCTGGCCATCGACCCGGACACCGACAAGGCGTACATGCACGTCGACGAGTGCTGGTACTGCGGGCCGTGCGCGGCACGCTGCCCGACCGGCGCGGTCACCATCAACATGCCTTACCTGCTGCGATGAAGGCGGTCCGGGTTCTGCTCGCCGCCGCGTTGCTGGCCGCGGGCTGCACCGCGAACGCGTCGACGTCGAGCGACGTCGACGTGGTCATCGGCTACCAGTCGAAGACGATCAACACGGTCACCGCGGGCACGCTGCTGCGGTCGCTCGGGTACTTCGAGCAGCGGCTCGCCGACCTGGGCAAACGGGACGGGAAGCGCTATCACGTCACGTGGCAGGACTACTCCACCGGCGCGCCGATCACCGCGCAGATGGTCGCCGGGAAGATCGACATCGGCTCGATGGGCGACTACCCGTTGCTCATCAACGGATCCCGCACGCAGGAGTTCGGCGACGGCCGCACCGAGCTGATCGCCGCCACCGGCTACAACCTGCTGGGCGCGCTGAACATGGTCGTCGTGCCGCCGGGCTCGCCCGCCCACACCCTGGCCGACCTGCGCGGCAAGAAGATCTCGGCCAGCATCGGTTCGGCCGGGCACGGCACCACCGTGCACGCGCTGCAGAACATCGGCATCGGCACCGACGACGTCCACCTGCAGAACCAGGCGCCGGCGGTCGGCGCGTCCGGGCTGCTGTCCGGGTCGGTCGACGCGCTCGGGCAGTTCGTCGCGTGGCCGGGCCAGCTGGTGTTCGCCAACCAGGCCCGGCTGCTCTACGACGGCTCGGCGCTGAACCTGCCGACCTGGCACGGCGTGGTCGTCCGGGAGTCCTATGCGGACAGTCACCACGACGTCGTCACGGAGTTCCTGCGCGCGCAACGGGACGCGACGGACTACCTGCACCAGCACCCGATGGACGCGGCCCTGAAGGTCGCCTCCGCCACGAAGCTGCCGGCCGAGGTCGTCTACCTCTACAACGGCGCCGGCGGCATGGTCACCTTCGACCTGCCGCTGAAGCGCCCGCTGAACAGCGCGCTGGAGACGGACGCGCCGTTCCTGCGGTCGATCGGCAACATCAAGCGGCTGGACCTCGGCGCGTTCGTCGACGACCGGTACCTGCGGGAGATCTACGGCCCGTCCTACGACACAGCTGCGTCCTCTTTGGACAATCCGGCGGCGGTGCAGGGTTTCGACACGACGTGCGCGCAGCCGGTCACTGATCCGCGCACCTCGGGTGAGCTGTGGCTGGCCGGCGAGACCGCGACACACCCCGCGGCCACGCCGTCGTGCCTGCTCAAGGCCGTGGCGCACGCCGGGAAGCCGGTCCGCGCGGCCTACGTCCCCGACGCGGCCACCGGCACCCGCTGGTTCGCGGACAAGGCCGTCTGGGTGCGCGACGCGGGCGGCACGCTGCTGCCCTTCACCACCGAAGACGGCGCCCGCGCCCACCTCGCCGGGCACCCCGGCGCGATCGTCAGCTACGCGCAAGCCGTGGAGGAGTCCCGATGACCCAGACCCTCGAACACGAACCCACCGCCGTCGCCGCCCCACCGGCGCCACCCAGACGCCGGTTCAGCCGCCTGGCCGTCCGCGCCGGCAGCATCGTCGCCGCGCTGGTCGTGTGGGAGCTGCTGACCGCGTTCGACGTCGACCTCTGGCTGCACTTCGACCGCCTGCCCACCCCCGTCGAAGTCGCCCGCGACCTCGGCTACCAGCTCGGCACCGCCGTCTACTACCAGGACCTGCTCGATTCCCTGCGCCGGATCGTCACCGGCTTCGCGCTGGCCGCGGTGTTCGGCATCGGGCTCGGCACGGCGATCGCGCGCTCCCGCGGCACGTCCGACGTCGTCCAGCCGCTGCTGGAAGTCGTGCGGCCCATCCCGGCGATCGCGGTGGTGCCGATCGCGATCCTGCTCTTCCCCACCAACGAGCAGGGCATCGTGTTCATCACGTTCCTCGCGGCGTTCTTCCCGGTCGTGGTCAGCACGCGGCACGCGGTGCGCGCGCTGCCGGTGGTCTGGGAGGACGCGATCCGCACGATGGGCGGCTCGCGGCGGCGCGTGCTCTGGAACGTCGTGCTGCCGGGTGCGCTGCCCGGCGTGTTCGGCGGGTTGTCCGTCGGCATGGGCGTTTCGTGGATCTGCGTGATCTCGGCGGAGATGATCTCCGGCGAGTTCGGCGTCGGCTACCGGACCTGGCAGGCCTACACCGTCGTCGACTACCCCGGCGTGATCGTCGGGATGCTCACCATCGGCCTGCTCGGCTGGGTCACCTCGGCCGCCGTCGAACTGCTCGGCCGCCGCGCCACCCGCTGGCTGCCCCGAGGGGAGAACGCATGAGCCTCCGCATCGAGAACCTGACCGTCCACTACGGACGGAGGGCGGTGCTGTCCGGCATCGACCTGGCCGTCGCCGACGCCGAGATCCTCGCCGTCACCGGGCCTTCGGGGTGCGGCAAGTCGACGTTGCTGCGCACCCTCGCCGGGCTGCTGCCGGTGTCGTCGGGCCGCGTTCTGTCCGCCGGTGTGGAGGTGACCGGCACGTCGGCCGAGCGCGCCCTGGTGTTCCAGGACGACGGGCTGCTGCCCTGGCGTTCGGTGCGCCGCAACGTCGAACTGCCGCTGACCATCCGGCGCGTCCCGCGGGCGAGGCGGCGCGTGGAGGCCGAGTCGTGGCTCTCGCAGGTCGGGCTGGCCGGGTACGGGGACCACCTGCCGCGGGAGCTGTCCGGCGGCATGCGGCAGCGCGTCCAGCTGGCCCGCACCCTAGCCGGGTCGCCGCGGGTTATCCTGGCCGACGAACCGTTCGGCGCGCTGGACGCCCAGACCCGCACGGCCATGCAGCGGCTGCTCGTGGAGGTCTGGCGCAAGCGGCCGACGACCGTGGTGTTCGTGACCCACGACGTCGACGAGGCCCTGTTCCTGGCCGACCGGGTCGCGGTGCTGACCCGCGACGGGCGGCTGGCGAAGGTCGTCGAGTCGTCGCGGCCGCGGACGGCCGAGCCCGCCGTGGCGGCCGAGCGCGCCGAGGTCCTGGACGGGCTGGTGGCGGCGTGACGTTCGAAGCACCCCCGGTGTCCACGCGGACGCACTTCGAGACCGACGTCCTGGTCATCGGCGGCGGGACGGCCGGGACGATGGCGGCGCTGACCGCCGCCGAGCACGGCGCGAACGTGCTGCTGCTGGAGAAGGCGCATGTCCGGCACTCGGGCGCGCTGGCCATGGGCATGGACGGCGTCAACAACGCGGTCATCCCGGGCAAGGCGACACCGGAGGACTACGTCGCCGAGATCACCCGCGCCAACGACGGCGTCGTCAACCAGTCCACCGTGTACCAGACCGCGCGGCGCGGGTTCGCCATGGTGCAGCGGCTGGAGAAGTACGGCGTCAAGTTCGAAAAGGACGAGTACGGCGAGTACGCCGTGCGGCGCGTGCACCGGTCCGGCAGCTACGTGCTGCCGATGCCGGAGGGCAAGGACATCAAGAAGGTGCTCTACCGGGTGCTGCGGGCGAAGCACATGCGCGAGCGGATCACGATCGAGAACCGCGTGATGCCGGTGCGGGTGCTGACGTCCGGCGGGCGCGCGGTCGGTGCCGTCGGGTTCAACACGCGGACCGGCGAGTTCGTCACGGTCTCGGCGGCCGCGGTCATCCTCGCGACCGGCCCTTGTGGACGATTGGGATTGCCCTCGAGCGGATATCTCTACGGCACCTACGAGAACCCGACCAACGCGGGCGACGGCTACGCGATGGCGTACCACGCGGGCGCCGAGCTGTCCGGGATCGAGTGTTTCCAGATCAACCCGCTGATCAAGGACTACAACGGCCCGGCCTGCGCTTATGTCGCCAATCCCTTCGGCGGCTACCAGGTCAACGCCGCCGGCGATCGCTTTGTCGACTGCGACTATTGGTCCGGCCAGATGATGGCCGAGGTCGCCCGCGAGATCTCCTCGGCGCGCGGCCCGATCTACCTCAAGCTGACCCACCTGCCGGAGGAGACGCTCGGCGCGCTGGAGAACATCCTGCACACGACCGAGCGGCCGACGCGCGGGACGTTCCACGCCACCCGCGGCCACGACTACCGCACGCACGACGTCGAGATGCACATCTCGGAGATCGGCCTGTGCGGCGGGCATTCGGCCTCCGGCGTCTGGGTGGACGAGAACGGCGCGACGACGGTCCCGGGCCTGTACGCGGCGGGTGACCTCGCCTGCGTGCCGCACAACTACATGATCGGCGCGTTCGTCTACGGCGACCTCGCGGGCGCGCACGCTTCGGGTGCCCTGCGTCCTCGTGTTCCGTTGCCCGAGGACCAGATCGGTCGTGCGCACGAGCTGATCTACCGGCCACTGTCGACTCCGGACGGTCCGCCGCAGCAGCAGGTTGAGTACAAGCTGCGGCGGTTCGTCAACGACTACGTGGCCCCGCCGAAGACGACGGCGAAGCTGGAGATCGCCCTCGAGACGTTCGCGCGGATGACCGGCGAGATCGCTTCGATGGGCGCGCGGACCCCGCACGAGCTGATGCGCTGCGCCGAAGTGACGTTCATCCGGGACTGCGCCGAGATGGCCGCCCGGGCGTCGCTGGTGCGGACCGAGAGCCGGTGGGGGCTCTACCACGACCGGACTGACCACCCCGGCCGCGACGACGTCTCGTGGCTGGCGCACCTGAACCTGCGGAAGACGGCGGCCGGGGAGATGGAGTTCCTGAAGCGGCCGGTGACGCCGTATGTCGTGCCGGTACCGGAGTTCTCGGTGCCGGACTTCGACGTCGAAGTCCTCGGCACCCACACGGCCTTCAGCGGCCACACCCCGCCGGACGCCACCACCGTCTCTCCGGCGCGGACGCATTCGTCGCCGCGGGTCCTGGAGGTCGTCGCGCTGGCGGAGGAACAGCCTTCGCTCGCGGTGCTGTCTTCTTACCTGTCCGATCCTGACGCCGAGGTCCGCACGACGGCGATCGCGGTGCTCACCGAATCGGCCCCGGACGGCTTCGGGCCGGCGCTGGTCACGGCGTTGCACGACATCGACGCCCGGGTGCGGGCCGCGGCGGCGGCCGGCCTGCGGGAGCTGGTGGAGGTGCTGACGCCGTCGTCGTCACTGGGCGACGGGCTGCGATCGGCGCTGGCGGTGTCCGACGCGGACGTGCGTTCGGTGGCCCTGGACGTCCTGCGCGCCCTGCGGCTCGGTGACTCGGCGTTGTTCGCCGCCGCGCTGGCCGATCCGGCGGTCGGGGTCCGGCTGGAAGCCATCCGCGGCCTGGTGTCGCTGGACGCGGCTTCGGCACTGGCGTCCGCGGCGGCGGACGCCTCCCGCGAGGTCCGGGTGGCGACGGCGACGGGGCTGGGCACGATCGGCGACCCGCGGTCGACCGGCACGGTGGCGGCCCTGGCGGTCGACAGCGATCCCCTGGTCCGCGCGGCGGCCTTGACGGCGGCGGCCGACCTGGGCTGCGGCGGCGACCTGGCCCGGCTGGCGTTCGCGGCGCTGGCGGACCCGGCCTGGCAGGTCCGCCGGGGTGCGGCGACGGCGCTGGGTGCGCTGGCCGAACCGTCGGAGCAGCTGCTCGCGGCGCTGGAGGACGAGCACCCGAACGTCCGCCGGGCGGCGGTCCAGGCGCTGGGCAAGTGGGCGGCTCAGCCGTCGGTGGCGGCGCGGCTGCGGACGCGGCGCACCGACTCGGACGCCGACGTCCGCGCGTACACGAGGATGGCCCTCGGCGGTTAGGCTCGCCGGCATGAGTTCGGGAGCGCACCGCCGGTCGACCGTGGCGGTGAAGGACGCGCTGCGGGAGCTGCGCAACCAGCTCGCGCTGCTGAACCACCAGGTCAGCGCCCAGATCGCGCTCAAGGACGTCGACCTGGAGTGCCTGGAGCTGATCGCCCGGCACGGCCCGCTCAGCCCCAGCGCGCTGGCCCGCCGCGCCGGGCTGCACCCGGCGACGATGACCGGCATCCTCGACCGGCTGCAGAAGGGCGGCTGGATCGTCCGGGAACGCGACCCCGAGGCGGCCGACCGGCGCTCGGTCGCCGTCCGCGCGGTGCCCGGCCGCAATGCGGAACTCTTCCGCCTGTACGCGGGGATGAACACCGCGATGGACGAGCTCTGCGCCGGCTACAGCGAGGAAGACCTGGCGCTGATCGCCGGGTTCCTGCGCCGCGCGACGGCGGCGGGCCAGGACGCGACCGGGGCGCTGGCCGGGCGCTGAACAGCGGTTTCTGTGCTGTACTCGGGGGCATGTGGCAGTCAGGCGACGCGTACGAGGCCTACATCGGACGGTGGAGCCGCCGGATCGCGGCGACGTTCGTCCGGCAGCTCGACGTGCCGGCGAGCCGGCGCTGGCTCGACGTCGGCTGCGGCACGGGCGCGCTGACCTCGGCGGTGCTGGTGGCGGCCGACCCGGCGGAAGTCGTCGGCGTCGACCCGTCCGAGGGCTTCCTGAAGACGGCTCGCGCGGGCGTGACCGATCCGCGGGCGACGTTCACGCAGGCCGACGCGCGCTCGCTGCCGTTCCCGGACGCCCGGTTCGACGTGGTGGTGTCGGGCCTGGTGCTGAACTTCGTCCCCGAGCCGGCCCGTGCCGCGGCGGAGATCGCCCGGGTGACCGCGCCGGGCGGGCCGGCCGCCACCTACCTGTGGGACCTCGCCGAGGGCATGGAGCTGATCCGCCGCTTCTGGGAGGCGGCCGCCGAGCTCGACCCTTCGACGGTCGCCGAGCTGGACGAGGGGCGCCGGTTCACGCTCTGCCGTCCGGAGCCGCTGGGCCGGCTGTGGACGGACGCGGGCTTCACGGCGGTGTCCGTCGGGGAGATCACGATCCCGACGGTGTTCGCGGACTTCGACGACTACTGGCAGCCGTTCCTGGGCGCGCAGGGCCCGGCCCCGTCGTACCTGGCCACCCTGCCGGAAGCGCACCGCGACCGGCTCCGCGAGCTGCTGCGCGGCCGCCTGCCGGCGAACCCGGACGGCTCGATCCCGCTGACGGCCCGGGCGTGGGTCGTCAGCGGGACCGCGTAGTTCAGAGCCCGGCCTTGCCCAGCCAGTCCTTCGCGACGTCTTCGGCGCGTTCGCCGTCGGAGTCGACCCGCTTGTTCAGGTCGCGCATGACGTCCGTCGTCAGCTTCGCGCTCACGGCGTTGACCGCGTTGGCGAAGTCGGCTCCGCGCTCGTCGAGCACCTTCTTGTTCACCGCGGGCACGACGTTCTCGGTCGGCACGATGTTGAGGTCGTCCTTGAGCACGGTGTAGGCCGGGTCACCGGTCAGCGGGCTGACCGAGTCGACCGGGATGACCGTGACGGCCCCGGACTTGAGCTGCTGGACGCGCGGGCCGGCTTCCTGGATGGTCTGGAAGCTGATGTTGGTCAGCTGGTAGACGTCCGTGAAGCCCTTGAAGCACGGAAGGCGCTTCTCGCACTCCGGCGGGCCGGCCATGACGACCTTGTCGAGCTTCTTCAGGTCGCTGATCGACGCGATGCCCTTGTCCTTGGCCAGGTCGGACTTGACGATGTAGGTGTTCTTGTCCTCGGCGGCCGCGAAGTTCAGCAGCGCGACACCGCTGGGCTCGAACAGCTTCGCCAGCTGGTCGTGCTCCTCCTGCGCGGTCTTGCCTGCCTCCTTGCCGAAGCCGGTGGTGATCGCCGCACCCTGGTACTCCGGGATGAACTGCAGCTCGCCGGACTTCAGCGACGGGTAGATCAGCTCCCGTGACCCCAGGTTCAGCTTGCGCGTCACCGGGTAGCCCTTGGCCTCCAGCGCCTGAGCGTAGATCTCGGCGAGGATCTGGCTGTCGGTGAAGTTGAAGGACGCGACGACGATCGGCGCCCCGCCCTTGCCCTGCGCGGCGGGCTTGTCACCGCTGTCGCTGCCGCCACAGGCGGCCAAACCGAGCGTCGCCGCGACGGCCACCGCCACCACGGACGCGTTCCGGAACCAGCGCACGAATCCCCACTCCCTCGTCACTCGAACAGACGAAAGGACCCTAGCCCCGACCTCCGACAAGAATCCACATCGTGGGAGAAAGCCGTCGCATTTCCCACTCCGCGGAATATTTGCGCCTGATCGGGGTAGGGTCAGCCGGTGCACGTGACCACGGTGACGCCGCTGGCCGCCGAGAGCGGGCCCCCGATCTTCCAGTGGAAGTGGGTGGACCGCAACGCCGACGCCATCGTCCAGCGCCTCCTCGAGCACGTTTCGCTGACCGGCGCCGCGCTCGGCATCGGCCTGGTGGTTTCGATCGGGCTCGCCGTGGTCTCCCTGCGTTTCCGCTGGTCGTACCCGGTGATCCTCGGCACGGCGGGCGCGTTGTACGTGATCCCGAGCCTGGGCGCGTTCGCGGTCCTGGTGCCGTTCTTCGGGCTGACGTTCGTCTCCGCGATGATCCCGCTCGCGACGTACACGCTGCTGATCCTGATCCGCAACATCGTGACCGGCGTCGACCAGGTGCCGAACGAGGTCCGCGAGGCCGCGGTCGGCATGGGGTACACGCGCGGCAGGCTGCTCTGGCAGATCGAGCTGCCCCTGGCCCTGCCGGTGGTGATCGCCGGCCTGCGGGTCGCGGCGGTGACGACGATCGGACTGGTGACGGTCACGTCGATGCTCGGCCTCGGCGGCCTGGGTTATTTCATTCGAGCGGGCATCCAGACGGCGACCCCCAACCCGACGATGATCATCGTCGGCGTGGTCCTGTCGGTCGCACTGGCGGTGGCGGTGGATCTGGTCCTCTGGCTCAGCGAGCGCGTGCTGGCTCCCTGGTCGCGGAAGGTGCGGGCGCGATGAGCTTCCTCGACCAGCTGAACGCGTGGCTCGCGGACCCGAACCGCTGGAGCTGGACCGACAAGGCCGGCGTCCCGTACCGCACGCTGGAGCACCTCAGGTTCTCGTTGCTGGCGTTGGCGATCGCGGCGGCGCTGACCATCCCGGCGGCGCTCTGGCTGGCCCACTACCGCCGCGGCGCGTTCCTCGCGAGCAGCGCGGTGAACATCGGCCGCGCGATCCCGAGTTTCGGCTTGATCATCCTGTTCTGGTTCCTGGCCAGCCGCTGGGAGCTGGACACGACGTTCTGGCCGTTGCTCCTGGCGCTGGTCGGCCTGGCGATGCCCCCGTTGTTCACGAACACGTACGCGGGCGTGGTGACGCTGGAGCAGGAGACGGTCGACGCGGCCCGCGGAACGGGCTACCGCGAGTGGCAGATCATGCTGCGCCTCGAGCTCCCGCTGGCGTCCCCGGTGATCCTGGCGGGCGCCCGGGTGGCATTCCTCCAGCTGATCGCCACGGTGGCGATCGGAGCAATCGTCAACGACGGCGGCGGCCTGGGCCGCTACATAGTCGACGGCTTCGCGCTCGGAGCCCAGGGCTACGGAGAGATCTTCGCGGGCGGCCTGGCCGCGGTGGTACTGGCACTGGCGTGCGACGGCGCGTTCGCGTTGATCACCCGCGCGGCCACCCCCCGCGGCCTGGCGCTGCAGAACGCCCGCCGCGACTAGCACGCCCGGCGCGCCGCAACAGCCGGCTCACCGCAGCGGCCGGTCCGCAATGGCCGGCCCGATGCAGCGGCCGGTTCGCCGCAACGGCCGGTCCGCAATGGCCGGCTCGGCGCAGCGGCCGATCCGTCGCCACAGCCGGTTCGCCGAAGCCCGGACCGCCGCCAGTCCATCGGCGACGGTCCTGAACTTCGGTCAGTCATCCCCAGTGCGCGAGGCTGCGGTTACCGTCGCGACCGATCCCGCACACAGCCCCGGTTTGCCCGCCCCAGCGGTTTCCGGGCCAGAGTCAGGGCTTCTCGAAGTGCTGGTAATCGATCGGGGTGTCCCAGGAGCCGCCCCAGGTCCAGCCGCGTGAGGTGAACGCCCGCTCGGCGACGTCA
>NZ_JBSGAI010000092.1:0-15980 GCF_053600695.1 Amycolatopsis sp. NPDC005003 | reverse complement strand
GTGAGTGGTAATTCGGGTTAGAACCCGAATTACCACTCACGACCGCGGTCAGAACACCACGGTGCGGTTGCCGTGCACCAGCACGCGGTTCTCCAGGTGCCACCGGAGGCCGCGGGCCAGGGTGACCTTCTCGATGTCGCGGCCCTTGCGGACCATGTCCTCCACCGAGTCGCCGTGGTCGACGCGGATGACGTCCTGCTCGATGATCGGGCCGGCGTCGAGGTCCGCCGTCACGTAGTGGCAGGTCGCGCCGACCAGCTTCACTCCGCGCGTGTGCGCCTGGTGGTACGGCTTCGCGCCGATGAACGACGGCAGGAAGCTGTGGTGGATGTTGATCGCCCGGCCCGCCCACTCGCGGCACAGGTCGGCGGGCAGGATCTGCATGAACCGGGCCAGCACCACCGCGTGCGGGTCGTGCTCGTCGACCAGCTTGCGCACCTGCTCGAACGCGGCTTCCTTCCCCCCGGCCGGGAACGGCACGTGGTGGAACGGGATGCCGTGCGCGCGGGTGATGTCGGCCAGCGAGTCGTGGTTGCCGATCACCGCGGCGATGTCGACCTCGAGCTCCCCGGAGGCGACCCGGCCGAGCAGGTCGTACAGGCAGTGCCCGGCCTTGGAGACGAGGATCACCGCGCGGCGCCGCTCCCCGGTGTCGCTGACCTGCCAGCTCGACTCCGCGGACAGCTCCGCGGCCACTTCGCCGAAGCGGGCGCGCAGCTCGGCGGCGTCGAAGGGCAGCGAGTCGGCCCGGACCACCTGGCGGGTGAAGAACCAGCCCGTGTCCGGGTCGGTGTGGTAGGCCGCCTCGACGATCCAGCCGCCGTGCTCGGCGAGGAACCCGGAGATCCGGGCGATGATGCCGGTGCGGTCGGGGCAGCCGAAGGTGATGACGTAGCGGCGTTCGGGTGCGGTCACGCCCGGCATTCTCCCTGGTGCTGGTCAGGGCGCCGCGAGCGGTGCGAGATCACCCGTGACCGACGCCCGGTGCGGACGGCCCCACAGTGCCCGGTAGACGTCGTCGGCGGCACCGGAGACCTCGGCGGCGGGGTCGCCGAGGGCCCACTCGCGCTCCGGCGTCGTGACGCGCAGGTCGGCCTTCTTGCCCAGGCGTGGGGCGAGGTAGGTCAGGAACTCGTCGATCCCGTCGTTCGCGAACTCCGACGAGAAGCGCGTTCCCGGACCGGCTTCGAGGGCCGATTCGGCGTCGAGTCGGTGGATCGCCGTCTCGTGCGCCATCCGCCGCGTCCAGTCGCCGACCGTCGACTCGAAGCCCGGGTACGGCGAGAAGGCGGGCGTTTCCGGGTTGCGGCCGAGCGCTTCGCGCAGGGCGAGGCGCTGGCCGTCCCACCACCCGAGGACGTCGTCCCAGCCCGGCGGCGGAGTCGGCGGCACCGGCCGGTTCATCGCCAGGCCGACCGCGAAGGCGTGCACGAACGCGATGTGCGTCACCAGGTCATGGACAGTCCACTTCGGACAGTTCGGTACCCCGGCCGACGGCCCGGCCGCCAGCGCCGCCCGCTTGAGCCCGTCCGCGTGGACGTCGATCGCTTCGAGCATGTGCCGACCGTAGCCGTCTCCCGGCCTCGATGGCGAACACCAATCCCAGGCCCAGGCTGAAGGACAGCAGCAGGCCCTTGGCCGGCTCGTCGGCGAAGGCGGCTCCGCCCGCCAGCCCGATCAGCACGCTGTACGCCGCCCAGATCGCCGCGCCCGCGGCGTCGAGCACGACGAACTTCGGCAGCGGGTAGCCGAGGCTGCCGTTGGCCAGCGCGCTGGCGACGCGTCCGCCGGGCAGGTACCGGGCCGCGATGATCAGCAGCCCGCCGTTGCGCCGCACCCGGTCGCGCGCCCACTCGTACCGGCGGCGGCCGTCGGGCCCGCGCTGCAGCCGCGCGATCGCCCGTGGCCCCGCGGATCGGCCGACGGCGTACCCGAGGCAGTCGCCCGCCCACGCGCCCGCGGCCGCCACCACGGCGAGCAGGGTGAGCCGCGCGGGATCGGGCCCGAGCAGGACGGCGACGGTGACGACGGTGGTTTCGCTGGGCATGAACGGCAGCAGCGCGTCCAAGCCGGACACGGCGAAGACGAGCACCCACAGCCACGGCGAGCCCAGCGCGTCGCGCAGGACCTCGGTGACCTGCGCCAGGAGTTCCACGGCTCAATGGTGATCACCGCAGGTCACTTCGGGGTGACGCAGCGGGGGTGGCCCGGTGAACGTTCAGGCGGGGGCGACCGCTTCCCACGGAACGGTCAGCTCGCCGAGGCGGATCCGGGACGGCGGGCCCAGCACCGGCCACCCCCGCGCGGCCAGCAGCCGGACCGTCTCCAGCCAGCGGGACCGCACCCCGAACGCCTGGTGCGGTGCCGCGGTGGCCCAGCAGGTGTCGAGGGCCGCCAACAGCGCGTGGACGCGCTCACCGGGCACGTTCCGGTGGATCAGCGCCTTCGGCAGCCGCTCGGCCACCGTCGACGGGCGCTCCAGGCCCGCCAGGCGCATCGAAAGCGTCAGCGAGACCGGGCCGGACGCCGAGACCAGGACCCACGTCGACAGCCGCCCGATTTCGTCGCACGTGCCCTCGACCAGGAGACCCTCGGCGGGCATCGAGTCCAGCATCAGGCGCCACGCGCCCGCGACCTCGTCCTCCGCGTACTGGCGGAGCACGTTGAACGCCCGGACCAGCACCGGCCGCGTCCCGGCCAGCTCGAACCCGCCGCGGCGGAACTCCAGGAGGGGCGGTGCCGCGGCGGACTGCGCAACGGCCACCCGCTCCGGATCCAGCTCCAGGCCGAGCACCCGGACGTCCGGGCGGACCCGGCGCAGCCACCGCGCCAGCTCGACCGTCGTGACCGGGGAAGCGCCGTATCCGAGATCGACCACCAACGGCGAACCGGCCGCGCGCAGCAGCCGGGACGTCGCCGGCGCGGCCGCGATCCAGCGGTCGACCCGGCGCAGGCGGTTCGGGTTGGTCGTGCCGCGCGTCGGCGCGCCGACCGGACTCAGGCGGCCCCGGCCAGCCACTTCGCGGTGAATTCGGCCTCGTGCTCCAGCAGCTTCGTGACCTGCTCGGCGATCACGCTCTCCAGCTTCCCGCCGAACAGCGGGATCCGGACCGTCACCTCGCCGCTGATCCGCAGCACGGTCTTGCCGCCGTTGGCCAGCAAGGCCGTCCGCGCGCTGATCTCGCCCGGCACACCGCCGACCTCGACGGTCGCGTTGCCCTGGCGGCCCGTGCCGTCCTTGCTCACCCGCCAGGTCTGCGTGCGGGTCACCCGCAGGTCGCCCTTGTGCAGCGTCCGGACCGCCTGCGGCAGCTTGTCCGCGCTGATCCCCTGCCGCAGCTCGTACCGCAGGTCCGTGCCGGACACCTCGTACGCCAGCAGCGCCGCGTCGTGCCCGCCGAGCTGCTCCAGGCGCGCCCGCAGGGCCTCTTCGCCGGCGACCGCCGCGTACGTCGCGGCGACGTCGGCGGAGAACTCAGCGCGGTGCTCGATCCGGGATCCCATGAGCCGGACAGTACCGTCAGACGCGTGAACTCCGCCCGAACTCCCGCTCTCCCGAAGCTCGCCGCGTACACCACGCTGCGCCTCGGCGGCCCGGCCCGCCGCTTCGTCAGCGCCGTGACCAGCGAAGACCTCGTCACGGCGGTTCGCGAGGCGGACGCGGCCGGCGAGCCGGTGCTGCTGCTCGGCGGCGGCTCCAACCTGGTGGTCGGCGACGCGGGGTTCGACGGGACGCTGGTCGAGGTGGCGAACACCGGCTGGCACCGCGACGGCGGTGTCGTCGAGGTCCAGGCCGGGCAGAACTGGGACGCCTTCGTCGCCGGGCTGGTGGAGGCCGGGCTGGGCGGGCTCGAATGCCTCTCCGGCATCCCCGGCAGCGTCGGCGCGACACCGATCCAGAACGTCGGCGCGTACGGCTGCGAGGTCGCCGAGTCGATCGTCTCGGTGGAGCTCTACGACCGCGGGACGCGCGAAGTGCGCACGCTCAAGGCCGGCGAACTCGGCTTCGCCTACCGCACCAGCGTCCTCAAGGGCACGGACACCGGCGTCGTGCTTTCGGTCCGCTTCGAGGTCCGCGAAGACGGGCTCTCCGCGCCCATCCGCTACGCCGAGCTGGCGCGCACGCTCGGGGTCGGGATCGGCGCCCGCGTCCCGGCCGCCGAAGCGCGCGAAGCCGTGCTCGAACTGCGTCGCGGCAAGGGCATGGTGCTCGACCAGGACGACCACGACACGTGGAGCGCGGGCTCGTTCTTCACCAACCCGATCGTCCCGTCGGCCGAGGTCGAAGCGGTCTTGAAGCGGATCACGGACGTCGTCGGCGCGGACGTGCCGCAGTACCCGGCCGACGGCGGGGTCAAGCTGTCCGCGGCCTGGCTGATCGAGCGGGCCGGCTTCGCCAAGGGGTACCCCGGTCCGGGGAACCGCGTTTCGCTGTCGACGAAACACACCCTCGCCCTGACCAACCGCGGCGAGGCGACCACGGAGGACCTGCTGGCGCTGGCCCGCGAGGTCCGCGACGGCGTCCACGAGCGGTTCGGCGTCCTGCTGCACCCCGAACCGCTGCTCGTCAACTGCGTGATTTGAGCCGAACCGGGCAACCCGTACGTGTGTAGGACGTCTTTGTCGACAAAGACGTCGCTACCTGAACGGTTGGTCTTCACCTGCCAGCAGGTAACGTCGGCCGGGCCACCAGCGCTAAAGGCGTGTGCCCGCTGGTCGGCGGGGGATTCCAGGAGGTTTCGGTGATCGAACGGCGTACGGTCTTCAAGGCTGCCCTGGCGGCTGGAGCCGCACTGGCCGCCGCCGCGTGTTCCAGCGAGACGGGCGGCACCGCCAAGCCGACCGGTGCCAACAGCGACGGCGAGGGCGGCGGCGCGCAGCCCGTGGCGAAGATCACGGCCGAGCCCGCCGCCGACGCCAAGGACGTCCCGGTGCTCAAGCCCGCCGTGCTGAAGGTCGCCGACGGCAAGCTCACCGAGTGCAAGCTGAGCGCCGACGGCGGCAAGGACGTCAAGGGCGACCTCTCGCCGGACGGCCTCGCCTGGACCAGCTCCGAGCCGCTCGGCTACGGCAAGACCTACACCTACTCGGCCAAGGCCACCGGCAGCGACGGCAAGCCGGTCGAGTTCAAGGGCACCTTCACCACGATCAACCCGGCGAAGCAGATCCGCGCCACGCTCAACCCGGCCGACAACCAGACCGTCGGGGTCGCCATGCCGATCAGCGTCAAGTTCGCGTCGGCGGTCAAGGACCGCAAGGCGGTCGAGAAGGCCCTGTCCGTGAAGACGGACAAGGGGGAGGTCGAGGGTGCGTGGGGCTGGCTGTCCGACAGCCAGGTCGACTACCGGCCGAAGGAGTACTGGCCGCAGAACATCACCGTGAACGTCGAGGCGAAGCTGTACGGCGTCGACCTGGGCGGCGGCGCGTACGGCAAGGCCGACGTCACCACGAAGTTCAAGATCGGCCGCAACCAGGTGGTCAAGGTCAACACCCCCGACCACCAGATGCGCGTCTACCGGGGCGGCTCGCAGGTCAAGAGCTACCCGTGCGCGAACGGGCTGGACGCCGAGGTCGACCGCAACACCCCGAACGGCACCTACATCATCATGAGCAAGGAGCCGTCGGCGATCTTCGACAACGCCCGCTACGGCTACACGAACGTCAACAAGAAGTGGGCCTGCCGGTTCTCCAACCACGGCGAGTTCATCCACGAGAACCAGGACAACGCGGCCAACATCGGGAAGAACAACAACTCCCACGGCTGCGTCAACCTGCTGGAAGCCGACGCCAAGGACTACTTCGACTCGGCGATGATCGGCGACCCGGTCGAGATCACCGGCTCGAAGCTCGGCCCGCCGATGGCCTCGGACGTCAAGGACTGGAACTACAGCTGGGCGGCCTGGCAAGGGCTGGGTGCGAAGTAGCCCGTGCGCACCGAAGTCGTCGGCCACGGCGGGGTCCGGCTCGGCCTGCGGGTCGAGGGCGAGGCGAACAGCCGGCCGATCGTGTTCGTGCACGGCTGGGCGCAGTCGGCCCGGTGCTGGGACGCGCAGCTCGCCGACCCGGCACTGACCGAGCGGTTCCGCCTGGTCGCGATGGACCTGCGGGGCCACGGCGCGTCCGACGTCCCGGTGCGCGGGTACGACGACCCCGAAGTCTGGGCGGACGACCTCGCGGCGGTGCTCGACTTCGCCGGCCCGGACGCGATCGTCGTCGCCTGGTCCTACGGCGGCCTGGTGCTGACCGACCACATCCGCGTGCACGGCACCGCCCGGCTGCGCGGGCTCGTACTCGTCGGCGCCATCACCGAGATCGGCCGCGACCGGCCGGGCGGGCGCGTCGGGTCCCTGATGCGGGAGCACATGCGGGCGATGCTTTCGGACGATCCGGACATCGCGGTCCCCGCGCTCACCGCGTTCAGCCGCGGGATGGTCACCGGGCCGGTGCCGGGCGCGCAGGTCCAGGCCCTGCTCGGGGCTTCTCTCACTGTGCCGCCCGCGGTCCGCTCGGCGCTGTTCCGCCGGGACGTCGGCAGCGAAGAAGTGCTGGCCGGGATCGACAAACCGACCCTGGTCGCGCACGGCACGGCCGACCGCGTGATCGAGCCCTCAGCGGCCGAGCACGCCCTCGGGAAGATTCCGGGTGCCGTCGGGCGTTGGTTCGTTGACGGGGGCCACACGCCCTTCGCCGAGTCCGCGGCCGAGTTCGACGCGGTGCTCCGGCAGTTCGCCGAGGAATGCTGAAGTACGCGGGAGACGTGACCAGGTGACCAGCTCCATCCGGAGGTTCCGGGCTGTGCCGCGCCGGATCGCGGTGCTGTCCGTGCACACTTCGCCACTCGAGCAGCCCGGGACCGGGGACGCGGGCGGGCTGAACGTCTACGTCAGCCAGACCGCGACCGAGATGGCCCGCCGCGGCGTCGAGGTCGAGGTGTTCACCCGGGCGACCGCGTCCGGGCAGCCGCCGGTGGCCGAGCTGGCGCCCGGGGTGACCGTGCGGCACGTCCAGGCCGGTCCGTTCGAGCCGCTCGGCCGCGACGAGCTGCCCGCCCAGCTGTGCGCGTTCACCTCCGGCGTGCTGCGGACCGAAGCCTTCCACGAGCCCGGCCACTACGACCTCATCCACTCGCACTACTGGCTGTCGGGCCAGGTCGGCTGGCTCGCCCGCGACCGGTGGTCCGTGCCGCTCGTGCACACCGCGCACACCCTGGCGAAGGTGAAGAACGCCGCGCTCGCCGAGGGCGACAAGCCCGAGCCGCGCACCCGCGTGATCGGCGAGGAGCAGGTGGTCGCCGAGGCCGACCGGCTGGTCGCCAACACCGCGGTCGAGGCGCGGCAGCTCATCGAGCTCTACGACGCCGAGCCGCACGCGGTGCACGTCGTGCCGCCGGGTGTCGACCTCGAGCGCTTCACGCCGGGCGCCAAGTCCGTCGCGCGCGCGGAGCTGGGGCTGGCCGACGACGACGTGGTGCTCGCGTTCGCGGGCCGGATCCAGCCGCTCAAGGCGCCGGACGTCCTGTTGTACGCCGCGGCCGCGATGCTGCGCCGCCGTCCCGAACTGTGTTCGCGGCTGGTCGTGCTGATCGTCGGCGGCCCGTCGGGCACCGGGCTGGAGCAGCCGCAGGCCCTGCGCGAGCTGGCCGGCTCGCTCGGCATCGAGCGGCAGGTCCGGTTCCTGCCGCCGCAGCCGGGCGAGCGCCTCGCCCGGGTCTTCCGCGCGGCCGACGTCGTCGCGGTGCCCAGCTACAACGAGTCGTTCGGCCTGGTCGCCCTCGAGGCGCAGGCCTGCGGGACGCCGGTGGTCGCGGCCGAGGTCGGCGGGCTGCCGGTGGCGGTGCCGCACGGTGTTTCCGGGCTGCTGGTCCCGGGGCACGGCGCCGAGGAGTGGGCGGACGCGCTGGCCGCGGTCGCGCTGCGGCCCGACCGGCGCGCCGAGCTCGGCGCGAACGCCGTCGTGCACGCGCGGCGGTTCTCCTGGCGCCGTACGACGGACGCGCTCCTCGACATCTATGCTCAGGCCACCAGCGCGTTTTCCCGCGCGCTGGACCTGCGCGCGGAGGTGGCGGTGTGAGCCTGGACGAGCTGATCCGGTCTACTTTGGACTCCGCGGAGCTGAAGTACGACCGGCGCGGACCGGGCAAGTACTTCGTCACGTTGCCAGGCACGAAGAAGCTGCAGACGAACGCGTGGCTGGTCGACGGCGACCACGCGTTCTCGGTGGAGGCCTTCGTCTGCCGCCGTCCGGACGAGTCCCATGAGGACGTTTACCGGTTCCTGTTGCAGCGCAACGCGAAGCTCTACGGCGTGCACTACACAGTGGACAGTCTCGGGGACATCTACCTGGTCGGCCGGTTCGGCAAGGAGACGATGAGCGCCGACGAGCTCGACAAGGTGCTCGGCCAGGTGCTGGAAGCGGCCGACGGCGACTTCAACACGCTGCTCGAGATCGGCTTCGCGACGTCGATCAAGCGCGAGTGGGATTGGCGCGTCTCCCGCGGTGAGTCCCTGGCCAACCTCCAGGCGTTCAAGCACCTCGTCGCGCCCGAGCGGCCGCACGAACCGGGCTTGACCGAGTCGTGACCAGGGCCGTGCAACGGCCCTGAACCGGACATCCGTCTCCTCGCCAGTCGAAACTGGAGGGAGACCCAGGATGCGGACTCGATGGAGAGCCGGGCTCGCGGTCGTCGCGGTGGCGTTCGTGCTGGCCGGCTGCTCGGCGGCGGAGAGAGCGTCGACGAGTGCGGACAGCGCCGGTGCCGGGCCGGTCCCGGTGGCGCCGCAACAGGGCAGCGGGAAGTCCGGGCAGGAGAAGGTGACCCCGCCGCAGCCGGGCGCCACCGAACGGAAGCTCTCGCGCAGCGCCCGGCTGGAACTGACCGCCCCCAAGGTGGTCGACGTCGTCGCGCAGGCCCGCGGGATCGCGGAGGGCGCCGGCGGCTACACCGGCCAGGAGAGCACCGGCGACGAGCTGGCGACACTCAGCCTCGCGGTACCCGCCGACCGGCTCGACGGCGTGCTCGACCAGCTCGTGCACCTGGGCGGTCTGGTGAAGCGGGAGCTGAACACGCAGGACGTGACCGGGCAGGTGGTCGACGTCGAAGCGCGGCTGGCGACGCAGCGGGCGTCGGTGGAGCGGATCCGCGCCCTGCTCGCGCGGGCCAGTTCGGTGTCGGAGATCGCTTCGGTCGAAAGCGAGCTGACGAGCCGCGAGGCGGCCCTCGAATCGCTCGAACAGCAGCGGAATTCCCTGGCCGGCAGCGTCGCGATGGCGACCGTGGCGATGACGATCCGCAGCGTCGCGGCGCCCCCGCCGCCGAGCGAGGACCACAGCGGGTTCCTCGGCGGGCTGGCCGGTGGCTGGCACGCGTTCCTCGTCTTCGGCGGCGGCCTGCTCACCGTGCTGGGCGCGCTCGCGCCGTTCCTGCTGTTCCTCGTGCCGCTGGGCTGGCTCGGCCGGTGGCTGTACCGCCGCCGCCGGACGCCGGTGCCGGCCCCGGAACCGAGCGAGAGCTGAAGCGGAACAGGCGGGACGGCTCGAGGGAGGGGGAGTCGCGATCTCGAGCCGCCCCGCTGAAGTTCCCGCCGATCAGGACCCGGTGACGAGGGGGGTGCCAACGGGGCCGGGCGGGCCGCGGCTCGGCAGGGGGGAGACGAGCCGCGGTCAATGCCCGAATCCGGCCGGGGAGTGCGTGGAATCCGGCCGTTCGGGACGTAGTCAACCTGTCAGATCCCGGCGGGTAATCACAAGGCTACTGGCTAGCCCGTTCGAGTGAATTTTCGAAATGTCGATAACAGTGTGCAGTTTCAACTCGGATTTTTGCGCGCTGTTGGCGGCCCGACTTGTCGAAGAGTGACCCGTTACTTCGGAGTAACACACTCTAAGTAGGACAGAGGTCACCAGTCGGCTGCGGAGTGCGTTCTGGCAGGCTGAGGACCATGGGCGAGATTGGGACGTTGGTACTGCTGCGGCACGGGCAGAGCACGTGGAACGCGGAAAACCTGTTCACCGGCTGGGTGGACGTACCGCTGTCGGAACAGGGTGAGGGCGAGGCCCGCCAGGGCGGCCGGCTGCTGGCCGACGCCGGGCTGCTCCCGGACGTGGTGCACACCTCGCTGCTGCGCCGCGCGATCGCCACCGCGAACATCGCGCTGGACGCCGCCGACCGGCACTGGATCCCGGTGAAGCGCGACTGGCGCCTCAACGAGCGCCACTACGGCGCGCTGCAGGGCAAGGACAAGAAGCAGACCCTGAACGAGTTCGGCGAGGAGCAGTTCATGCTCTGGCGCCGCTCGTACGACACCCCGCCGCCGCCGATCGACCCGGACGACAAGTGGAGCCAGGCGGGCGACCCCCGCTACGCGAACCTCGGCGACCAGGCCCCGCTGACCGAGTGCCTGAAGGACGTCGTCGAGCGGCTCCTGCCGTACTGGGAGTCCGCGATCGTGCCGGACCTGCGCGCGGGCCGGACGGTGCTGGTCGCCGCGCACGGCAACTCGCTGCGCGCGCTGGTCAAGCACCTCGACGGCATCTCGGACGCGGACATCGCCGGGCTGAACATCCCGACCGGCATCCCGCTGCGGTACGACCTCACCGAGGACCTGAAGCCGGTGCAGCCGGGCGGCGAGTACCTCGACCCGGACGCCGCGAAGGAAGCCGCTGCCGCGGTGGCCAACCAGGGCCGCTGAGCTGTTCCGAAGGCCACGTTGCGGGGCTCCGCGACGTGGCCTTCGTGCTTCACAGCAGACCGGCCTCGCGGGCCCGGGCGCCGGCCTGGAAGCGCGAAGACGCGCCCAGCAGCTCCATCAGCTCCGCCACCCGGCGCCGGTAGGTGCGCAGGCTGACGCCGAGGACCCGCGCCGCCGTCTCGTCCTTGCAGCCCGTGGCCAGCTGCTCCAGGATTTCCCGCGCACCCAGCTCGGTGAACCGCGCCTGGTAGGACTCGAGGTCGGTCGCGCCGTGCCAGGCCGCCTCGAACAGCGACAGGATGCCCTGCACCAGGGCCGGGCTGCTGAGCACGGTGTAACCGCGGACCCCGCCGACCTGGTCGCCGGCCACGATCGCGATCCGGCGGTCGAGGATGATCGTCTCGTTGATCTCGCGCTCGGTGATCCGGATCCGGGCGCCGTTCTCGGCCATGGTCCGCAGGTGCTCCGCCAGCGCGGCGTCGAGCAGCACGCCGGGCTGGTACACCTTGCGCACGGTCATCCCGCGCACCGAACGCTCGCGCTCGGGCGCGTTCGGGTGCGCGACCGACCACGTGTGCAGATCGCGCGCCGCACACGAGATCTCCGTGGCGGCCTCGAACAGGTGGGCCGTCCGCTCGAACAGCTCCGCTTCGCCGCGCACCATGACGACGTCAGTCACCTTCTCCACGCATTCCAGTGTGGCAGCAAGATGCCAACCGCGGTGGTCGCGCGGGCCGCGCCGGAAGGCTGGAGCCATGACCACGAACACCACCGCACCCGCCGCCGCGGCGGGCACCTGGAAGCTCGGCTCCTTCGAAGTCAACCGCCTCGGGTTCGGCGCCATGCGCCTGATGTCCGCTTCGGACGGTGGCATCCGCGCCCGCGAGACGTCGCTCGCCGTGCTGCGCCGGGCCGTCGAGCTGGGCGTGAACCACTTCGACACCGCCGCCTTCTACTTCGCCGGGCCGCGCTCGGCGAACGAACTGCTCAACACCGCGCTGGCGCCCTACGACGACCTCGTCATCACCACCAAGGTCGGCCCCGGCCGCGACTACGAGGGCACCTTCTACACCGCCCGGCCGGAGCAGCTGCGCGCCCAGGTCGAGGAGAACCTGCGCGAGCTGGGCCTCGACCACCTCGAAGTCGTCAACTACCGGATCGGCCAGAGCCTCGACCGCGGGGAAGGCTCGCTCGCCGACGGCTTCGGCGCGCTCGCCGAGCTGCGGGAAGCCGGGCTGATCCGCGAGCTGGGCATCTCCAACGTCGGCCCGGACCACCTCACCGAGGCGCTGGAGATCGCGCCCGTCGTCTGCGTCCAGAACCAGTACGGCCTCACCGCGCGCCGCGAGGACGACGAGCTCGTCCGGATGTGCGCCGAGCGGGGGATCGCCTTCGTGCCCTTCTTCGCCGTCGCGAGCGGAACCGGCGAGGACGCGCGGGTCGCCGAGGTCGCCCGCCGCCACGACGCCACCCCGGCGCAGGTGCGGCTCGCGTGGACGCTCCACCGGGGACCGAACGTGCTCGCCATCCCGGGCACCGGCGACGTCGGGCACCTCGAGCAGAACGTCGCCGCGGCGGCGCTGCAGCTGACCGAGGAAGACCTCGCCGCCCTCGGGTGAATTCGCCCGGAATGTCTCGCCGGGGAATCGATCGGGTGAACGCCGCCTGAAGCCCCGGCGAACATGTCCTCCGCAGGTGTCGCGGTGCTCACGACAAGGCGGACAACGCTAGGCCGAAGGGCCACTTCTCAGCTTACGATCGGCCCGTGACCACGCCTGTTTCACTCGCACTGGCCATCGGCGCACTGGTGGCCGGTGCGGTGGTCGGCTACTTCCTCGCGCGGGCCCGCACCCGCCGCGAGGAGGCCCGCCCGCCGGGCCCGACCGTCGCGGAGCTCCTGGAGCGGCTGGTCCGGTCGTCGAACAACGGCATCGTCGTGCTCAACCGGTTCGGCGACATGGTGCTGCACAACCCGCGTGCCTACGAGCTGGGCCTGGTCAAGGTCAACCGGGTCGACCCGCGGGCCCGCAAGGCCGCCGAACAGGTCGTCGAAACCGACGAACCGCTGGAAATCGATCTCTCGCCGCTCGAAGCGCGCGGCCGCCAGCCGGAGGCGGTGCTCGGCCAGGTCCGGCCGCTCGGCGACGGCTTCACCGTCGTCGAGGCCGTCGACCACTCCGAGGCCATCCGGCTGGAGGCCGTCCGCCGCGACTTCGTCGCCAACGTCAGCCACGAGCTCAAGACCCCGGTCGGCGCGATCGCGCTGCTCACCGAGGCCGTCCTCGACGCCGCCGAGGACGTCGAGGAGGTCCGCCGCTTCGGCGGCAAGATCCTGCGCGAGTCCACCCGGCTCGGCCAGCTCGTCACCGAGCTGATCGCGCTGTCGCGGCTGCAGGGCGCCGAACGGCTGCCCGACCTCAACGTCGTCGAGGTCGACGCGGTCGTCCGCGAGTCGCTCGGCCGCACCACGCTCTCGGCGGAGTCCGCCGACATCAGCATCACCACCGACAACCCCAGCGGCCTGCTCATCGAGGGCGACCGCACGCTGCTGGTCACCGCGCTGTCGAACCTGCTGGAGAACGCCGTCGCGTACTCGCCGGCCGGCAGCCCGGTGTCGATCTCCCGGCGGCTCGCCGACGGGATGGTCGAGATCGCCGTCACCGACCGCGGCATCGGCATCGCCGAGGACGAGCAGCAGCGCGTGTTCGAGCGCTTCTACCGCGCCGACAAGGCCCGCTCGCGCGCCACCGGCGGCACCGGCCTCGGCCTGGCGATCGTCAAGCACGTCGCGGCCAACCACGGCGGCTCGGTCGGGCTGTGGAGCCGGCCGGGCACCGGCTCGACGTTCACCCTGCGCATCCCCGCGCACGTCAGCCCCGAACCGGCCCCCGAGCCGGCGCGGGCGGCCAAGACCTCGCCGGCACCGCGGCAGGAGAAGACCCCCGAGCGCACCCAGAGGCTCGTGGTTACCGGGCAGGACAGCCCAGATCATGGAGGAAACCTGTGACCAGGGTTCTCATCGTCGAGGACGAGGAGTCGTTCGCCGACCCCCTCGCCTTCCTGCTGCGCAAGGAAGGGTTCACCGCGGCCGTGGCCGGCACCGGCCAGGCCGCGCTGGAGGAGTTCGACCGCAACGGCGCCGACATCGTGCTGCTCGACCTCATGCTGCCCGGGATGAGCGGCACCGACGTCTGCAAGCAGCTGCGCCAGCGCTCCGCCGTGCCGGTCATCATGGTGACCGCGCGCGACAGCGAGATCGACAAGGTCGTCGGCCTGGAGCTGGGCGCGGACGACTACGTCACCAAGCCGTACTCGGCCCGCGAGCTGATCGCCCGGGTCCGCGCGGTGCTGCGCCGCGGCGGGGAGCCCGGCTCCGACGGCGAGCTGGCCCCGCTGGTGCTCTCGGCCGGCCCGGTCCGGATGGACGTCGAGCGGCACGTCGTGACCGTCGACGGCGCCGAGGTGTCGCTCCCGCTCAAGGAGTTCGACCTGCTCGAGTACCTGCTCCGCAACGTCGGCCGGGTGCTGACCCGCGGGCAGCTGATCGACCGGGTGTGGGGCGCGGACTACGTCGGCGACACCAAGACGCTCGACGTCCACGTGAAGCGGCTGCGGTCGAAGATCGAGCCGGACCCGGGCTCGCCGCGGCACCTGGTGACGGTCCGCGGCCTGGGCTACAAGTTCGAGACGTAAGTCCTTTTCGGTGCGGAATCGCCCCGGTGGAGGCGCGCCGGGGCGAGGCCGCACCGAGTGTTTTCGGTTACATGTTCGAGACCTGAGCCCGGGCCCGGTACCCTGGACCCCCGTGCGCCTAGGGGTACTCGACGTCGGTTCCAACACCGTCCACCTGCTCGTGGTCGACGCCCACCGTGGCGCCCACCCGACGCCGATGCATTCCGAAAAGTCCGTGCTGCGGCTGGCCGAGCGGATCACCCTCGGTGGCGAGCTCTCCAAGGCCGGCGCCGACGAGCTGGTGACCGCCGTCGAATCCGCCAAGGAGTCCGCCGCCCGGCTCGGCTGCGAAGAGGTCATGGCCTTCGCCACCTCGGCGGTCCGCGAAGCGAAGAACTCCGCCAAGGTGCTGGCCCGCGTGGCCGACCGGACCGGCGTCGACCTGCAGGTCCTTTCGGGCACCGACGAAGCGAGGCTGACGTTCCTCGCCGTCCGCCGCTGGTACGGCTGGTCGGCCGGGCAGCTGCTGGTGCTCGACATCGGCGGCGGCTCCCTCGAGGTCGCGATGGGCCGCGACGAAGAGCCGGTGCTGGCCGAATCGCTGCCCCTGGGCGCCGGCCGCACCACGCGCACCCGCTTCAAGCACGACCCGCCGAGCCGCTCCGAGCTCGTCGCGACGTCGGCGTGGCTGGACGACCAGCTCACCGACCTCACCCGCAAGGTCACCAAATGGGGTGAACCCGATCGGGTCGTGGCGACGTCGAAGACGTTCCGCTCGCTCGCCCGGCTGACCGGCGCCGCCCCCTCGGCGGCGGGCCCGCGCGTCCGACGTACGCTCACGGACACCGCATTGCGCCAGCTCCTGGCCTTCATTTCGCGGATGCCGTCGGCCGATCTGGCGCAGCTCGAGGGCGTCAGCTCGAGCCGGTCGCACCAGCTCGTGGCGGGTGCGCTCGTCGCGCAGGCCACGATGCGGGCGCTCGGTGTGCCGGAACTCGAGATCTGCCCGTGGGCTCTGCGAGAGGGTGTCATCCTGCGGCGGCTGGACCATTCGAACGGCGCGGATGAGACTGGAGCCGCCCTCGTGGGGCGCTTCGGCGCACAGGAGGACCGGTGAAAGCACGCGACTGGACTTCCCGGACGGATAACGGGCACGGTGGAGAGGTGACGGACATGCAGAGGTCGGTGTACAGCGCGCGCGGCGCCGCCGGTGTGCCGTCGGGTACCGCTTCTCCGAATGCCGACGCTGGCAACACGGTGCGCGCAGGGGATCACCAGGTATGACGGACCAGACCGGAGGCGACCAGCCGCAGAAGACCGTGGCTGAGCTGCTCGCCCAGCACGGTGCCCAGGTCGACGGCGGACGCCGCCGGCGTCGACGCGCCGCCGATGACGACGACGAACCCGGCACTTCCGAGGCCCCGTCCGGCGCCACCGGCTCGCACCGGCGGCCCGGCGTCAGCGACACCGGCCCGCAGGCGATCATCGACCGGGTGGCGTCCGAAGGCACGCCGGCCCCGCCCGCGCGGCCGGCCGGAAGGTAGCGGCTCACGCCGTATCCGATCCCGTTGTGCGGATCGGCCCGCAGCCGCGCCTTGACCGCGTCGAGCCGGGCCGCCCAGC
>NZ_JBSGAI010000091.1:0-15984 GCF_053600695.1 Amycolatopsis sp. NPDC005003 | reverse complement strand
CATGGGCATCAACGACCAAGCCCTCATCTCCTACCTCGTCTCCGCCTACTACTCCGCCGCCGTCCTCGTCCCCGACGCCCTCGCCATCCTCGAAAACGCCGAAATCGGCCGGGAGGGATGATGCCCGAGCCCGTGACGCCGCCCCGCGACCCCGAAGCACCGGGCCGCCCGCCCGCCTTGCCCGCCTCGGCGTTCGGCCCGACCGGGCTCGGCACGGCCGCCGCCCGGATCGTGCCGCGGACCGGGGGCATCAGGCCGCCCGCGGACGCCCCGCGACCCGTCAGGCCGGACGAGACCGAAAACGGCCGCTGAACCACGGAAAACGGCGCGCCGGAATCCGGTCAGCTCAGGCGTATCCGCGCAGTTCGTCGGCGATCGGCCCGGAATCCGGGATCCGGTGCCACCACCAGGGTTTCGCCGACAGGTCTTCCCCGGCCACCTGCTCCAGCAGCCTGCCGTCGTCCACCCGGGTGATCGCCACGAAGTGCTCGTCGTGCGGCGCGACCTGCCCGGCGACCTTGCCGTTGAGCGGCTCGGGCAGCCGGTCCAGGCAGCGAGCCAGGAAACTGCGCAGGGACACCGCGGCGATGAGGTCGTGCGCGCCCCACACGTGCCGGTCGGTCACGGGTTTCGCCCGGTCCTCGTCGATCTTCTGCACGTGCAACGCCCAGGAGACCAGCAGATCGAGCACGCCGATCGACTTCTCGTCGTTGATCCGGTAGCGGCACCCGTCGAGCTCCGCGCGCTCGGCTTCGCTGAAGACGGCGTTGATCCGCTGGGCCAGCTCTTCGGTCATGCTCACCGGTCCGGGTAGTACGCTGTGCTGCGCCACGGCGTGTTGCGGTTCACGATCACCCGGACGCCGTCGCAATCGTACCGCACCGAATTGCCGCCGCCGGGCGAGGTCTTCCCGTTCGCGAGCGTCCGCTGGATTTCGCTGAGGCTCGGCCGGTTCATCGCGGGGTTGCCGTCGCCGGCGTGCCCGTTGGCGAATTCGGCGATTTCGTCCCGGGAAAACCCGGTTCCTTCGAAGTCGTCGTCTTCGTCGTCGAAATCGCCGCCTTCGGAGGTCGACATCGTGTGGGCGATGCCCACCCCGCCGATCCCCACCACCCCGCCGAGGAGCCCGGCGCCGAAGATCGCCCCGCCGTCGAGGGCCGCCGCGCCGGCGCCCGCGGCCGCCACGCCCAGCCCGCACGGCTCGAGGATGATGCAGGCGCCGGCGCCGAGCACGGCACCCGCGACCCCGGCCCCGATCCCGAGGCATTCCCAGAAGCTGCAGTTCCCCGTCGGGTCGGCGTAGTCGAGCGGATTGCCGCCGGCGTACGCGTAGGGCGTCCGGGTGGTGTCGACGAGCGGGTCGACCGTGAGGAACAGCGCGGTTCCCGGGTCGTAGTAGCGGGCCCGCAGGTACACCAGGCCCGACTCGGCGTCGGTGTACTGGCCCGTGTACTGCAACGGCGTCCGGGCCGTGCCGGTGGCGGTCACCCGGCCGTACGGGGTGTAGGCGTAGCTCCCGCCGACCGCGCCCGCGCCGGTGAGCAGCGCGGTGGTCGAGCCGATCTGGTCGTGCACGTACCAGAACGAGCCCCCGCCGCCCAGCTGCTCGATCGGCAGCCCCGACGGGCCGTAGAGGTAGCTGTTCGTGCCGTCGGTCAGGAGGTTCGGCGTGGCGGTGGCGTCCCAGACGAAGGTCGCGGTCGCCCCGCCGGTGGTCTTCGAGATCCGGAGGTTGTCGCCGTTGTAGCCGTAGGTCGCCGTCGTGGCGCCGGTGATGCCGGTCAGCCGCCCGGCCTGGTCGTAGCCGTAGGTGGTGGCGCCGGCCGCCGTGCGCTCGCCGAGGTCGTCGAACGCGTACGAGGTCGCGTTCGCCGGCACGGTGCCGCAGCTGGGGTTGCTCACCGTGCCGCTCGCCAGCGACCAGCAGAGCCGGCCGGCCGGATCGAACGCCTGGGTCGCCGCACCGACCGTCACCGGGTTGTTCGCCGCGTCGTCGGCGTAGCCGGTGGTGCCGTCCGAGCTCAGCTGCTCGCGCACGCTGTGGCCGAACGTCTGCGACGCCGTCCCGATCGTCCGCGCCGCCAGCTGCCCCATGGCGTCCCGCCCGAAGGTCATCGACACCACCGGCGTGGTCCCGGTCGCCGCGGTGGTCGACGTCAGCACCCCGCTGTCGTCGTAGCCGTTGGCGACCGTCGTCCCGTTCGGGTACGCCGTGGTCTTGAGCGCGCCGTCGCCGTCGTAGCCGAAGGTGGTCTTGTTGCCGTTCCAGTCGGTCACCGTCGCGAGCCGCTCGGCGTCGTCGAAGGTCTGCGCCACCGGCGTCGTCTGGCCCGGGTAGAGGATCGAGGTCCGGTTGCCGTTGTCGTCGTAGCCGTAGCCGACCTTGGCGCCCGAGCCCTGGACCTGCGCGGTGATCTCCCCGAAGGCGTCGTAGGTCCACGTCGTGGTCCCGGTCCCGTCGGTCATCGACGTCCGGTGCCCGGCGGGGTCGTAGCCGTAGGTGACGCCGGCCGTCTTGCCGTCCGAATAGGACACCGACGTCACCCGGCCGTCGGCGTCGTAGCCGTTGGTCGTGACCCGGCCCGCCGGGTCGGTGGCGGTGACGACCCGGCCCGCGGGATCGATGTGCACGGCGGAGGTCCGGTGGCCGGCATCGGTGCGGGAGTTCTTGCGGCCTTGCCCGTCGTAGCCGAACGTCGTCACGGCGCCGAGGCCGTCCACGGTGTCGGCGATCGTGCCGTCGGGGTTGTAGCCGGTGGTCTGGGTGGTGTTGTCCGCCTGGGTCACCTTCACCAGCTGCCCGGCGGGGTCGAACGCCGAGGTGGTGGTGTGGTGGTTGGCATCGGTCACCGACGTCTTGTCGCCGTCGGCGTCGTAGGTCTCCGAGGTGGTGTGCCCCAGCGGGTCGGTGGTGGCGGTGACCCGGCCGTGGGCGTCGTGGCCGTAGGTCGTGCAGCCGTTCGCCGGTGGCGTGCACCCGGGTGCGGTTCCGGCCGCGGCGCCGGTGCCGGACACCGTGGAGGTCCGGAGACCGGTTGCCGTGTCGTAGCCGAACAGGGTCTTGTCGCCGGCGCCGTCGGTGCTCGAGACCTGGTCGCCGAAGGAGTCGAAGGCGCTGGTCGTGGTCTTCCCGTCGGGATCCACCGTGCGGGTCCGGTCGCCGGGGTGCGCCGCGTCGTCGTAGTAGTGGTTCACCGTGCGCAGCGGCGCCGGCCCGAAGTTGCCGGTGGTCGATTCGACGACGTTGTTGGCCCGCGTCACCGTGGTCGAGGTGAGCACGCGCTCCCCCACCGCGGCCGCCGGGACGTGCCCGGCCTGGTCGTACTGGTTGACCGTCGCGACCCCGTTGCGGTCCACCGTTTCGACCAGGTTGCCGGCGTCGTCGTAGGCGTAGTCGGTCGTGAAGCCCAGCGAGTCCGACTCCGACGTCTTGTTGCCGTGGTCGTCGTAGGTGAACGTCTCGAGGTTGCCGTCGGCGTCGGTCCGCGTGGTGACCCCGAGGGTGACCGGGTCGTAGGTGTAGGACGTCGTCCCGGCGTCGGCGGTGCCGTAGCCCAGCGTCTCCGAGACCAGCAGTCCGTTCTGGTAGGTGTCCAGCTTCTTGTGTCCGGCCGGGTCGGTGACCAGGGTCTGGCCCGCGGCGAGGCCGCCGTCGGGACCGTAGGTGAACGTCGTGGTGTGCCCGTTCGGGTCGGTCTGCGTGTGCACCCGCTCGGCGCTGTCATAGGCCATCGACGTCACCGCCGTCGCCGGTCCCGCGAAGTCGGCCGGGGACCGCATCGACGTCATCAGGTGGTTGCCGTCGTAGGTGTATTTCGCGTGGTCGTCGTCCGCGAGCGCCGGGGACCGGGTGGTGCCCACCCCGTAGACGTCGGTGAGGTCGCCGGCGGCGTCGTAGCCGTAGGTCACCTGACGGCCGGCGGTGTCCGTGAGGCCGGTGATGTGGTTGCCGGTCCAGGTCAGCGTGTCCCTGCGGCCCGCGGGATCGGTCACCGTCGCCAGGTGGCCGGAGCCGTCGTAGGCCAGTGTCGTCTGGTACGCCGGAGAGGCCTTGCTGCCGGGCAGGTCCGCCTCCGCCGTCAGGTGCCCGCTCGCGACGTCGAAGGTGAAGAGCTGGTTGCCGCGCCGGGTGTACACGTAGGACGAGCCGGACTTCACGAGGGTCGCGTCGAACCGCGGCGCGGCCGGCGTGTAGCCGCCACCACCGGCGACGAAGGTCACCGCCGAGCCGTCCTCCTGCTTCACCGTCACGTTGCCGGTCGAGCCGTCGGTGGCCGCGGACAGGTTGTAGGAGTACGTCCAGCCCCAGCCGAACGGGCCGTCCGCGGCGAGCGTCTTGCCGGGTCCGTTGGGGTCGGCGACGCTTTCGGCGTAGCTGCGGGTGAAGTTCAGCGCCATGCCCCGGCCGGGCGTGGCGAGGTCGGTGAAGCTGTCCCCGAAGTAGCCCGTCGAGGTGTCCACGGGGTCGCCGGCGGTGCGGCGGGCGCAGCCGCAGGCGATGAACGCCGGGTTGGAGCCCTTGGGCGCGTCCTGGATGCCCGGCGGTCCGCCGATCGGCTGGCCGGGGGTGCCGCCCATGGGGACGAACGCGACGGCGTCGAAGGCGACGTCGAAGTCGGAATAGCCGAAGCCGCCCTGGTCGACCGAGCTGCCGTTGTTGTTCAGGGTGACGTTGCCGCCGTTCTGCATGGCGAACGTGCCGATGGTGACCCACTGCTCGGAGTTCCACGCCTGGTTCACGCGGATCTTCCACGGCGAGACCCCGCCACCGGGGTTGATGTTGTAGACCACGTTGGTCGCCTCGGCGCCGAGGCCGGGCAGGTGCAGCTTGACCTTGTAGTACTGCAGCGACGGCAGGTTCGGCGTCCACACCCCGGTGTTGATCAGCGCCGGGTTCGAACCGTTTTCGGTGTGGGTGAACAGCACCCGCCCGCCGAGCCCGGTGCCGAGCTGGTGGGTGTCGATCGCCCCGATCGGATCACCCGCGGAATTCGTCCCGTACGTGTAGCTGAACGTGCCGTTGGACGACCAGTTCGCGCTGCCGCACCCCTGCAGGTTCAGCCGGTTCGGCTCGTCGTCGACGATGATCGACCCGCTCGGCACCTTCGAGAAGTCCTGGCTGCACGTCGGCGGGTTCTGCGTCGGGTTCGCCGGCTCCGAACCACCCGACACCGCATAGGGGCTCGTCGCGCACGTCGTGCTGCAGCTGGGGATCCAGGTCACCGGCTGGTGCCACCAGCACTGGAAGTCGTCCAGCATGCAGTGGCTCGCACCCGGGTTGGACGTGTTGGTGGTGTTCGGGTCGCACTGGTTGGCCGCCAGCGAGCACATCGCGGTGAACGGCGCCGGCTGCACCCAGCGCTGACCGCCGTTGTACGTCGGCTTCGCGTAGGCCTGGCTGCCGTAGCGGATCAGCGGGCTCGCCGTCCAGCCCAGCACGCGCTCCTGGTACGGCCAGCTCGCCGGGTGCGCCGCGTCGGCGTAGGTGTCCTGCAGGTACGGGTCGCGGTTGGGCGGGTAGTCGAGGTTGGCCGGGTTGTTGGTCCAGCCCAGACCCCAGGTCCCGTGCGGGCCCGTGCAGGACGGGCCCGGGGTGCAGCCGGTGGTGTTGCCGTTCGCGGCGTTCGGCTGGATGCCCGAGTTGTACGCCCAGGCCGCGAAGTACCAGTTCTCCAGGTAGCGCGGGTCGGCGTTGTTCGCCGTGATCCCGTCCGCGTAGAGCTGGTTCCAGGTGCTCTCCAGGATCTGCAGCCCGGCGGCGATGTTCTCCTGGTAGTCGACCGCGACCTTCCACTGCCCGTGCTCGGACAGCGAGTGGTCCCCGATGTGCATGCCGTCGGTGACCTGGCTGATCCCGTAGCCGCAGTCCGAGGCCGCGTAGTTGATCGAGACGATGTCGCCGCCCGCGCCGTAGTAGCTGGCGATCAACGGGTCGCCCGCGGTGCCGGCCGGAGCGTGCCAGGAGGCCTGCGACCAGTTCGACTCCTGGGCCATGATGCCCTCGAAGATCGACCGCGGCACCGTGCTCGAACCGCCCGCCGGGTGTGACAGCGAGATCAGCGGGAAGTCACTGTTCGGCGCGTACCCGACCAGGCCCATGTTCGCGAAGTTCGCCGGGCGCGTGTACGCGCTGCCGGTCAGCAGGCCCTGCTCCGCCATCTGCACCGCCCAGTTCACCTGCGCCGCGTTCGGCTGCATCACCTGCCGGTTCGCCTGCAACGGTGCCACCGCGCACTTCGGCGACTGCGTCGCCTCGGCCGTGTCGGGTGCGGCTTTCGCGGCGGCGGGCGCGGCGTCGGCCTTCGGGCTGAGCCGGTTCGGCCGCGGGGCGGACGTCGTGGTCCCGGGCGTCGCCGAGTAGGTGGGCACCGCGGTCGTGGCGCGCGCGGCGCCGGCCGGAGCCGCGGGGGTGAGCACCCGGCCCGTCTTCGTCGCCAGCAGCGCGGGCTCGGTCTTCTGCCCGTCGGCGTCCGGCGCGAGCAGCGCATCACCGTCCAAAGAGGACGCTTCGGCGGGGTGCGCGAGACCGGTGTCGCCGACGCTGCGCACGCCGGCGGCGGCGAGGACGTCCCCACCCGCCGCGGTGGCCCCGGCCAGCACGGCGTGCCCGGCACGTCCTTGGAACAGCTGCACGCGCGTCAGGTCACCGCTGCCGAGCGTGGTGACCACCCCGGCGTGCTCGTGCGCCGCGGTCGCGACCCGGCCGCCGGGTGCGGCGTGCAGGAAGCTGACGCCGCCGTCGGCCGACGGCCGCACGTCGTAGACCGAGCCGGGCAGGGACGCGATCACGGCCGGCGTCCCCATGGCCGGCACGGATACCAGCCGGTTGCCCGCCACCCCGACGATCCCCGACCGCGTCGGCACCGCCGAGGTGAGCTGCCCCGGCGCCGTCACCGAACCGGTGATCTTCCCGGCCGCGAGGTCGGCGGTCAGCAGCCGGGTGCTCTGGTCGGCGGTCACGGTGAACACGGCGTCGTCCCCGGTGCCGCAGCCGGGCGAGTAGTACTTCAGGCCGACCCCGCCGGCGAGCGCGTGCACCGCACCCGACGCGAGGTCGACGGAGTAGGCGAACGCCCCGTGGTCGCGCGCGGCCTGGGTGTTCACCGCCGACGCGGGCAGGATCGCGACCGCGGCGTACTTCCCGTCGCCGGATACGCACTGGTAGCCGGTCCACGAGGAATCGTCGAACCCGGCCGGGTGCAGCAGCGCGATCTCGCGCCAGGCGAAGCCGCCGCTCTCGCGGCCGGCTTCGAGGTGGTAGCCCTGCGCGTCGCCGTGCCCGTCGAGGGCGACGTCCGCGGACTTCGCCGCGTCCGGGCCGAAATCGGCCGGTTTCGGCGCGGCGGCGGGGTGCGGCGGGGCCGGCGGACGCGGTGCTGCCTGCGCGACCGCCGTCACCCCGGCGACGAGCGCGAGAACGCTGAAGAAAACCGTCAGCAGCCGTGCCGGAAATGCGCCGGAAAAGCGTCTGCGCGCGCGAACGGACACAACGGACATGGCCAACCTTCCCCCAGGAAGCCCCAACCGGCTTCGAGTCAGCCACCCGGAGAGCTTCCGGGGCCGCGGAAGGAAATCTAATGCCCGTCCTTAACCAACCCATCACCCGACCGAGTGATCTTTTCCCAAGAAAGCACAAATGGAATCGACGAGTTATTACCGTTGCTTTGACCGATCCGGCCGAAACCGGCGGACCGGGCGCGGGCCACCCCGGTCACCGGCGGCCGCCGGCCCGGCCCGCGTGTCACCCGCCCCGGACGGCGGCCGGGCTGGCAGGATCGCCGCATGGAACGCGTGCTCGGAATCGGCGGGTACTTCATCCGCGCGGCGGACCCGGCGGCCCTCGGCGCCTGGTACCGCGACTGCCTCGGCCTGGACACCGACGAAAACGGCGTCTGGCAGCAGGAACCCGGCCCGACCGTCTTCGCCCCCTTCGAGTCCGGAACCGGTTACTTCGGCTCGGAAACCCAGCAGACCATGCTCAACTTCCGGGTCCGCGACCTCGACGCCATGCTCGCCCAGCTCCGCGCCCGCGGCGCCGACGTGGCCGACGACGTCCAGGAGATGGCCGGCGTCGGCCGGTTCGGCTGGGTCACCGACCCCGAAGGCCACCGCATCGAGCTCTGGCAACCCGCCTAGAGCACGAACCCCGCCGGGAACGGGTCGTCCGGGTCCAGCAGGTAGGTCGCCGTGCCGGTGATCCAGGCCCGGCCGGAGAACTCCGGCACCACCGCCGGCACCCCGCCGACCGTGGTCTCGGCGACCAGCTCACCGGTGAACGTCGTGCCGATGAACGACGAGTTCGCGAACGGCGTGTGCAGCGGCAGCTCGCCGCGGGCGTGCAGCTGGGCCATCCGGGCGGACGTGCCGGTGCCGCACGGCGACCGGTCGAACCAGCCCGGGTGGATCGCCATCGCGTTCCGCGACGCCCGCGCGTCCGACCCCGGCGCCAGGAACTGGACGTGCTTGCACCCGCCGATCAGCGGGTCCTCCGGGTGCTTCGGCGGCCGCTGCTCGTTGATCGCGCCCATGATCGCCAGCCCGGCGGCCAGGATCCGGTCCTTCTCCGCCCGCTCGAACGGGATGTCCAACGAAGACAGATCGAGGATGGCGTAGAAGTTCCCGCCGTAGGCGAGGTCGTAGCGGACCGGGCCCAGGCCGGGCACCGAAACCTCGGCGTCGCGTTCGGCGAGGAACGACGCCACATTGCGCAGCTTGACGCTCGAAGCGCGCCCGTCGCGGACCGAGACCTCCGCGTGCACCAGCCCGGCCGGGGTGTCCAGGCGCACCACCGTCGTCGGCTCGGTCACCTCGACCATGCCCGTCTCCACCAGCACCGTCGCCACGCCGATCGTGCCGTGGCCGCACATCGGCAGGCAGCCGGACACCTCGATGTACACCACGCCCCAGTCGGCGTCCTCGCGGCAGGGCGGCTGCAGGATCGCGCCGCTCATCGCCGAATGGCCGCGCGGTTCGTGCATCAGGAACTGCCGCAGGTGGTCCAGGTGCGCCATGAAGTAGCGGCGGCGCTCGGCCATCGTGGCGCCGGGGATCGGGGCCACGCCGCCGGTCACCACCCGGGTCGGCATGCCCTCGGTGTGCGAGTCGACCGCCGTGATCGCGCGCGAAGCCCGCATCTACGCCACCCCCAGCGCGGCGAGCGCGCGGCCCATGTCGGCGCGGACCTGCTCGCGGTGGACGTCCGACAGCGGCCCCCGCGGCGGGCGGCACGGCCCGCCGCGGCGGCCCACCATGTCCATCCCGAGCTTGATGGCCTGGACGAACTCGGTGCGCGAGTCCCACCGGAACGCGGCCACCAGCGGTTCGTAGAGCGCCTTGGCCTCCTCGAGCTGGCCCGAAGTGGCGAGCTCGAACAGGCGCGCCGACTCGGCCGGGAACACGTTGGGGAACCCGGCGAACCACCCGGTCGCGCCCATCAGCAGGCTCTCCAGGACGACGTCGTCGGCGCCGCCGATCACGGCCAGCCCGGGCGCCCGCTCCCGGATCTCCAGCACCCGGCGGACGTCACCGGAGAACTCCTTGACGGCCACGACGTTGTCGATCTGCGCGAGCTCGGCCAGCAGGTCCGGCGTCAGGTCGACCTTGGTGTCGAACGGGTTGTTGTAGACCATCACCGGCAGCCCCACCGAGGCCACCGCCTCGAAGTGCGCGAGCACCTCGCCGCGGTTGGCGCGGTAGAGCGTCGGCGGCAGGCAGAGCACGCCGTGCGCGCCGTCCTCGGCCGCCGCCTCGGCCCAGTACCGCGCCTGGTGCGCGCCGGGGCCGTGGACGCCGACCACGACGATCCCGTCGGTCCCGACGGCCTCGATCGCGGTGCGGGCGACGCGGCGGCGTTCGTCGTCGGTGAGCGAGGAGTACTCCCCGAGGGAACCGTTCGGGCCGACGCCGCGGCAGCCGTTTCCGACGAGCCACCGGCAGTGTTCGGCGTAGGCGTCGTAGTCGACGGCCAGCCCGGCCGGCGCGGCGTCGTCGGCCCGGTAGGGCAGCGCGGCGGCGACGACCACGCCGCCGAGGTCGCGGGTGCTCATGGGTGCTCCATAAGATCGTTGGTGTTCAGGACGGGATGTTCTGGATGCCCAGGGCGATGGGGTGTGGCTGATGGGTTCTTGCCCCGGTTGGTGGCTTCGGAGGAGTGGCCGCTCTGTCGTTCTGGACGCCCTGGCCGCTGATTGAGATCTGCGCGTGGTCGCTGTTTATGGAGATGCCGGCGGGTCGTCCACGGGGTGCAGCTGCGAAGACGGGAGGGCAGGCTGAGTGGCGGTCGGCAAGGTGTGGGTCGGGATCGATGTCGGCAAGGGCTTCCACCATGCGTGCGCGGTGGATCAGTCCGGCAAGGTCGTGTTCTCGCGGAAGGTGGCCAACGGCCAGGCCGCGATCGAGCAGCTGATCGCCCGGACCACCGCGAAAGCCACTGGTGGGGTGGTGTGGGCGGTGGACATGACCTCCGGCCCCGCTGGGTTGCTGATCGCGTTGCTGTGCGCGACCGGGCAGCCGGTGCTGTATGTGCCGGGCCGGTTGGTCAACCGGATGGCCGACGCGTTCGCCGGTGAAGGCAAAACCGATGCCAAGGACTCCCGCACGATCGCCGAAACCGCCCGGTTGCGTTCTGATCTGACCCCGGTGCCCGGCCCGGATGCGGTGGTGACCGATCTGCAGGTGCTCACCGCGCGCCGGGAGGACCTGATGGCCGGCTGGGTGCGCGGAGTCAACCGGATCCGTGAGCTGCTGGCCTCGATTTTTCCCGCTCTGGAGCGGGCGTTCGATTACTCGATCCGCTCGGCGCTGGTGCTGCTCACCGGTTTCCAGACCCCGGACGGCATCCGCACGGCCGGCGCGGCCGGCCTGTCGGGCTACTTGCGCGAACACGGCGCCTGGGCCAAGGGCATTCCGTCCATGGTGGACAAAGCCCTCGCGGCCGCGGCGGAGCAAACTGTGGCCTTGCCGGGTGAATCGGTGACCGCACCCTTGATCGCGAGGCTGGCCCGGCAGCTGCTGGACCTGGACCGGGAGATCAAAGACCTGGACAAACAGCTCACCGACCGGTTCGCCGAACAGCCCGACTCCGGGCACATCACCAGCCTCGACGGCTTCGGCCCCATCCTCGGGGCCCAACTGCTGGCCGGCACCGGCGGCGACCTGCAAACGGCCTTCCGCAGCTCCGGGCACCTGGCCGCTTACGCCGGTCTCGCACCGGTGCCCCGTGACTCCGGACGGGTGCGGGGCAACCTGCACCGCCCCCAGCGCTACCACCGCGGCCTGCGCCGGGTGTTCTACCTGGCCGCCCTGTCGGCCACCAAACACCCCGACAGCCCAACCCGATTGTTCTACCAGCGCAAACGCAGCGAAGGAAAGCGGCACACCCAGGCGCTGATCGCCCTGGCCCGCCGCCTGGCCGACGTCATCTGGGCCCTGCTGCGCGACGGGCGTGCGTTCCATCCCTCACCGCCGGTCACGGCCACGGCTGCTGCTTGACACGATCATTGAGACTCCTTCGGCTCGGCGAGCTCGCCCAGGCGGATCGGCTGGGCGATCGGACGGTGGTGGCGTTCGGTGCCCCCGCAGAGTTCGGCGACGGCCGGGCCGCACATCCGGCCCTGGCACGGGCCGAGGCCGGCGCGGGTGCCGAGCTTGAGCGCGTGCGGGCCCGGGGCCGCCGGGTCCGCGACGGCGCTTTTCAGTTCGCCGTAGGTGGTTTCTTCGCACCGGCAGACGACGGTGTCCTCGGCCAGCCAGCCGGGCCACGCCCGGCCGATCGGGTGGGCGGCGGCCAAGCGGCGGGCGAAGGCACGGGCGTGGTCACGCCGCGCGACCAGGGCCCGGCCGGGCGTCCTCCCGGCGGCGGCCCACCCGGCGACCGCGCCTTCCGCCGCGGCGGCGGCCGCCCCGCCGATCCCGGTGAGCTCCCCCGCGGCGAACACCCCGGCGACGCTGGTGCGCTGGTCGCCGTCGACCCGGACGAACCCGCCGTCGAGGACGCAGCCGGCCGCGACGGCCAGTTCGGGCTGCGGCACGAAGCCGTGCCCGACGCAGAGGGCGTCGACCTCGTAGGTGCGTTCGGTGCCGGGGACGACCGACCAGTCCGCGCGGACGCGGGCGGTGACGGCTTCGCGGACCCGGTCGTCGCCGCGGGCTTCGACCACCGCGCGGCCCGTGCGGTACGGCACGCGGTGCCGGGCCAGCGTGCTGGCGTGACGAACCAGTTCGTTCATCTTGCGCCCGTGCGCGGCCGCACGCCACGACCATCCACTGAGGACAGTGCGGGCCGGGTTCGCTTCCAGGACGGCGAGTACTTCCGCGCCGACGGCGAGCAGGGACTGGGCGACCGGCAGCAGGAACGGCCCGGCCCCGGCGACGAGCACCCGCCGCCCGACGGCGACCCGCTCCCCCTTGGCCAGCGCCTGCGCGCCGCCCGCGGTGAAGACGCCGGGCAGCTGCCAGCCGGGGAACGGCAGCACCCGGTCGTGGGCGCCGGTGGCGAGGACCAGCGCGTCGGGTTCGAGGGTGTGCCGCCGCCGGTCCGTCCCGTCGGCCGGGCCGCGCAGGACGTGGACTCGCGGGCCTTCCACGGCCCAGACGGCGCTTTCCGGCCACCACGCGCACCGGCTCAGGAGCGCTTCGAACCGCTGCGCGGTTCCCCGGTGGTACTGCCCGCCGGGCGCATCGGCCTGGTCGAGGACGGTGACCTCGGCGCCGGCGACGAGCGCGTGTTCGGCCGCCGCGAGCCCGGCGGGCCCGGCACCGACGACGAGGACGTGCGTCACGCGCCCGCCTCCCGCGACTGGGTCCGGATCTCGTCGCCGTCGGCGGCACGGCGGCGGCAGGCGCGGACGTCGGCGACCCCGTTGACGGTGAGCAGGCAGTCGAAACAGGCCCCGATCCCGCAGAAGACCCCCCGCGGCGCACCGGACCTGGTGGTGCGCCAGGAAATCCGCCCGGCACCGAGAAGCACGCCGGCGACGGTTTGCCCGGCAACCCCGGCCACGGTCTCGCCGTCGACGGTGATCCGGATCGGCTCGCTCACGCCGCCACCTCCGCCAGCACCGCCGGACGGTCCACAGTGAACTCTTCCACCGGCATCGATGGTGTGGCGCCGGTCAGCAGCTCGCGCAGCAACCTCGCCGTTCCCACGCTGAGGCCGATCCCCGCCCCTTCGTGCCCGGTCGCGTGCCACAGGCCGGCGAGCCTCGGGTCCTCGCCCAGCACCGGCAGGTGGTCGTCGACGTACGGCCGGAAGCCGCCGTACGCGCGCATCACCGCCGCGTCCGCCAACACCGGGAACAGCCGGAGCGCCTTGGCCGCGATCGCGCCCAGCACGTCCGGGCGGATCGTGTCGTCGAAGCCCACGCGGCGGCGGGACGAGCCGATCAGCACCGTGCCGCCCCGGGTCGACTCCACCACCGCCGAGGTCTGCAGCTCGCCGCTGCCCGTGCCGACCGCGCCGACGTAGTCCGCGTCGTAGACCTTGTGCCGCACCACGCCCGGCATCGGCGTGGTCACCAGGACCTCGCCGCGCCGGGGGCGGACCGCGATCGGCGCGCCCAGCCGGGCCGACACGGGCCCCGCCCACGGTCCCGCCGCGTTCACCACCACGTCCGCCTCGACCGGTTCGCCGGCCACGCGGATCCCGGTGATCCGGCCGTCCCGGACCAGGCCGCCGGTGACCTCGGCTTCGGTGCGCAGCCGGGCGCCGTGGCGCAGCGCCGAGCCCAGCAGCGCGAGGGCGGCGCCGGCCGGCTGCACCTGGGCGTCCTCCGGGTAGCGGACGGCGGCGGTCACCTCGCGGGTCAGCGCGGGTTCCGCCGCCGCCACGTCGTCCGCGGAGAGCCGTTCGGTGCGCACGCCGGCCGCGGCCTGGGCCTCGGCGAACGCGAGGAGCGCGTCGGCGCCGGGTGCCGTGGTGGCGACGACGAGGCCGCCCTTCGGGTCGAACTCCGCCGCGGCGGCCGCGCGGGGCTCGAATTCCGCCACCAGCTGCGGCCACAGCCGGGCGGACAGCTGCGCGAGCGCGAGCTCGGCGCCCGGCCCCTTGTCGGACACCAGGAGATTGCCTTCGCCGTGCGAAGTGGTGCCGCCGGCGGGCCGGCCGCGGTCGAGGACCAGGACGTCGAAACCGGCCAGGACGAGTTCCCGCGCGCACGCCGCGCCGACGATCCCCGCCCCGATCACCACCACCCGCGTTCGGTTCATCGACCCTCCAGCGTTCGGTATAGCGAACGATAGGTCTCGATCGGGACGACTGTCAATCCGCCAGGACAGGGTGCGTGCGCCCGTCGAGCCGTTCGTCCGCACGGAACTGCAGCAGGAGCACCGACCGCACCGGGCCGTCCGGCGCGGTGTAGCTGTGCGGCTCGCCGGCGTCGAACGCGACGTAGTCGCCGGGCCCGAGGTCCACGGTCCGGCCGCCGGCCTCGACCCGCAGCCCGCCGGTCTGCACGATGGTGTGCTCGACGCCGGCGTGGCCCTGCGAGCGCTGCGGCGCGTCGCCGCGCACGAGCTGGTCGTAGACCTCGAAGACGCTGTTCTCGGCCTCGATCCGGCGCAGCGGCCGCAGGTCGACGCCCTCGCCGCGGAGCACCTCGACCTCGGCCGCGCGCACCACGGTCAGTCCCCCGCGCGGCCGGTGGTCGAGCAGGTCGGAGATCGCCACTTCCAGGACCCGGGACAGGCTGAACACGGTCTCGATGGTCGGGTTGCCGGTGCCGCCCTCCAGCTGCGAGAGCGTCGCCTTGCCGATGCCCGACCGCCGGGACAGCTCGGACAGCGACAGGCCACGCGCCGCGCGGGCCGCGCGGAGGTTGACCGCGAGCATGTCGCGGATCGACGGACCACCATCGTTCGGTAAAGCGTCCATCAGCGACGCCCTTCGTTCGGTTTGCCGATCGGTCCAGGCGTCATGATGCCACGCCGTCGCTAGGCTCGACCGGGTGACACAGTCGATCTACGCGCTGGCCGACCTGGCCACGCCCATGGCCATCCGGGTGGCGGCGACCCTCGGTCTCGCCGAGCACGAGGCGGCGACGGCCGCCGAACTCGCGTCCGCCACGGGCACGTCCCCCACGGCGCTGGCCTGCCTGCTCGACCACCTCGTCACGGCGGGGGTCTTCGCCTTCGACGCGGAGTCCGGCCGCTACCGGCCGACCGAGCTGGGCGCGCAGCTGCGCACCGAGGACGCCCATCGGCTGCTCGACATCCACTCCGCCGGCGGCCGCGCCGAGCTCGCCTTCGCGGACCTGCTGGAGACGCTCACCACCGGCACGCCCGCCTACGAACACCGGTACGGCCGCGGCTTCTGGGCGGACATCGACGCCGAACCGCGGCTGCGGCGCTCGTTCGACGCCCAGATGAACTGGCGGTTCCGGGTGCAGGCACCGCAGCTCGCCGCGCGGTTCGACTGGGGGCGGTTCCCGCGGATCGTCGACGTCGGCGGCGGGGACGGCCTGGTGCTCGCGGAAATCATGCGCGCCCACCCGGCGGTGCACGGCGAGGTGCTGGACCTCGCGCCCTCGGCCGCCGCGGCGGCCGAGCGGTTCGCGGCGGACGGGCTCGCCGACCGGGCGCAGGCGGTGCCCGGCAGCTTCTTCGACCCGCTGCCGACGGGGGCCGACGCGTACGTGCTGTCCGACATCCTCCACGACTGGGACGACGAGCACGCCCGCCGCATCCTGGCGGGCTGCCGGCACGCGGCCGGGGACGACGGCACGGTGGTGGTGATCGAGCCGCTGCGCCACGGCACGTCCACGGCGATCAACCTGTTCATGCTGATGTGCTTCGGCGGCCGGGAGCGCACAGAGGCGGAGCTGACGCACCTGGCCGCGGAGTCCGGCTTGGCCCTGCGCGCCACCACGCCGGTCTCCGACGGCCGGACGGCCCTGGAGTTCGGCGCGGCCCCACAACCTGCTTGACCGTCGCGAGCGATCCGGTCACCCCGTCGTGAGTGGTATTTCGGGTTAGAACCCGAAATACCAC
>NZ_JBSGAI010000090.1:0-17723 GCF_053600695.1 Amycolatopsis sp. NPDC005003 | reverse complement strand
GAACCGCGCAGACACCTCCACCGGCGCCATCGGCACCGCCGCTGCGGCCTGGGCCGCCTCGGCGCGCCAGCGTTTCGCGGTCCGGTAATTGACCCGCGGGGCACGATCTCGATCCCGTCTGGGCACGAGGCAACTCCTGAACACTCAGGTGTTGCAACCACCCCTAGAAACCGCCCTCCCTGGGGGGCGTCCCCTGTCCAGTCTATCGGCTCCCGCCATGCTAAAAGGCCCGCTCGGCGATCTGTGGACAACTCCGCCCTTACCGGCCGGCCTGTGGACAACCGCCGATGAGGGGGCTGCTGGTCGCTGGGACGACCTCTGATGCCGGGAAGAGCCTGGTCACCGCCGGGATCTGTCGGTGGCTTGCGCGGCGGGGGGTGCTGGTTGCGCCGTTCAAGGCGCAGAACATGTCCAACAACTCCATGGTCTGCGCCGATGGCGCCGAGATCGGCCGCGCACAGTGGGTGCAGGCGCGGGCCGCCGGTGTGGTACCCGAGGCCGGGATGAATCCGGTGCTGCTCAAGCCGGGCAGTGACCGGCGCAGCCACGTCGTCGCGCTCGGGAAACCGTTCGGCACGCTCGAAGCGGGGGAGTACGCCACCGGGCGGGCCGGGCTGGCCGAGATCGCCTTCGGTGCGTTCGAAGACCTCAGTGCGCGCTTCGACGTTGTCGTCTGCGAGGGCGCCGGCAGCCCGGCGGAGATCAACCTGCGCGGCGGCGACTACGTCAACATGGGCCTCGCGCGCCGGTTCGGGCTGCCGGTGCTGGTCGTCGGCGACATCGACCGCGGTGGGGTGCTCGCGGCCATGTTCGGCACCCTCGCGCTGCTCTCGGCCGAGGACCAGGCCCTGGTCGCGGGCTGGGTGGTCAACAAGTTCCGCGGCGACGTCGGCCTGCTGCGGCCGGGCCTCGACAGCCTCGAGAAGGTCACCGGACGGCCGGTGCTCGGCGTGCTGCCGTGGCTGGACCGGGTGTGGATCGACTCCGAAGACGCCCTCGCCGTGGCCGGCTGGCGCCGGGAAGCTCCCGGTGGTGGCCTCGGCGTGGCGGTCGTCCGGTTCCCGCGCGCGTCCAACGCCACCGACGTCGACGCGCTGGCCGCCGAACCCGGGGTGACCGTGACGCTCACCGCGGACCCGGACGTCGTCGCGGCGGCGGACGTCGTGGTGCTGCCCGGGTCGCGGGCCACCGTGGCCGACCTGGCCTGGCTGCGGGAGCGCGGTCTGGACACCGCGGTGACCTCCCGCGCTGCCGCGGGCCGTCCCGTGCTCGGCATCTGCGGGGGTTACCAGATGCTCACGGAGTCCATTGTGGACGAGGTGGAATCCGGTGCCGGTGAGGTGGCCGGGCTCGGCCTGCTGCCCGGGCGCGTGACGTTCGCCGCGGAGAAGGTGCTGGCCCGGCCGGCCGGGACGTGGCGCGGCCATCCGGTGGACGCCTACGAGATCCACCACGGCTCGGTCGGTGTGGCGACCCCGGCGGAGTCCTTTTTGGACGGTCAGTGCGCCGGGACGGTCTGGGGCACGATGTGGCACGGCGCGTTCGAGAACGACGGCTTCCGCCGGGCGTGGCTCACCGAGGCGGCGGCGCAAGCGGGCGTGGGGTGGGTGCCGGCGCCGGGCGCGCCCGGGTTCGGCGAGCTGCGCGAGGAAATGCTGGACAAGCTCGCGGACGCGGTCGACGAGCACCTCGATACCGCGATGCTGCGGACGCTGCTGGAACGCGGGGCGCCGGCGGACCTGCCGTTCGTGCCGCCGGGGGCGCCATAGCTCGGCTGGGACCGGGGCCACCTGGCCGATTGTGTGCCGCGTCTGGGCTGGCTGGACCGGATGGTGGTCGGGCTGGGTTGGCCGGACCGGAATGGTGGTCGCGCCGAGCTGTCCGACTGGGATGGTGGTCGGGCCGGGCTGGCCGGACCGAAACCGTGGTCGCGCTGGGTTGGCCAGCCCGGGATGGTGGTCGCGCCAGGGCTGGCTGGACCGGGATTGTGGTCTCAGCCGACCTAACGCCGCGATCGCGGTCGCGCCCGTGCGGCCCGCTACCTCGGACCAGCACAGCGATGCCGAAGCCCACCCCCAGCACCGCCGCCCCCCGGATACCGGGAGAACGGACGCGACCGCGAACTCTCCGGTCAGGCCGCGACTGCGGTCCGTCTCGTCAGGGCCTTCTCCGCGAACGCTCCGAACGCCAGCCCCAGTGCCAGCCAGAGCGTGGCCTGGGTGCCCACCGATGCCGTCCGGAAGCTCCAGAGTGTCGAGGCCGGGAAATCGGCCGGGACCTCGTCGACCACCGGCATCAGCCACGCCACCACGCCGATCACCACGAGGTAGCCCGCCGCGGCGAGGAAGAAGCCGTTCCAGGCGCCGAGGCGGTCCGCCAGCTTGCGGCCGAACACCGTGGCGAAGATCGCGACCAGCAGGGACACCGCGACGAAACCGAAGTACAGCTCGGTCCGGGAGCCGATCGTGCCCGGCTGGCCCACCGCCGGCGGGTTGGCCGGGTACTTCAGGAACGGCACCAGGAACACCACCGTGAACGCGCCCGCCGTGAGCAGCAGTGCCGTCACGCGGGGGCGCAGCGAGCCGAGCCGTCCTTGGGCGAACGCGAAGGCCAGCGACAGCAGGCCGCCGATCGCGACGCCGTAGACCAGCACGCCCGTCAGCAGGCCGAGCGTGCTCTGGATGCCCCGGGGGACCAGCTCCTCCTCTTCCGATGAAGGCGGAGGCGAAGGTGAGGTAGCGGAAGCGTCGTGGGAGTGCGAATGGCCGCCGGACTCTTCCAGGCCGATGGCCGCGTTCACCGACGGCTCACCGAAGGCGTAGGCGAACCCGAACGCGAGCACACCGGCGATCAGGCCCGCGAGCATGCCGCGGACCAGCAGGGTCTTCATCATGGGAGTGCGTGCCCGCCGATCAGTGGCAGGGGAAGGCCAGCAGGTGCCGCCCGTCGTGCACGAATTCGTGGACGTAGTTGTTCGCGAAGACCGCGAACGCGCCCTGCTCGGCGCTCACGAAGTACAGCGCGATCAGGGCGAGGAGCACCACGAACACCGCCCACGGCACGATCTCACGGATCGGGATGCGGATCGGGAGCGGAACGGCGGGAGCTGCCGTCTGGGTCATGGCGTGGCCTCCTCGGGCTTTCGCGGCCTCATCGGGGTCGGTCACGAGGGTCCGGGTCTGGCTTCCCCCTGGTGGGGGTCACAGTGGCGCGACCGCGCGGACTTGCACCGCGTTCCGGAATCTCCTCGTCTGGCCGGTTGAGCGTAGGTCCCCCCTTCGAGGCCCGTCAATGTGACAATGCCGCGGTGACTCGAATGGTGGCCGCCCTCGATGTGGGCGGGACGACGATCAAGGCGGCGCTGCTCGACGAGGAGCTCCAGCCCAAGGCGGCACTGCGCGCGGAGACGGCCCGCAGTGCGGACGGGACGGCGCTGGCCGCCCAGACCGTGGACATCGTGGCCGCGCTGGCCGAGCAGGCGGGCACCGGGCAACCCGCGGCGGTCGGCGTGGTGGTGCCGGGGATCGTCGACGAACAGACCCGTGTCTGCCACTTCTCGGCCAACCTCGACTGGCGCGAAGTCCACTTCGGCGAGCTCCTGGAAGACCGGCTCGGGCTGCCGGTCGCGTTCGGGCACGACGTCACCGCCGGCGGTGACGCCGAGTTCCGGGTGGGTGCCGGGCGCGGTGCGACGAACGCGGCGTTCATCCCCGTCGGCACCGGGATCGCCGCCGCGCTGCTGCTCGACGGCCGGATCCACCGCGCGCACGGGCAGGCCGGCGAGGTCGGGCACATCGACGTCGGCCACGCCGGCAAGTGCGGCTGCGGCGCGACCGGCTGCCTGGAGGCCATCTCGTCGGCGGCCGCGATCGCCCGCCGCTACACCGAACGCACCGGGCGCCCGGCCGACGGCGCGCGCGAGGTCGTGGAGCTGGCGCGCCGCGGTGACGAGGTCGCGGTCGCCGTCGTCCAGGACGCGCTCGACGGGCTCGGCCACGGGATCCGGACGTTGCTGACCCTGCTCGGCCCGGAGGTGATCATCCTGGGCGGCGGGTTGTTCACGGCGGCCGACTACGTGCTGGAGCCGGTGCGCGAGTGGCTGGCCGCGCACCTGACGTTCCAGCGGATGCCCGAGCTGCGGATCGCCGAGCTGGGCGACGAAGCCGGGCGGCTGGGCGCCGGGCTGCTGGCCTTCGACCTGCTCGGAGCCTGACGTCCGAAGGCCACCACCGGAGCCCGGTGGTGGCCTTCGAACGTCCGCTCAGAGTGACCGCAGGAACGCCAGCGACGGCATGAAGAAGTACTCGCCGCCCCGCAGCGTCACCGCCTGGGGCACCGGGTCGGCCGTCCGCCGCGCGGAGCCGCCCCAGTCCACCGTGTAGTCCGACGCCCCGCGCTCGCCCTGGCCGATCACCGGGTCCAGCCCCGGCGTGACGCCGTCGACGATCGGGAATCCCGGGTTGTTCACCCAAAGCGACTGCGTGAACTCGAACTGGTTGCCGAGCACCGAGTTGAACGCCATGAACAGCAGCCCGACCCCGCCGCTCGGCCGCGCCGCGGGCGGCAGGTCGGCGTTCGGGTCGTCCGGGCGCTCCCCGTACGTGACGCCCCGGCGGGCCATCAGGTGGCGCCGCTCGCCGTCCGGGGCTTCGGCGCCGCCCGAGCCGCGCGGGTTCGTCTTGCGGATGTGCGCCTGGAACGGGCACTTCAGCGCGGCGCGGTCGCTGTCGTAGGTGAAGTTGTTCGACACCGGGCTTTCCGCGCCGTCTTCCCGCTGGGTGGTCAGCGGCGTGCCGTCCTCGAACCGGCCGATGATCATCGCCCCGGCCCGTTCGCGGTCTTCGCCGGTGAGGCCGAGCGTGTCGGCCAGATCCGCTTCGGCCTGCTTGAACCGCCGGACGTTCTGTTCCAGTTTGCGGAAAACGAAATAGCTTCCGAAATGCACGCCGGGATCCGGTGCCGCGGTGTCGGGAACCAGGACCTGCCCGAGTGGCGCCGCCGGGTTCCACACGTTGATGCCGTCGGTGTTGTTCTTTTCCGCGTCGACGTCTTCGGTCAGGAACAGCGGCTGGCTGCGGCCGTCGACGTACCCGAAGTGCTCGATGCCCTCGCCGCGCGCGTTGACCCGGCCGAGGCCGGTTTCCTCCGCGAGCACGGTGACCGAATCCGGCAGCAGGCCCAGGATTTCGTTGCGGCGGGCTGTCATCGTTTTGTCCGTGGCGTCCCCGACGAGCACGACGGCGTGGATTTCCGTGCGATAGCCCGGATCGAACGTCGACCGCGGCGGGTCGTCGAGCTGCCGGCGCGTGTCCGGTGCGGCCATCCCGCGCAGGAACGACTCGTCCTGCGGGAAGTTCTCGACGCCGAGAGCGCGGTAGCCGGCCGCCGTGAGCCCGACGCCGACGTACGGCGTGCCGCCGCCGGACGCGGTCTTGAACGCGCTCACCTCGTCGAGGTGTGCCTTGGCGGACTTCATCTTCCCGGTGACCGAGACCAGGAAGGCGCGCGCCTCCGCCGCGTCGCCGAAGGCCAGGAACAGTGCGGACAGGTGATCGCGGACGTGCGCCTTGAGGATGTTCGGCTGCAGCTCGCCGAGCATCGTCGCGGCATCGCCGGTCGCCGTGGTCCAGGACAGCGTGGTGGTCAGATCGACACTCATTCGGGTCCCCTCCCGTGAAAAAAGCCCGCCTCTCGGCGGGCACCCGGCCGACCGGAATCCCCCCTCGGCCGACCGGGTCCCCTGAATACAGAGTGCAACACCGGAGGCGGGTCGTGCCACCCGATTGCCCGTTTCACACGAAAGATTAAGTTGAGCGCGAAACAGTTTCTCGCCGGAAAGAAAACACCGGATCAGCCGAGGGTCGCGGTCGCCGCCATCAGTTCACCGAGGGCCTCGCGGACCAGTTCGGCGAACTCCCGCTCGGTGCCCGGTTCGACCCAGCGGGCGAAGCCCGTCGAGAAGGCGAGCCCCCCGATCTCCGCGGCCAGGCTGGCCGTCGGCGCCGGGACACCCCGGGCGCGCAGCGCGTCGGCCATGGCCGCGCGCAGGGTCGCCAGCTTCAGGAGTTCCCGCTCGCGCAGGTCGGTGTGGCCGGCGACCACCGCCCGGACCTGGCGCGCCCGCTCCCGGCGTTGCGGCCCGAACGGCGTCGTTGCGGCCACCAGGGCCGCCGCGACCGCCTCGATGGGCTTGGCCGACGCCGGGGCGTCCGCGATCGCTTCGGCGAAGAGCCGGCTCAGGATCTCTTGGCCCGCGAAGAGAACTTCGCGCTTGTCGCTGAAGTGGCGGAAGAAGGTCCGCTTCGTCAGCCCCGCCCGCTCCGCGATCTCCGCGACCGTCACGTTGTCGTACCCGCGCTCGCCGAACAGGTCGAGCGCGGCGTCCAGCAGGCGCTCGCGCGTGTTCGGCTCCCAGCGGCTCATGCCCCCAGCCTAGGCGATGACACCCGGTGCCATCACGGTGCTATGGTGATGACACCAGGTGTCATCAAGAACGGAGAAGCTCATGCGTGTGTTCGTCACCGGCGCGTCCGGCTGGATCGGGCGGGCCCTCGTGCCCGAACTCCTCGACGCCGGTCACCAGGTCGTCGGGCTGGCGAGATCGGACGGGTCGGCCGAGACGGTCGCCGCGATGGGCGCCGACGTCCTCCGCGGCGACCTCACCGACCTCGCCATCCTGCGGAAGGGCGCGGAAAGCGCCGACGGCGTCGTCCACCTCGCCTTCGGGCACGACTTCGCCCGGTTCGAGGCGGCGATCCGAACCGACGCGGTGGCCGTCGACGCCATGACCGGTGTCTCGGCGGGCAAGCCGTTCGTCGCCGCCTCGGGGACGCCGGTGGTGCCCGGGCGCCCGGCGACCGAACGGGACGATTCCGTCTTCCCGGGCCCGGTCGGCGGCCGGGGGGACACCGCCAGGGCCGTGCTGAAGACCGCCGAGCAGGGCGTGCGCGCGTCGCTCGTCCGGCTGCCGCGCTCGGTCCACGGCGAAGGCGACGCCCACGGGCTCATCGCGAGCCTGGTTGCCCTCGGGCGCGAGAAGGGCATTGCGGCGTACGTCGGCGACGGGACGCAGCGCTGGCCCGCGGTGCACGTCCTGGACGCCGCCCACCTGTTCCGGCTGGCGCTGGAGCAGGCCCCGGCGGGAGCCGTGCTGCACGCGGTCGGCGACGAAGGCGTGCGGATCCGCGACGTCGCCGAGGTGGCCGGCCGCCGCCTCGGGTTGCCGGTCAAGTCCGTGCCGGCCGAAGAACTCGGCTTCCTCGGCGGGCTGCTGGCGCTCGACCAGCCGGCGTCCAGCACGCTGACGCAGGAGTCACTCGGCTGGCGGCCCACCGGGCCCGGCCTGCTCGAGGACCTCGAAAAGGGTTACTACGGCTGAGAAGTGGGACAGCGCCGGCGGAGGTGGCGACGTTGGCACCTCCGCCGGCGCCGGGTCTTACGCGATCGGCCGGTCCGTCGGCGCGATAGGGCGGGGCAGGACGTCGCGACCGGTGAGGTACGCGTCGACACCGGCCGCGGCGCTGCGGCCCTCCGCGATCGCCCAGACGATCAGGGACTGGCCGCGGCCCATGTCACCGGCCACGAACACGTTGTCCAAGCTCGTCTTGAACGCCTTGTCGCGGGCGACGTTGCCGCGCGCGTCCAGCTCGACGCCCAGCTCCTCGAGCAGGCCCTGCTTCTGCGGCCCGAGGAACCCCATGGCCAGCAGGACGAGCTGCGCGGGCAGTTCGCGCTCCGAACCGGGAACGGGGACGAACTTGCCGCCCTCGTTGCGCACCTCGACCAGCTTCAGCGCCCGGACGCGGCCGTCGGAATCACCCAGGAACTCCTGCGTGTTCACCGCGTAGAGCCGCTCGCCGCCCTCTTCGTGCGCCGAGGACACCCGGTAGATCATCGGGTACGTCGGCCACGGGTGGGCGTCCGAACGGGACTCCGGCGGCTTGGGCATGATCTCCAGCTGCGTCACCGAGCGCGCGCCCTGGCGGTGCGACGTCCCGACGCAGTCCGCGCCCGTGTCGCCGCCGCCGATCACGACCACGTCGAGGCCCTTCGCATCGAAGGGGGAGACGTCCAGCTCGCCCGAAGCGACCCGGTTGGCCGGCGGAAGGAACTCCATCGCCTGGTGGATGCCGGCCAGTTCCCGGCCGGGGATCGGCAGGTCGCGCCAGTCGGTGGCGCCACCGGCCAGCACCACGGCGTCGTACGCCAACAGCTCCGCAACCGGCAGGTCCACGCCGACGTTCACCGACGTCCGGAATTCCGTGCCCTCGGCGCGCATCTGGTCGAGCCGCCGGTCGAGCCGGGACTTCTCCATCTTGAACTCGGGGATGCCGTAGCGCAGCAGCCCGCCGATCTTGTCGGCCCGCTCGAGGACCACGACGCTGTGGCCCGCGCGCGTGAGCTGCTGCGCCGCGGCAAGACCCGACGGGCCGGACCCGACGACCGCGACCTTCTTGCCGGTGAGGGCCACCGGCAGCTGCGGCGTCACCCAGCCTTCGTCGAAGGCCCGGTCGATGATCGAGATCTCGACGCGCTTGATCGTCACGGGATCGTCGTTGATCCCGAGCACGCACGCCGTTTCGCACGGAGCCGGGCACAGCGTGCCGGTGAACTCCGGGAAGTTGTTCGTCGCGTGCAGCCGTTCGATCGCCTGCTGCCAGTCCTCGCGCCAGGTCAGCGTGTTCCACTCGGGGATGAGGTTCCCGAGCGGGCAGCCCTGGTGGCAGAACGGGATGCCGCAGTCCATGCACCGGCCGGCCTGCTTCTGCAGTTTCGTCGTGGCGAAATCTTCGTAGACCTCTCGCCAGTCCATCAGCCGGAGGTCGACCGGACGCCGCTTCGGCTCTTCCCGGGTGGTGGTCAGAAAGCCCTTGGGGTCAGCCATGTGCGGCCTCCGTTTCTTGCGGGACACCCGCACCCGGTCGGCACTCATGACTGGCTGCGCGATTATCAGCCATGAGCTGCCTCCATGATCGCCTCGTTCACGTCGCGCCCGTCCCGTTCCGCCTGGACCTGGGCGGCGAGCACGCGCTTGTAGTCCTTCGGCATGACCTTCCCGAAGCGGTCGACGCCCGCGTCCCAGTCGGCCAGCAGTTCCCGCGCGACCGCGGATTCCGTCTCGTTGTAGTGCTTTTCCAGCGTCTCCCGCAGGAAGTCCGCGTCCTCGGAGTCGAGCGGGTCGAGGTCGACCATCTCCGGGTTGACGCGGTGCGCGGGCAGGTCCAGCACGTACGCGATGCCGCCGGACATACCGGCCGCGAAGTTGCGCCCGATCGGGCCGAGCACGACCATCCGGCCGCCGGTCATGTACTCGCCGCCGTGGTCGCCGACGCCTTCGACGACGGCCAGCGCGCCGGAGTTGCGCACGCAGAACCGCTCGCCGACCTTGCCGCGGATGAAGATCTCGCCGCTGGTCGCGCCGTAGCCGATCACGTTGCCGGCGATGATCTGCTCCTCGGCCACGTACTGCGCCTCGCGCGGCGGCCGCACGATCAGCCGCCCGCCGGAGAGACCCTTGCCGACGTAGTCGTTGCCGTCGCCGTAGAGCCGCAGCGTGATGCCCTTCGGCACGAACGCGCCGAACGACTGGCCCGCGGTGCCGGTGAAGGTGACGTCGATGGTGTCGTCGGGCAGGCCTTCGCCGCCCCACCGCTTGGTCAGCTCGGACCCGAGCATGGTGCCGACGGTCCGGTTCACGTTGCGGACGGGCAGTTCCAGCCGCACCTTGTCACCGGAGTTCAACGCGCCTTCGGCGAGCTGGATCAGCGTGTTGTCCAGCGCCTTCTCCAGCCCGTGGTCCTGCAGCGTCTGCTGCAGCCGCAGCCCGGCCGGCGCCATGTCCGGCACGTGGAAGATCGGCGACAGGTCGAGCCCGGACGCCTTCCAGTGCTCGATCGCCTTGCGCTTGTCGAGGAACTCGGCGTGCCCGACGGCCTCGGCGATCGACCGGAAGCCGAGCTCCGCCAGGTACTCGCGCACTTCCTGGGCGATGAACTCGAAGAAGTTGACGACGTACTCGGCCTTGCCGCTGAACTTCTCCCGCAGCTTCGGGTTCTGCGTCGCGACGCCGACCGGACACGTGTCGAGGTGACACACGCGCATCATGATGCAGCCCGACACCACCAGCGGCGCGGTCGCGAAGCCGAACTCCTCGGCGCCCAGCAGGGCGGCGACGATGACGTCCCGGCCGGTCTTGAGCTGGCCGTCGGTCTGCACCACGATCCGGTCGCGCAGCCGGTTGGCCAGCAGCGTCTGCTGCGTCTCGGCCAGGCCCAGCTCCCACGGGCCGCCCGCGTGCTTGATCGAAGACAGCGGCGAAGCGCCCGTGCCGCCGTCGTGGCCCGAGATGAGCACGACGTCGGCGTGCGCCTTCGAAACGCCGGCCGCGACCGTGCCGACGCCGACCTCGGACACGAGCTTCACGTGGATGCGCGCGTTCGGGTTGGCGTTCTTGAGGTCGTGGATCAGCTGCGCCAGGTCCTCGATCGAGTAGATGTCGTGGTGCGGCGGCGGCGAAATCAGGCCGACACCCGGCGTCGAGAACCGCGTCTTCGCGATCCACGGGTACACCTTCGCGCCGGGCAGCTGCCCGCCTTCGCCGGGCTTCGCGCCCTGCGCCATCTTGATCTGGATGTCGTCGGCGTTGACGAGGTACTCGCTCGTGACGCCGAAGCGCCCCGAAGCGACCTGCTTGACCGCGCTTCGCCGCTCCGGGTCGTACAGCCGCTCGGCGTCTTCGCCGCCCTCACCGGTGTTGGACTTCCCGCCGAGGCGGTTCATCGCGATGGCCAGGGTCTGGTGCATCTCCATCGAGATCGAGCCGTAGGAGATCGCGCCGGTGGCGAACCGCTTGACGATCGACGAAACCGGCTCGACCTCTTCGATCGGCACCGGCGGCCGCTGGCCGTACTTGAAGTCGAACAGCCCGCGCAGCGTCAGCAGCTTCTCGGCCTGGTCGTCGACGGCCTTCGTGTACTCCTTGAAGATCTCGTACTTGCCGGACCGCGTGGAGTGCTGGAGCTTGAACACCGTCTGCGGGTTGAACAGGTGCGGCTCGCCTTCGCGCCGCCACTGGTAGTCCGCGCCGGTCTCGAGCTCGCGGTGCGCGGCCCGGACGCCGTCGGCCGGGAACGCGTACTTGTGCCGCTTCGCGACCTCGTCGGCGAGGGTGTCGAAGCCGACCCCGCCGAGGCGGGACGTCGTGCCGGTGAAGCAGTTCTCGATGACCTCTTCGCCGAGCCCGATCGCTTCGAAGATCTGCGCGCCGGTGTAGGACGCCACGGTCGAAACGCCCATCTTCGACATCGTCTTGCGGACGCCCTTGCCGAGCGCCTTGATCAGGTTGTACGTCGCTTCCTTCGGCGTCACCCCGGGGATCAGGCCCCGGTGGGCCATCTCTTCGACGGTCGCCATCGCCAGGTACGGGTTCACCGCGGCGACGCCGTAGCCGATCAGCAGCGCGATGTGGTGCACCTCGCGCGCGTCGCCGGCCTCGACGATGAGGCCGACCTGCGTGCGCGTCTTCTCGCGGACGAGGTGGTGGTGCACCGCGCCGGTGAGCAGCAGCGAGGGGATCGGCGCGTGGTTTTCGTCGACACCGCGGTCGGACAGCACGATCAGCCGGGCGCCGTCCTCGATCGCCTCCGACACCTCGGCGCGGATCTCGTCGAGCCGCTTGACCAGCGCCTCGCCGCCGCCGTGCACGTTGTACCGGCCGAGCACGGTGACCGCCTGGAACTCCGGCAGGTCGCCGTCGTCGTTGACGTGCACCAGCTTGGCGAGCTGGTCGTTGTCGAGCACCGGGAACGGCAGCACGATCCGCCGGCAGCTGGCCGCGTTGCCTTCGAGCAGGTTCGGCTCGGCGCCGAGCTGGGTGCCGAGCGCGGTGACGAGCTCCTCGCGGATGGCGTCCAGCGGCGGGTTCGTGACCTGCGCGAACAGCTGGGTGAAGTAGTCGAAGAGCAGCCGCGGCCGGCTCGACAGGGGGGCGAGCGGCGAGTCGTTGCCCATCGAGCCGATCGGCTCCGCGCCGGTGCGGGCCATCGGTTCGAGGATGGCTTCGAGCTCTTCCTCGGTGTAGCCGAACGCCTGCTGGCGGCGCACGAGCGCGGCGTGCAGCGGCACCTCGCGGTCGCGCTCGGGCAGCTCTTCCAGGTGCACGAGGCCGGCGTCGACCCACTCGTCGTACGGGTGGGCGGTGGCCAGTTCGGTCTTGACCTCTTCGTCCTCGATGATCCGGCCTTCGACGGTGTCCACGAGGAACATCCGGCCGGGTTCGAGGCGTCCCTTCCGGACGATCGTCGCCGGGTCGATGTCGAGCACGCCGACCTCGGAGGCGAGCACGACGAGGCCGTCGTCGGTCACCCAGTAGCGGCCGGGGCGCAGGCCGTTGCGGTCGAGCACCGCGCCGATCTGGCTGCCGTCGGTGAAGGCGACCAGCGCCGGGCCGTCCCACGGCTCCATCAGCGTCGAGTGGAACTCGTAGAACGCGCGCCGCGCGGGGTCCATCTCCTGGTGGTTTTCCCAGGCCTCCGGGATCATCATCAGGACGGCGTGGGGCAGCGAGCGGCCGCCGAGGTGCAGCAGCTCCAGGACCTCGTCGAAGGACGCCGAGTCGCTGGCGCCGCGGGTGATCACCGGGTAGACGCGCTTGAGGTCGCCCGGGATCAGGTCGGTCTCCAGCAGCGCCTCGCGGGCGTCCATCCAGTTGCGGTTGCCCCGCAGGGTGTTGATCTCGCCGTTGTGCGCCACGTACCGGTACGGGTGGGCCAGCGGCCACGACGGGAAGGTGTTGGTGGAGAAGCGGGAGTGCACCAGGCCGATGGCGCTCGTGACGCGCTCGTCGGTGAGGTCGGCGAAGAAGCGCTCGACCTGCGGCTCGGTGAGCATTCCCTTGTAGACGATCGTCCGCGAGGACAGCGACGGGAAGTAGACGTCGTCCTCGACGAGCTCGTGCTCGGCGCGCTTGCGGACGCAGAAGGCGCTGCGCTCGATGTGCAGCGGGTCCGAATGCTCCGGTTTCGGGCGGCGCGCGGCGAGGAACAGCTGCGTGAAGTGCGGCATGGTCTCGGCCGCGGTCGGCCCGCAGTGCTCGGTGTGCACCGGCAGCTCGCGCCAGCCGAGGACGCGCATGTCCTCCTCGGCGGCGATGCGCTCGATGGTCGTCATGGCCCGGCCGCGGCGCTTTTCGTCCTGCGGCAGGAAAGCCGTGCCGACCGCGTAGGTGCCCGGTTCGGGGAGGTCGAAGTCCACGACCGCGCGGTAGAACTCGTCCGGGATCTGGATCAGCAGGCCGGCGCCGTCGCCGGTGTCCGGTTCGGCGCCGCGAGCCCCGCGATGTTCCAGATTGCGCAACGCGACCAGGGCCTTGGCGACGATCGCATGATCTCGGCGCCCGGTCAGGTCGGCGACGAAGGCGACACCGCAGGCGTCGTGTTCGTAGTCGCTCCGGTAGAGGCCCTCGGCCTCGGCGTTGCTGAGCTGCTCCCCGGACGGGGGCAGGGAACTGGCACGGTGGGTCACGGCTGGCCGCCTCCCAAGGCGTTGGCGCGACCGGTACGCACTCCATCGAGTGGTTCTTGCTGAACCGGTTAACGAAGTGGTCCGGTACCGCGATGGTCAGTCGAGAACAGTTGTCGTCATCGATGTTTGTGATGTCACAGTGCTGATGGCCGCGAAGGACCGGCCGAGCGTCGATGCTCGGAAACCGGGCGCGGATCATCTGGGAGGCCGCACGACACTGGGCAGCCGAACATGTCGGGTGCTGCGAGCGCGCACAGGCCGGCCACTGTGGTGGGGGCCGTCCGGAGCGCGCGGTGTTACTCCCGGGTTCGCCGGGTCTTATGACGATAGTGTGAATTCGCTGTTATCGACATACGTCGTTGCCCCCGGGTGGGAAATGCCACGCTTGCGTTGACGCCTCCCGGGGTAGTCCCATATGTCGGGCTGGGTCTCCCGCAGAGCGGGCTAAGGCCGCGCCGACCTGCGGAAATGTCCGTTCAAAGGGGCCCGGGGCGGCCGTCGGGGCCCGGCGTCGAGGTGGGATGCTGGGTGCATGGCGGACCGGCTCGATGACTGATCGTTATCTCTCCGTGGCTCGGGAAGGCGTCCACGAGACCGAGATCAAGCGTTCCCGGTTCCTCTGCGCGGTCGCTCCGGTGACGTCGGAAGCGGCCGCGCGCGAGTTCATCGCGGCCCGCCGCCGCGCGGATCCGGGTGCGCGGCACCACTGTCACGCCTTCGTTTTGGGGCCGGATGGGCGAACCCGGCGGTCCAGTGACGACGGTGAACCGGCGGGCACCGCGGGCACCCCGATGCTGGAAGTGCTGCGCCGCCGCGAACTGACCGACACGGTCGCGGTCGTGACGCGCTACTTCGGCGGAGTGCTGCTGGGCGCGGGCGGGTTGATCCGCGCGTACGGTCAGTCCGTTTCGGACGCTCTGGAAGTTGTTGGTGTACTAGAACACCGGCGTCTCAGTCTGGTCGAGGTGGCGGTGCGGTACGACCGAGCGGGGCGGCTGGAAAACGATCTGCGCGCATCTTCGTACGTGCTCCACGCGACCCGCTTCGACGAACTGGCGCGCTTCGAGGTCGGCCTGGCTCCGGGGGAGGGCGAGGCGTTCGCGAGCTGGCTGGCGGACCTGACGAACGGCGAAGCGGCGACGACCGCGCTCGGCGACCACTGGGTGGTCCACCGGTGCTGAGTGGTCCGGTCGCGGAACCGGTTGGCGCACAACGAACTTTCGGTGCTTCCGCCGGCAGGTCCTGTCGTGGCACCATGTCCTGCCACCGAGTTCCGGTACCACTTCGATCCCCTGGACGTTGTCGACGCGGCGCGAGCCGCGCTGACAACGTTGTCACCACCTGTTCTGCTTGCCCGACAACGATGTCGCCCGGCGGAAAGCGTGCGACGAGGAGAGGAAGGGTCATGTCCAGACCATTGACCAGACGGGTGCGCGGGGCGTTGCTCGCCGCGGCTCTGCTGGGTGCGGGCCTCGCCGCCCCGGCCGCCGGCGCCGCGACGCTCGCCCTCACGCAGTACGTGAATCCCTTCATCGGCACGGACAACAGCAACTCGCCCAACCCGGTGCCCGGCGGGGCCGGCGGCAGCACGTACCCGGGCGCCGTCGTGCCGTTCGGCATGGTGCAGTTCAGCCCGGACACCCCGACCGCGTCGCCGTCCGGGTACCGCTACAGCGACACGAGCATCGAGGAATTCAGCCTCACCCACTTCAACGGCGCCGGCTGCGCCAACAACGAAGACCTCGGCCTGCTGCCGATCACCGGTGCGATCGGCACTTCGCCGGGCACCGGCTGGACGGGGTACGCGGGCCGCTACACCAAAGCCAACGAGTCGGCCGCGCCCGGCTACTACAAGAACAAGCTCGACAACTACGACACCACCGTCGAACTGGCCGCCACCCAGCGGTCCGGCTTCATGAAGCTGACCTACCCGAACACGACGTCCGCGCGGCTGCTCGTCAACACCGGCCGCAGCGCCACCGGCAGCCGCAACGGAAGCATCAGCATCAGCGGGAGCCAGCTCACCGGCTCGGTGACCGGCGGCGGGTTCTGCGGCTCGTCGAAGACGTACCAGATCTTCTACGTCATCCAGTTCGACCGCGCCCCCAGCGGGTTCGGCACCTGGCTCGGCGGCACGGTGAGTGCCGGTTCCTCGAGCACCAGTGGCACGAACTCCGGCGGGTACGTCACCTTCGACACCTCGAGCAACACGACCGTGCAGGCGAAGGTCGGTATTTCGTTCGTCAGCCTGGCCAACGCGCAGGCGAACCTCGCCGCCGAGAACCCCGGCTTCGACTTCGCCGGGATCCGCGGTGCGGCCGACACGAGCTGGAACACCGTCCTCAACCGCGTGCAGGTCACCGGCGGGGCCGCCGCCGACCTGCAGAAGTTCTACACGGCGCTGTACCACGTCTTCCAGAACCCGAACATCGCCAGCGACACGAACGGCCAGTACCGCGGGTTCGACCAGGCGGTGCACACCGCGTCCCACACCGTCTACCAGAACTACTCCGGCTGGGACATCTACCGGTCGTGGGCCGCGCTGATCGGGCTCGTCGCGCCCAGCGAAGCGAGCGACATCGCGAAGTCCATGGTGCTGGACGGCCAGCAGGGCGGCCTGCTGCCGAAGTGGTCCCACAACAGCAACGAGCACTTCGTGATGACCGGTGATCCCGGGCCGATCATCGTGGGCAGCATGTACGCCTTCGGCGTCCGCGGCTTCGACACCGCGGCGGCGCTGACACTGATGGACAAGAGCGCGAGCGGCGGCACCACCCAGGGGCAGGCCATCCGCGGCCGGGAGAGCGGCTACCTCAGCCGGCACTACGTCTACGAAGACCCGTCGGACTCGCTCGAGTACTCGGCGTCCGACTTCGCGGTGGCGCAGTTCGCGAAGGCGCTCGGCGACACCACGAAGTACAGCACGTACATGCAGCGCGCCCAGTGGTGGCAGAACGTGTTCGGCACCGATTCCGGCTACGTCCAGCCGCGCGGCAGCACGGGCACCTGGGCGTGGCCGGTCGTGCCGTCGAGCAACAGCGGTTACACCGAGGGCAACCCGTCGCAGTACACCTGGATGGTGCCCTACAACTACCAGGGCCTGATCAACCTGATGGGTGGCCGCCAGACCGCCGTGCAGCGGCTGGACCACCACTTCACCCAGCTCAACGGCGGGCTCACCCAGCCGTACTTCTACATCGGCAACGAGCCCGAGCACGGCGTCCCGTGGGCGTACAACTACGCGGCGCACCCGCAGGGCACCAGCTCCGCGGTGCGGCGGGTGATGAACGAGTCGTTCACCACCGGCCCGGGCGGCCTGCCGGGCAACGACGACCTCGGCGCCACCTCGGCGTGGTACGTCTTCGCCGCGCTGGGGATGTACCCGGCGACGCCGGGCGCGGACGTCCTCGCCCTGCACGGCCCGCTGTTCCCCGCGGCGTCGATCATCCGGCCGTCCGGGACGATCCAGATCACCGGGAGCGGCGCGGGCCAGGGCGCCCAGTACGTGCAGAGCGTGAGCGTCAACGGGACTTCGACCACCAGGTCGTGGATCCGCTACGGCGACATCGCGGGCGCGTCGACGCTGAGTTACGCGATGGGCTCGTCGCCGAGCGCCTGGGGCACTGGCACCGCTGATGTCCCGCCGTCGTACAACGACGGGTTCACGCCGCCGCCCGCCGCACCGGAGCTCGGCACGAACCTGGCGCTCGGCAAGGCGGCCACGGGCTCGGCCACCTGCAACTCGGCCGAGACCGCCGACAAGGCCGTCGACGGCAGCGTCGCGAACAACAGCAAGTTCTGCAGCACGGCGGCGACGAAGTTCCTGCAGGTCGACCTCGGGTCGGCGCAGAACGTGTCCTCGTTCGTCGTCAAGCACGCCGGCCTCGGCGGGGAGACCACGGGCTGGAACACCGGCGCCTTCACGATCCAGACGTCGACCGACGGCTCGACCTGGACGACGGTCGCCTCCGTGACCGGCTCGCGGGCCAGCCGCACGTATCACCCGATCACGACCCGTTCGGCCCGGTACGTGAAGCTCAACCTGACCACCCCGGCCAACGACGGCAACGGCGCGGCCCGGATCTACGAGTTCGAGGTCTACCGCTGAGCGGTCTGCCGCGGCTTGTCGTGAGTGGTAATTCGGGTTCTAACCCCAAATAACAAAAAAGAACCCCGCCCCCACCACCCGGGTTTTTCCGTAA
>NZ_JBSGAI010000089.1:0-19227 GCF_053600695.1 Amycolatopsis sp. NPDC005003 | reverse complement strand
CAGGAACAGATCATCCAGATGGTCGATTTGATGATCGGCCGGGTCGAGACCCAGCTCAAGGCCAAGGACATGGAGCTGGAGCTCACCGCGAAGGCGAAGTCGCTGCTGGCCAAGCGCGGCTTCGACCCGGTGCTGGGTGCGCGGCCGCTGCGCCGCACGATCCAGCGCGAGATCGAGGACCAGCTGTCGGAGAAGATCCTCTTCGGCGAGGTCGAGCCCGGCCAGATCATCCTGGTCGACGTCGAGGGCTGGAGCGGCAACCCCGAGGAAGGGGAAGCGCTCGCCGCCGCCGAGCTCACCTTCCGGGGTGCGGACCGCCCGGTGGTCGTCCCGGCCGGCTGAGCGCCGGGCTCGCAGGAGCCGCCCCGGCACAGCTCGCCGCCGGGGCGGCTCCTGCGCATTCGGGTGGTTCTCCTGGTCGAAGGCCTCCTCCGGTGGGCCGTACGCATTGACTTAAAGCTTTAAAAACATATAGTAACCAGGTGAGGAGCGGTCAAGCTCCCGCGCCCGGTCGCCTTAGGCATCGGACAGCTCATCACGAACCCGTACAGACGCTGGAGGTGTCTGGATTGAGTTCTCTGAAGGAGACCTACGAATCACTGAACCTGGAGCCGAAGCCGATCCGCCCGCACATCCTGGCCGCGGCCACGGTGGCCTTCGGTGAGGACTACTACGCCGGGCGCCGGGAGACGATCAACCTCTCGGGCTTCGTCCAGCTGAACAAGTGGCCGATGCCCGGCTTCGAACACAGCGTGGACGAACGGGGCTACGCCGAGTTCCAGACCGAGCTGATCAGCGCGCCCGAGGTCGGCATCAAGGGCTACAGCTACGAGCTCGACGACCGCATCCAGGTCCTGTCGAACCCGTTCCTGCCCAACAGCGGCCACGTGCGCCAGATCGTGCCCGGCAAGAACTTCCCCGCCGAGTTCTACATCCGCCGGTTCGGCATCCTCGAGTCCAGCACGCTGCGGCTCGCGCACCGCAACGTCATCGACATCTACGGTGTCGTCGACAACGTGCCGCCGTTCAAGAAGCCGCTGACGGGCCCGTACCTGGGCAAGCCGCGCGGCGACGGCCCGTTCGACGTCATGCAGGCCCCGAACGTCGTGCGCGGCACGACGCTGCCCGAAGCCTGGTACCCGGCCAACGACGACAACGAACCCGTGGGCATCACGCCGAGCATGTTCTTCCTGCCGAGCGCCGGGCCGTGCATGTCGATGCTGGTCGACCCGTCGATGATCATGCAGGTCTCGCTCGAAGGCGCCGCCAAGGTCGAGGTCGGCGGCAAGACGCACACGATCGAGCTGTCCGGCGACTACAAGAAGGCCGCCGGCGTCGAGGTCCTGCTGTTCGGGCCGGACAAGCACGACGACGGTCCCGGCGTACTGGCCCAGTTCTCCCGGATCGCGGTTTCCGGGCACTGCGACGCGCTCGGCGGCCGGGTCATGCTGCGGGTCAGCTGGCCGCGTCCCTCCGGCGGATCGCTCGGCGAGGGCACCGAAGAAAGCCTGAGCCAGGTGCGCTTCCCGAGCGAGCTGCACGTCGACACCGAGTTCGAGCTGGTGACCCCCGAGGTCACGCTGTACGCCACCAACCCGTTGCACGTGAGCGGGAAGCTGAACGACATGGAGGCCACCGGGACCACGCTGCGCAGCAACGGCGTGGACACGGCACTGGTCACCACCGGGGACGAGGTCCGCGCGCGGCTCACGGGCGTGGAACTGGTCATGCGCGACGCGTTCGTCGGCGAGCACGCCGCCGTCAACGTCTGACGGCCCCGGGCGGCCGCCGTCGCCGACCGGCCGCCCGGGCGTCTTCCCACCGAACCACGAACACCGATGGGGCAGCGAAACCCTTGCCGGGCAGCGGAAAGCGACGCCCGGCACGGGTGCCCCGGCCGGAGGCGGGGATGGACAAGCGACTGTTGCTGATGCACCAGATGATGCTCGCGGACCGTCCCCGGCTGCGCGCTTACGACCGCGCGCTCGAGCAGGCCGTCGGTCCCGGCGACGTCGTCGCCGACGTCGGGTCCGGCACGCTCGCGCTGTCCTTGCTCGCCCTGCGCCACGGCGCGGAGCACGTCTACGCGGTCGAGGCCGACCCGCAGCTGGCCGAGGTCGCGGCGGGCATCGTCCGGGCGAACGACCTCAAAGGACGGATCACCCTCGTCGAGGGCGACGCGCGGGTGGCCCGGCTGCCGTCGCGCTGCGACGTCGTGGTGTCCGAGCTGATGGGCAACCTGGGGCCCGAAGAGGGGATGCTGCCGGCGCTGTCCGCGTTCGCCCGGCGGAACCTCCGCCCGGGTGGCGTGCTCGTCCCGGAGAGACTGCGTACTTTCCTGCGGGCGGTGGAGTTCGACGCCGAAGGGTGGGGGATCTGGGACACGGACTTCTTCGGCTACCGCCTCGAATCCGTGCTCGACGCGGCGGAACCCCAGGCTCAGCTCCACTTCTTCCAACGGCCGCCGCGGCTGCTGTCCGAGCCGGTCGCGGTCTACGACGTCCGGGCCGGCGAACGGGAAACCGCCTGGCCGCCCGCCGCCGCGACCCGGCTGCCGATCGTCCGCGACGGCACGCTGCACGCGATCATCGGCTACTTCACGGCCGATCTCGCCGCCGGGACGAGCCTGGCCAACTTCCCGTCCTACCCCGGCTGCAACTGGGCGGTCTGGGTTTGGCCGCTGCGGCACACCCGCGTCGGGCCCGGCGACGAGGTCGAAGCGCGCCTGCGGTCCCCCGGGCGGGGCCCGGCCTCGCGGGTCGCGACGGAGTGGCGGCTGGACTGCGGGATCGCCCGGGCGCAGGGGAGGCCGTGATGCCGATCTCCGTGGGCACGGTGCGGGACATCCCGGTGCGCGCGCTCAAGCTCTGCGGGCTGACCTGGTCCGGTGAATACCTCTGGTTCTCCGAAGCGGTGTCGAGCCAGATCATGGCGCTCGACCCGTCGACCGGCGCCGTGGACCGGCGCATCGCCTGCCCCGAGGTCCGCACCGACCTGACCACCGTCGGCGGCCACCTGGTGCAGGTGGTCGGCGACCGCCGCGCGCTGAAGGTCATCGACCCCGCCACCGGCGAATTCATCGCGGAGCTGCCCAATCCCCGTCCCGACGGGGTCCTTTGCGGGCTCGAGGCGACGTCGCACGGGGTGTGGTTCGGGTACGAGAAGCCGCGCGTGATCGAGCTGCGCAGCGCCGACGACTGGGAGCTGATCGACCGGATCCCGGTCAGCCACCCGGTCGCCGGGCTGACGGTTTCCGACAGCTACCTCGCCTACGCCGACTACCGCGGCGGCACCATCTACCTGGTGGACATCCGGCGGCGGCGGGAGGTCGCCTGTTTCGACGTCGCCGGCAACCCGACCGGGCTCACCTGGGACGGCAGCCGGATCTGGTACTGCGACTACACCACCCTGCAGCTGCGGGCGATCGAGGTGCCCGGGATCAGCGGCGCCTGACGACCGCCGGCTCCCGGGCCCGGAGGTGAGAATGACGGTGCGGCTGCGTCACCGAGCCGGTCTGGTCGTGCGCGCGGTGCAGGTGCTGGGCCTGACCGCGGTGGTGCTGGTGACCGCGGCCACCGGCGCGCTGGCCCGCGCGACCGTGGGTGGGCGACCGGCCGCGCGCCGGTACCTCTACCACCGCTGCACGGCGTTGCTGATGCTGCTCGGCCCGGCGTTCGTCAAGGCGGGGCAGGTGCTCGGAACCCGTCGTGACGTCCTGCCGGCCGGGTTCTGCGACGCGCTGTCCACGCTGCAGGACTCCGTGACGCCGATGAGCCCGGCCGAGACCGCGGCCGCGCTGGCCGATGCCTACGCCGGCTGCCGCGACGACGTCTTCGCCGAGCTGGACACCCGGCCGGTCGCCAGCGGCAGCGTCGCGTCGGTGTACCGGGCCCGCCTGCGCTCCGGCGAGGACGTCGCGGTGAAGCTGCGCCGGCCGGGGATCGACCGCGTCATGCGGCGGGACCTGGCGCTGGTCCGTGCGGGCGCCGGCCTGGCGGCCCGGCTGCCGGTGTTCCGCGGCGTGCCGGTGACCGAGGTGGTGGATGCGATGTGCGACGCCGTGCTCGGGCAGCTCGACTTCGAACGCGAGGCCGCCAACCTCCGGCGGCTCCGGGCCAACCTCGCCGTCGTCCCGCGGGTCTGGGTGCCGAAGGTGCACCCCGGCGCCTGCCGTCCGGCTTGCATCGTCATGGAGTTCATCCCGGGGCTGACGATGGGCACGGCCGAGGGCAGCCCGGCCGTGACCCGGCGGCGGTTCGCCGCGTCCGGCATCGCCGCGATGTACCAGATGCTCTTCGTCGACGGGTTCGTCCACTGCGACATGCACCCCGGGAACCTGTACTTCACCGACGGCGCGCAGGTCGTCGTCCTCGACGCCGGATTCAGCGTGCAGCTCACCGAGCGCCTGCGCCGGCTGTTCGCGGAGTTCTTCATGAACATGTCCATCGGCCGCGGCAGGCGCGCGGCGGAGGTCGTCATCGAAAGCTCGGCCCGGCTGGATCCGGACGCCGACGTCGAGGGGTTCACCGTCCGGATGGCGGACCTGGTCGAGCGGTGCCACGGCTTGCCGGCCCGGGAGTTCAGCCTGATCGGCTTCGCCACGGAGATGTTCGACCTGCAGCGCCGGCACGGGGTGCACGCCGCCGCGGAGCTGATCTTCCCGTTGCTCTCGCTGCTGGTGATCGAGGGGACGATCCGCGACCTCGACCCCGGCCTGGACTTCCAGCAGGCGGCGCGGCCGCAGCTGATGCTCGGCCTCTTCGGAACGCCGCGGGGCTGACCCGGCGGTGGCGGAGATATCCGCCACCGCCGGCGGTCCGTTCAGTCGACCGGGTCGAGCCAGAGGTTGGTGATGTCGAAGAACTCGATCTGCGGCACGTGCACCGCGTTGCGGACCCGGCTCCCGTGGTAGCGCGAGGTCATCGCGGCGAAGGACAGGATCGGCACGATCGGCAGGTCCTTCATCACCTCGACGTCGACCTGGTGCCACAGCTCTTCGGCGGCGGCCGGGTCGGCTTCGGACAGCGCGCGGTCGATCAGGTCGTCGACGATCGGGCTGCTGTACCCGCCGTAGTTCGTCGTCCCCGGCGCGTCGTTGGTCTGGAACAGCGGCTGCACGATCACCCGGCCGTTGTTGCCGAACCAGTCCGGCGTGAAGCCGGGTTCCGCGATGTCCCACGCCCCGGCCCGGCCCGCCTCGGGGTCCGACAGCGCGGACCCGTAGTACTCGGCCTGGCTGAAGCTGCGGTAGTCGAGGGTGATGCCGATCTTCGCGAGGTTGGCCGCCACGACCTCCATCACCTTGAGGTGGATGCCGATCTTGCGGACCGCGGCGATCAGGGTCAGCCCGTCGCCGTAGCCCGCTTCGACCAGGAGCGCGCGGGCCTTCTCCAGGTCGCCTCGATCGCCGGGGGTCGGGTAGGGGTTGAACTCGCGGTGCCCGATGCTTCCCACCGGGATCACCGAGTGCAGCGGCTGGTTCGGCGCGTCGAGCACGTCGAGGATCTCGCCGATCGCGACCTTGTCCACGGAGTAGGCGATGGCCTGGCGGACCTTCAGCACGCTCATCGCGCCGCCTTGGTTCGGGCTGCGCAGGTTGAACACCAGGTACGGGTTGAGCGCGAAGCCGGGGTAGCTGCGCGGTGCGGCGTCCTGGCCGGTCTTGGGCCGCGCCCACGAGACCGCCGTGTAGGACCAGGCCAGGTCGATCTCGCCCGCGTCCATCTTGGCCTGCGTTTCGGCGATCGGCTCGGCCGCGACGGTGATTTCGACCCGGTCGACGTACTGGTTGCGGATGAAGTCGGTTTCCTTGCGCCAGACGGGGTTGCGTTCCATCGAGATGGCGGTGCCGCCGTCGGCGTAGCGGGTGAGCCGGTAGGGCGCGCAGGACAGCAGGTTCCGCCGGAACTCCATGCTGTCGGGTAGGTAGGCGTCGTACTCGGCCGGCGCCGGTGCGGTGAACCCGGTGGCGAGGATGTTGAGGAAGTCGTTGGCCGGGCGGCGCAGTGTGAACACCAGCGTGTGGTCGTCGGCGGCGCGGACGCCGCGGATCTCGTGGCCGTCCTGGAACGCCGCGAGCGCGGCCGCGGTCGGCTCGACGTTCTCGAAGGCCGTGCGGTAGGCGTCGCAGTACTCCTGCATGCCTTCGATCGTGCTGGTGAAGTAGTGCAGCGCGCCGGCGCCGGACACCGGGTTCGGCAGCCGCTTCAGGCCGCGGACGACGTCGTGCGCGGTCACTTCCCGCGGGGGCGTGGAGTCCCAGAGCACGCCGCGGTGCAGCCGGACGGTGTAGGTGAGCCCGTCCTCGCTGATCCCGCCGTTCTCGCGGGTGGGCAGTTCGGCGGCGAGGTCGGGGGCGGGGGTGAAGGAGTCGGCGGCGTCCGAGAGGTCGTCGGTCGCCGGGTAGGCGAACAGATGCCGGGACAACGCCCGCAGGATCTGCGCCGACGTCGCGTAGTAGGCGCTCGCGGTGTCGATGTGGTCCACCCCGCCCGGCCCGGTCAAGCGCAGGGTGCCGCCGTACCGGGGTTCGCCGCGGGTGCCGGCGGCTCGGGGTGCCGTGACGGGACGAGGTGTGGTGCTGGTCATCGTTCAGCCACCTTCCGCGCGGACTGGTGCTGGTCTGGTCCGGCGCCAACTTTAGCCCCCTACGCGCGACAAGCGCTATACGATAGAGAAGTGAAACCCGAGGGATCATGGCCATTCGGGGGAAGTTGGAGTAGATAGTCCTAAAATGTATAGTCACTGACACGATGTTCTGAACGTGCCGCGATCGGGGGCGGGGATGGCCTGGGAAGAACGCGTGCGGGCGCCGGACTTCGCCCGGGTGGCCGAGCGCTACCGGGCGCTCCACCCGGCCGCGGGCGGAGCGCCCGCCGTACCCGCCGAGGCGTTCGGGGACATCACGGTCCGCTTCGACGAGGCGTACTGCCGGGAGGTCGCGGACGTGTTCGAGCACGCACCGCACCACGTCGACGACCCCGCGCTGGCCGGCTCGTACGACCGGCTGATCCGCGAGAGCCGGCAGCAGTACCTGGCCCTGCGGGACGCGGGACTGGAGGTCCGGCCGTGGATCGGCGGCGGCCAGCCGTACCGCGACTCGGCCGAGCTGATCGCTGGGGTCCGCGGGACGGGTGTGCTGCACGTCTTCCTCACGCGAGACGGTCACGGCCCGGGCCCGCAGCGGGCCGGGCACCCGATGCTCGGCCGTTCGGGGATCGTCGCGCACGGCGTCGACTTCACCCACAACGACGTCTTCCGCGTGGTCCACGACGTGTTCGGGCACGTCCTGCCGGGACACGGCTTCGGCCCGCGCGGCGAGTTCAAGGCGGCCTACTGCCACATGCAGGTCTTCTCCGCCGAGGCACACCCGGCGCTGTTCACCGAGCAGATCGGCCAGGTCGCCTGGTACTTCTACGGGCCGCACCGCCGCGGCGACCCGCCCCGCCGGACCTGGCCGTACGCGGAGCAGAAGGTCTTCCCCTACGACGCCCGGTACCTGACCGAATTCCGGCGCATGTTCGCGGTGCGCCCGTCCTCCCAGGAGCGCGCATGACCCGGACGACGTCCCGGCCGCTGACCGCCGCGGTCAAGGCCGACTTCCCGATCTTCGGTCGGGTCGACCTCGCCTACCTCGACAACGCCGCGACGACGCAGAAGCCGAGGGTCGTCCTCGACGCGATGACCGCGTTCTACGGCACGGTGAACAGCAATGTCGGGCGCGGCCACCACAGTCTCGCCATGGCCGCCTCCGCCTGCTACGACCAGGCGCGGGCCAAGGTCGCGGAGATGATCGGTGCCGGTCACGACGACGAGGTGGTCTTCACCGCGGGCACGACGGCGTCGGTGAACCTGGTGGCGGACACGCTGGGCCCGCGGCTCGTGGGTGCGGGCGACCAGGTGGTCGTCACCGGCATGGAGCACAACTCGAATCTGCTGCCGTGGCGCCGCCTGTGCGAACGCGCGGGCGCGGAGCTGGTCGTCGTCCCGGTGACCGCGGCCGGCTCGGTCGCCGAGGCGGACTGGTCGGCGGCGTTCGGGCCGCGCACGCGGCTCGCCGCCTGCACCGAAGTGTCCAATGTGCTCGGCACGGTCAACCCGGTGCGGGCGATGGCGGACGTGGCGCACCGCGCCGGTGTCCCGCTCGTCGTCGACGGCGCGCAGGCCGTGCCCCACCGCGCGGTCGACGTTCGCGCGCTCGGCGCCGACTTCTACTGCTTCTCCGCCCACAAGGTGTACGGGCCGATGGGCGTCGGCGTGCTCTACGGCACTCGTGAGTGGCTGCACGACCTGGCGCCGTACCAGGTCGGCGGGGGCACGGTGAAGGGTGTGTCGCTCGCGGCGCCGGTGGCCTACGTCCCCGTACCGGCGCGGCTGGAGGCCGGGACACCGAACGTCGCGGGCGCCGTCGGGCTCGCCACCGCGCTCGACTACGTGGCCGAGCTCGGCTGGGACGCCGTCGAAGAGCACAATGCCGTGCTCGTGCGCGAAGCCGTGCGGATGCTCGGCGGCTTCGACCGGGTCCGGGTGGTCGGCGACCCCGCGGCCGCGCCGAGCGGCATCGTCTCCTTCGCCGTCGACGGCATCCACCCCTACGACGTCGGCGGGCACCTGGACGCGAACGGTGTGGCCGTGCGCTGCGGGGTGCACTGCGCCAGCACGTTCCTCGACAGCCTGGACCTGCTCGGCACGATCCGGCTTTCGTTCGCCGTCTACAACACCGAAGCCGATCTCGAGCGGGTCGCGGAGGCGCTGGACACGCTGTCGCCCGGCGAGTGGACGGCCGAGCACCCCGGAGAGCGGTTCCTGTGACGCGCGAGGTGGTGCCGGACCCGGTGACCACGCGCCGGGACCAGCGGGCGATCTGGGACGCGGTCAGCCCCGGCTGGCAACGCTGGTCGGCGGCGTTCGAACGGGGGGCCGCACCGGTCACCGAGCGGCTGCTGGAGCTCGGCGGCGTCCGGGCCGGGCAGAGCGTGCTCGACATCGGCACGGGTCTCGGCGAACCGGCGCTGACGGCGGCGGCGCGGGTCGGACCGGCGGGCTCGGTCCTCGGGATCGACCTCTCGCCGGTGATGGTCGCGGCGGCCCGCGCCCGGAGCGCGCCCGGCGTCCCCGCCGACTTCGCGGTCGGCGACGTCGAAACGATGGCACTGCCCGCGCGATCCTTCGACGTCGTGCTGAGCCGGTGGGCGCTGGGCTTCGCGGCGGACCGGGTGGCGACGCTGCGCGCGGCGGCCCGGCTGCTGCGGCCGTCCGGCGTGCTCGCGGCGGCGGTCTGGGGCCGGCCCGAGCTGGTCCCGGTGATTTCGCTCGCCTTCGCGGTCATCGCGGAACGGTTCTCGCCGTCCGGGCCGCCGCCGGGACCGGGTCCCTTCGCGATGGCCGACCCCGCGCGGACCGCGGCCGAGTTCGCGGCGGCGGGGTTCGCCGACGTCACGGTGACCGAGCTGGCGGTGACGTTCGAGCTGGACTCCGTTCCGGCCTTCGCGGAGTTCGCCCGCGACATCCTGCCCCCGGGCATGGTGCGGTTGCTCGCCGCGCGGTCACCGGCCGAGCGGGACGCGGTGTGGGCGGCGTTCGCCGCGGCGGCGGCCCGGTTCCGGATACCGGACGGCCGGGTCGAGGTCCCCGCGACGACGTGGTGCGTGCGCGCGGTGGCGCCATGAGGTTCGACACGCGCCTGGTGCACGTCGGCCAGGAGCCGGAACCCGGCGTCGGCGGAGTGGTGCCACCGCTGCACCTCGCGAGCACTTACGAGCGGGGCGTGCAGGACCCGTTGCGGTACTTCTATTCCCGCACCGAGAACCCGACCCGGGAGAACCTGGAGCGCTGCCTGGCGTCGCTGGAAGACGCGCAGGCGGCGACCGTGTACGCGTCGGGGCAGGCCGCGGCCGCCGCCGCGCTGCTGGTCCTCGCCCCGTCGGGCCGGGTGCTGTGCTCCGACGACGTCTACGGTGGCACCCACGAGCTGTTCACCCAGCTGCGGGGGACAGGCGTCGACGTCGAGTACGCCGACCTCGCCGATCCCGAGGTGCTCGCCGGGCTCCGGTTCGGCGATTTCTCCCTGGTGTGGCTGGAAACGCCCAGCAACCCGATGCTGAAGCTCGTCGACGTCGAGGCCGTCGTCCGGCGGGCGCGGCGCGCGGGAGTGCCCGTCCTGGTGGACAACACCCTGGCGGGCCCGGCGCTGCAGCAGCCGTTGCGGCTCGGCGCGGACGTCTCCCTCTACAGCACCACCAAGGCCGCGGCCGGGCACCTGGACGTGCTCGGCGGCGCGCTGGTGTACGACCGCGCCGAACTGCACGAACGGTTCCTGGCCCATCGCGGCGCGACCGGCGCGGTCCCCGGCGCGTTCGACTGCTTCCTGGTACACCGCGGGCTGAAGACGCTCGCGGTACGCACCCGCCGTCAGGTCGAAACCGCGGCCTTCCTGGCCGATCTGCTGGGCCGGGAGCCGACGGTCGGGGCGGTCCGCTACCCGGGCCTGCCCACCCATCCCGGCCACGAGCTGGCGGCGCGGCAGATGACGGCGCCGGGTTCGATGCTCTCGTTCGACTACCTCGGCGACCCGGCCAAGCTCCTCGACCGCGTCGAAGTGTTCACCTGCGCGGTCAGCCTCGGCGGCGTGCGTTCCCTGATCGAGCTGCCGGCGTCGATGACGCACCGGCCGGTGCCGCCGGAGATCCGCGCCCGGCTCGGCATCACCGACAGCCTGGTCCGGCTGTCGATCGGGATCGAAGACCCGGCGGATCTGGCCGCCGACCTGACCGCGGCCCTCCGCGGCGAGTCCGGAAAGGACGGACGTTCATGACCGAACCGCCGACCACCACCCTGCTCGACGGCGGGCTCGCCACGGGGTTGCGAGCCACCGGTGTCCCGCTGACGGCGCCGTGGTGGACCACGCGCGCGGTGCTGAACGAGGCACGCCGGTCCGTCCTCCGGGGCCTGCACGTCGCGTTCCTCGCCGCCGGCGCGGACGTGATCACCGCCAACACCTTCCGCTGCAACCTCCGCGCGCTGCGGGCGGCGGGGCTGGACGCGGCCGGGCTCGCCTGGATGGTGCACGCCGCGGTCGGCGTCGCGCTGGCCGCGCGCACGGAGGCCGGCGGCGCGGGCACCCCGCTCGTCGCCGGGTCGATGGCACCGGTGGAAGACTGCTACCGGCCGGACCTCGTGCCCGGCGACGACGAGCTGCGCGAGGAACACCGCTGGCTGGCTGTCGAACTGCGGCGGGCCCGGGTCGACCTCGTGCTCGTCGAGACGATGAACACCGTCCGGGAGGCGGTGATCGCGGTCGATGCGGTGCGCGCCGCAGGCGGCCGGGCCTGGGCCGGGTTCGTGTGCGAGGGAGACCGGCTGCTTTCCGGCGAGAGCCTCGCCGCGGCGGCCCGGGCGGCCGAGGACGCCGGCGCGGAGGCCGTGCTGGTCAACTGCACGACGCCGGCCGACACCGGAACCTGCCTGGCCGTCCTGCGCGCCACGTGCCGGGGCAGGATCGGGGCGTACCCGAACCTCGAGAACCGGTCCAGGATCCCGCCGCGGACCCACGTCGACCGGACGCTCCCCGAGGCTCTGACCCCGGCCGAGTTCGGCGAGCTGGTGGCCAAGTGGCAGGCGGAACACCGGCCGGACATCCTCGGTGGCTGCTGCGGGACCACCCCGGCACACCTCGCGGCCGCCCGGGACGCGCTGGCCCGCCCCTGACCGAATCGGCACGTCGCGCGTGGCCGGCGGCCGCGCGAGGAGGGAATGAACGCCGTGGAGAGCAACGAATCGGCCGTCGTCGCCTTGGCCAGGGAACGTACCGAAGCAGCGGCACAGGGCGGCGGCGGTGGCGACCGCAGCCCGGCGGTCGCCATGCCCGTCGTGGACGTCCCGGGCGGCCCGCTGGAGGACCCGGCGAACTGGGCGAAGGTGCGGGAACTGTTCACCATCGATCCGAAGCTGGTCCACCTCAACGTCGGCACGGTCGGCTCGGTTCCGCGGCCGGTGCTGGAGCTGCTGCGGACGACCGACTACGACTACGCCCGCCGCCCGCGCGACCCGTACCCGCCGACCACCCAGCTCGCCGCCCGGTCGGTGCTCGCCCGTTCCTATGGGTGCGACCCCGACGAACTGGCCATCGTGCAGGGCGCCACCGACGGGAACGCCCGCATCCTCAACGGGCTCGAGCTGGGCGAAGGCGACGAGGTCGTCACCACCGACCACGAGTGCTACACGATGCAGGCGCCGCTCAACGCGTTGCACAATCGCCGGGGAGTCGAGATCAGGAAGCTCACCCCGCGGCTGGGACCCGACCAGGATGCCGACGAGATCGTGGCGATGTTCGAGAACGCCATCACCAGCCGGACCAAGGTGCTGCAGTGGGCGGCAGTCACCTTCACCGTGGGAACCACCTTCCCGACCCGGCGGCTGGCGGAGCTCGCTCAGCGGCACGGGCTGATCTCGGTGGTGGACGGCGCGCACCTGCCCGGGCAGTTCGACTTCGACCTGCACGAGCTGGGCGTGGACTTCCTGAGCGGCTCGGGGTCGAAGTACCAGTGCGGCCCGCTCGGAACGGGGATCCTCTACGCGCGCAACAAGGTCCTGCCCGAGTACAACCCCCGGCCACTGCCCGCGTTCTGGCCGGTGATCTCGCTCTGGTACCCGATCGAGGGCGAGCTGCCGCCGCGCACGACCGATCGCGAGCCCACCTACGACATCGGCACGTACGTGCAGAAGACGGGCTCGTCCGACCTCTCCCGGGGCCCCGCGCTGCAGGCGGTCTGCGAGATCTGGGACCGCATCGGCCGGGAGAACATCCAGCGGTACGTGTTCGGGTTGTGCCGCCACGCCAAGGAACGCGTCGCCGAGCACTGGGGCCGCGAGTCCCTCTTCAGCCCGCTCGACGACGAGCGCCTGCACTCGGGCATGGTGGCCTTCCAGCCGTTCCGCGACCCCGCCGACGCTGCCGACCTGGCCAAGTTCGTCCGGCTGGAGGAGCGGATGGAGGAGGAGTACGGGGTCAACCTCCGGTTCACCTTCTTCCCGGAGCGCGATCACCCCGCGGAGCGGTTCGCCGTCCGGCTCGCCCCGCACCTCTACAACAGCCGGGACGAGGTCGACTACACGATCGACGCGCTGATCAAGATCACCGCGGAACTGGCTTCCTGAAACCGTTGCCGGCTCAGCCGGCCGCTTCGGCGGCCAGCTGAGCCGGCAGCAGCGGCTCACGCAGCAACCGCGCGAACCGGTCGGCGACGCTCTCCCCGGGGTCTCGCGCGGCCAGCCAGGCCCCGACCAGCCGGGAGCCTTCGATGTAGGTCACCGTGTAGGCCCGCCACAGCGGGTCCTGCAGGAACCGCACCATGTGCCGGGCACGAGCCTCGGTGACCAGCATCGTGCGGCGCAGGAACGCGACGACGTCTTCGGCGTCGGTGTGGCGGTCGTGCAGCAGCAGCGCCGCGTCCTGGCGGGCCGGCAGGAGCCGCGCGGTAACCGGCAGCAGCCGTTCGGCCAGGTCCCCGTCGAACGCCGGCCCGAAGCGGTCCAGCACGGCGGCGACCGGCCGGCCCCAGCCGTCCGGGTAGGCCGCGGCCAGCGCCCGTTCTCCGATGCCCTCGGCGACGAGGCACTGCGGCGTGTTGACCAGCGACAGGGTGTGCTCGGTCTCGCCGCGGTCGCGGACCAGCAGCTGCTCCTTGACGCAGTGGTCGGCGTGGTGACCCGGATAGGCCTCGTGCGTGACCAGGTGGGGCAGCGCGGAGCAGCCGTGCCCGGCGTCCGTGTTGAGCGAGATCGTCGAGTGGAATCCGCCGTGGTACCGGTTGAACGCGTTCCACGGCCGGTCGGTGACGGCTTCGAAGCGGACCTCGTCGGCCTCGGCAAGGGTGAACCGGTCCCGGAAGGCGTCCCGCAGCTGGCCGGCCAGCGCCGCGGCGGCCGGTTCGAGGAGGGCGGCCGGCATGCGGTCGCGCTCGTGGAAGGCCGCCAGCCGGGCCGCGGGGCTGCCCGGCCCCGGCAGCACCTGCCGGATCTCGTCGTGTGCGGCCAGGTAGACGTCGGGGTCGGCGAGCTCGATCCGGACGCCGAAGTAGGCCTCGATCTCGGCCGGGAACGACAGCTCGCGACCCGCCAGCCGGTCGGCGACGCAGGCGAGCGCCCGCAGCTGGGCGTCGAGGAACGTGGCGCGCGGCTCGCCGAGTTCGCTGTCGTGCAGTCGTCGGCGCAGCTCGCGCGCGTCGGCGGCCAGCTCGGCGGGCACCGGCACCGGCTCGGCGGCCACTTGCGCGGCCAGCGCGGGATCGCCGAACCAGCAATCGACGAATCCCTCGACCAGCCGGCCCAGGCGCAGTCCGAGCCGGAGGTAGCCGCGGACCACCTGGTCGGCGGTCACGGCGTGCGCACGCAGCGGAACGCGAGCCAGGGCGCGCCGTCGTCGCCGTCGGGCCCTTCGACGGCTTCGGTCAGCTGGAAGCCGCAGTACCGCAGTTCGCGGATCCACGTCTCGAACCGGCGGTGGTGGGCGGTCCGCCCGCCCCGGCGGCGATGGCCCGGGCGTGGTCCCTCGGCGAAGTAGCCCGCGGTACCCGCGGTGGCCAGGGGATGGTCCAGCGCACACACCAGGCGGCCGGCCGGGACGAGGTGGTGGTGGAAGGTTTCGAGCACTCGCGCGAGGTTGCCGACGTGCCCGGGCGTGCCGGCGTACACGACGTCGAAAGTGCCGAGGTCGTGGCCGGCCCAGCGGTCGAGGTCCGTGGTGCGCACGTCGGCGGGGTGGCCGTCCAGCTCCGCCAGCACCGCCGCACGCGAAGACTCCCCGTCGGCCAGGCCCACGTACCGGCCGTGCCGGGCGAGGTGGGCCGCGATCGCCGGGTCGGCGCAGCCGAAGTCGAGCACCGGCCTCCCCCGCGGGGCACCGAGGAGCGCCTCGAGCGAGCCGAGCCGGTCCTGCGCAGGCGGTTCGGCGGCGATGGCGACGGTGTCCGCGCCGGGGCCGGTGCGTGTCATGGGCTCCCCGTTCCTGCTCCGGTCGAGGTGAACTGACTATACGTTAATGTACTGTTCTGGTGGAGTCGATCTCACGCAGCAGCGCCTCCCGGGTGGCCGGCGGGCAGAACGCGGCTCGCGCGCCGGCGCGGGCCAGCGAGCGCAGTTCCGCTTCGGTGAGCCCGAACTCGTCCCGGCAAAGCCGGTATTCGCCGTTCAGGCTGCAGCCGAACAGCCCCGGGTCGTCGCTGCCGAGCGTCACCGGCACGCCGGCGGCCAGGAGCGCGGGCAGCGGGTGGGCCGCGAGGCCGGCGACCGCCCGGGTGCGCAGGTTCGACGTCGGGCAGATCTCGAGGGTGATTCCACGCTCGGAGAGCTCCGCGGTGAGCCAGGGGTCGCGCACGCACCCGATGCCGTGCCCGATGCGGTCGGCGCGCAGGTCCACGACCGCCGAGCGCACCTCCTCGGGCCCCGTCGTCTCGCCGGCGTGGGGCACGCTGCGCAGTCCGGCCGCGCGCGCTCGCCGGAACACGTCCCGGAACAGCCGCCGGGGTACCCCGGCCTCCGGGCCGCCCAGGCCGAACCCCACCGTCCCGGCCGGCTGGTGCCGCAGCACCCAGTCGAGAGCGGCCTCGGCGCCGTCCGGGCCGTCGTCGCCGGAGGCATCGAAGATCCACGCGATGTCGATGCCGGCACAGGCCGCTCGCGCCCGCCCTTCGTCCAGCGCCTCAGCGATCTCCTCGGGCGCCATCCCGGATTTCAGGTGCGACAACGGCGTGACGGTGACTTCGGCGTACCGCACCCGGTTGCGGGCGAACTCGCGCCGAAGGCCGGTGACGAGCGTCAGCAGGTCGGCCCCGGCCGTCACGAGCCGGTTGACCGCGGTGTAGACCTCGAGGAAGTGGGCGAAGCCGGTGAAGGCGCAGAAGCGTTCGAGCGCGGCGAGGTCGCGCGGCACGCCACGACCCGGGTGCCGCGCCGCGAGTTCGGCGACCGTGGCCAGGTCGGCCGAGCCGAGCAGGTGGACGTGCAGCTCCACCTTCGGCAGGGCGGCGACGAACGCCCCGGCGGTCATGAGCTGCTGGGGGAAGAGACACCGAAGTCGGCGACCCGCAGAGCGGGCATGGCCGTCCGGGCTCGGGCGTCGGCCCACTCCCGGGGCAGCGCGCGCTCGGTACACCCGGTCTCGGTGACGCGCCCGAGCACGTCGACGGGGCTCTCGTTGAACCGGAAGTCGGGCACCGCGCCGGTCACTTCGCCGTTTTCGACCAGGTACACGCCATCACGGGTGAGTCCGGTCAGCAGCAGCGTCCGCGGGTCGACGTCGCGCAGGTACCACAGGGAAGTCAGCAGCAGGCCGCGCTGGGTGCGGGCGATCAGCGCGTCGAGCCCGTCGGCGGAACCTCCGGTGAGGACCAGGTTGCCGATCTCGGGCGTCCGGCCGGGGTCGACGAGAGCGGTGAGCACGCCGTCGGTGATCCAATCGGTGCGGGAGAGCGGGAACCCGTTGTCGAAGACCGACGCCGTCGCGCCGGACGCTTTCGCCACCGTGAACGGCACGCATTCCAGACCGGGTTCGGCGGGGTCGCTGTAGAGCGTCAGGCGGGCGCCGGTGAGCCGTTCACCGATGCGGGTGCCGCCGGCCGGGCCGCTGAACACCGATCCGCCGTCGACCGCCTCCTGGGCGGTCGCGGCCTCGTAGAGGTGCAGCATCAGGTCGGCGGTCGCGGACGGGGGTAGCAGCACCTCGTACCGCCCCGGGCGTAGGGGGACCTGCCGGCGCGCCCAGGAAAGGCGTTCGCGCAGGTGCCGGACGGTTGCTTCGGGGTCGGCCTCGGCGAAGTCGCCGACCACGTGGCCGCACCACGCGGACGCCGTGCGGTCTGCCGTCTTCGCGGTGAGGTCCAGCAACCCGGCCGGGCGGCTGTGGTGCAGGCGCAGCCCGGTCGAAGTCGCCAGGCAGGTGGTGAGCACCCGGTGCTCGGCGTAGCCGTAGAGCAGGTGCCCGGTTCCGCGTGCGTCCTCGAAAGCCCGCGCGAGATCCGCGACGAAGTGCCCGAACGGTGTCTCGGTTGCGGCGAGGGGGCCGCAACCCCGGCCGTTGCCGCCGGCCGGTGCGCGCAGCGTCCGGGGCCGCTCGGCGCGAATCGCCTGAGCGGCGGCGTGTTCGGCCGCGCGGACGAGCCGGGTGACCGTTGCGGCGTCCAGCCCGCCGTTGGCCGTCGCGGCGCCGGTGGCGCCGTCCGCGACGGCGATGACCGTGAGGCTCTCCGTACGGGTGCGCCCGCTCGTCGTCGGACGGTTGCCCGCCCACCGCAGGTGCGTGACCGACGTGTCGTCCGCGATCGCCACGCAGCCGTCGGCGTCGCGGCAGGCCGACAGGGCCAGTTCGGCCCAGTCCTCCGCGCTCATCGATTCGCCGTGTCGAGGACGCGGATCCCGCGGAACAGCGCACTGGGGCAGCCATGGCTGGTCGCGGCCGCCTGGACCGGCTGTCCTTTCCCGCACAGGTCGGCGCCGAAGACGCCGTAGGTGCCCGGGCCGCCGAGCCCGGCCAGCGCCGCCCAGAACTCGAGGGTCCTGGCTTGGTAGGCGAGGCCGGCCAGCTGGCCGCACAGCCGCCCGTGGTGGATCCGGTAGGCGCGCTGGGCGGAGAACTGGAAGTTGTCCCGGCGCGAGTCGATCGAGAAGCTGTCCGAGCCGACCAGGTAGACGCCGTCCGTGACGTCGGAGATGAGACTCGCGGTGTCGGTGTCGTCGGTGCCCGGCCGCAGCGAGACGTTCGGCATCCGCTGCAGTGGCAGGTCGGTGCCGGTGCTGGCGTAGGCACAGCCGTTGGAGCGGGCGCCGAGCACGGCCGCGGTGCGCCGGTCCAGCTGGAAGCCCGTCAGCACGCCGTCTTCGACGAGCGGCCACGACTGCGCGGCCACGCCCTCGTCGTCGAATCCGACGGTGGCCAGTGCGTGCGGTGTCGTCCGGTCGGCGACGACCTGCATGAGCGGTGAGCCGAAGCGGAGCCGGCCGAGATCGTCCGGCGCGGCGAAGGTGGTTCCGGCGTACGCGGCTTCATGTCCCAGGGCCCGGTCCAGCTCTGTCGCGTGGCCCACGGACTCGTGGATGGTCAGCCAGAGCTGGGACGGGTCGAGCACCAGGTCGAGGTGGCCGGGGCGGACGGGTTCGGCGCGGCATTTTTCCGCCAGCTGTTCGGGCAGCCGCGCGAGTTCCCCGGCCCAGTCCCACCCTTCGCCGCCGACGTATTCCCAGCCCCGCGCGGCAGGTGGCCCCAGGGTGCGCAGGGTGGCGAAGGTGCCGGCGCCGAAGCCGGCCACCAGGAGCTGAGGATGGACCCGGACGCGTTGCTGGGTGGTGACCGTACCGGCCAGGTCGGCGTAGAACTTGTGCTCCTTGGTCACCACGAGCTTGCCCAGCACTTGCTGGACCTCGGCCGCGTCGAGCAGCGGCGCGGACCAGTCGGCGAGCGTCGCGAACCGCTCCGCCGCCGGCACGGCCAGCGGGTCGAGCCGGAACTCCGACAGCCAGGTTTCGCCGGGATGGACGGGTTCCTCGCTCGGCTGCCCGGAGTCGGAGCCCAGTGCCAGGCACGCGTTCGCGATGGTCATCGCGTCCTCGGCCGCCTCGGCCGCCGCGGCCGGCGTGAGAGCGGAGGTGCCGGCGAAGCCCCACGCACCGGCTCGGGCGACCCGGACCGACAGCCCGGTCGTCGTCACGTCCCGATCGGCCCGGGGTTTTCCGTTGTGGGTCAAGGACTGCGCGGTCCGCGTCCGGTCGACGCGAAGAGAAGCGTGCGTGGCGCCGAGAACACGGGCCCGGTCCAGCGCGGCGTCGGCGAGATCCGCCAGTGGCAGCTCGGTGAAGGACGGATCGACGGTCCGGCCGGTACGCGTGGGCACCGCGAGCTCCCCTCGCTTGGTCTCTTGACCTCAGCCTCACGTTAATTAGTATCGATTACTTAAGTCAAGCGGACGGCTGTCCGCCGGCCTGTCCGCTGCGGGCGCGACGACTCAGGGGAGCGACCATGACGTCCGGCAACCTGGCACGACCGGCCTTTCTGACCGAGCTCAACAGCCGGTGGCACCACCGCGCGCTCGCGGTGTTCATGGTGATCGTGATCGCCCACTGGGCCGAGCACATCGTGCAGGCGGTCCAGATCTACGCGCTGGGCTGGCCGGCGCCGAAGGCGCGTGGGGTGCTCGGGATGCCGTTCCCGTGGCTGATTTCGCAGGAATGGCTGCACTA
>NZ_JBSGAI010000088.1:0-19754 GCF_053600695.1 Amycolatopsis sp. NPDC005003 | reverse complement strand
GAGCCGGGAGCCGGGAGCCGGGAGCCGGGAGCCGGGAGCCGGGAGCCGGGAGCCGGGAGCCGGGAGCCGGGAGCCGGGAGCCGGGAGCCGGGAGCTGGGTGGTTGCCGGCTCAGCGGTCCAGGATCGCCAGGACCGTGGCCACGATCTGCGCCAGCCGCTCGTCGTCGGCCAGTGCTGCCGTCAGCCAGTCGTCGGCGGCCGGGCCGGTCGGTGCGTGCTCGCCGAACACCGTCCGGACCACCGTGGGCACCGCCGTGGCGGGAGGCTCGCCCCGGTCCAGCTTCGCCTCGATCGCCAGCAACGCCTGCTCGGCCAGGCCCGCGAGCCGGGCGTCCGCCAGCTCGTGCTCGGTGACCAGCTCGAGCGCCGGGAGTTCCGCCGGCATCGGGGCGACCGGGGCCTGCTTGTGCCCCAGCGGGCGCTCGACGTGCTCCGCGTGCCAGGCCGGCCGGGTGCGCATCGCGGCCAGGACCCGGTCGACCTCGCGGTCGAGCGGGTCGCGGCCGGACGGTGGCTCGCCGGTGACCTCGGTGCGCCGCGCCGCCCAGCCGTCCAGGGGCCACAGCTCGGCGCCGGCCGTCGCCGGGACCCCGACCCAGACCAGGATCTGCACCGCCAGGTCGCACAGCCACGGATCGCCGTCGAGCGCGTCGGCCAGCCACGCCGGGAGGCGCGGCCGCTGCAGGGCGCCGAGTTCGCCGCGGCGGCGCCGGTGCGCGTCGACCGTGGCCGGGGTGAGGCGGGTCGACAGCCAGCCCTCGAGGTTCTCGATCGGGCCGGTCGCGCGCCGCAGCGCGTGGTCCACCACCGCCTCGACGTCGTCGTGGAAGCGGTCGAGGCAGTCGGGGCGCAGCCAGGGGAGCCCGCGGGCGCAGTCCGCGTGGCGGCGCCGGTGTTCCAGCGGCTTGGTGATCCGCGTGAAGACCAGCGGCCACGCCACCGCGTAGACCCCGCCGCGCAGGCGGGCGAGCGCGCGGGGCCGTGCGGCCGCCGCCGAGCCGGCGAGCAGGCCGTCGCGGGCGAGCCGCCGGACGCCGGCGACCTCGGCCGGCCCGGTAGTGTCGAGCACCCTTCCTCCCCGATGCCGACGCCGGAAGTCGACGGGGAAATGGTCGGGCAGCCGGCGAAGCGGAAAAGGCCGCGCGCGGGCCGAAATCGCCGGGAACTGGCCACTGCCTGGCCATCCCGGAATCACCTGATCGGCGCAGCCGGTGCCGCCGATCGCCCGGAAGTGCGCGTGTCACAATGAAAACCGCCATGGCACACGAGGACGGGCTGATCCGGGAACTCACCACGTTGCGGCGCGGCTGGGGATTGGAGGCCGACCGGTTGCGCAGCCGGCTCGGGCCGCTCGTTTCCGGCTGGTGCGAAATCCACCGGACGACGAGCGATCGCGATGCGCGCCGCGTTCTGCGCGAAGCGATTTCGGTCGCGATCGCGGAATTCCCGGATGAAGACAGGCTGGCGGTCAACGTCGCGCTGGGCATCGCCCCCGGCGCGCAACACGCCCTGCTGAGTGCCCGGATCGGGGTCCTCGCGGATCAGCTGCGCGTCTCGGAGCGCACCGCCCGGCGCCGCGTCGACCGGTCGTTCGCCCGGCTCGCCGCGGAGATCGAAGCCGGCACGCGGCCGGGCGGCGGCGGGCCCGACCCCGACGAGGGCTGGTTCGTCAAGCGGCTCAAGGTGCTCGTCCGGCTCGACACCGCTGAGCCCGAGGTGACCGAGGAGCGGCTGATCGTGGCCACCCGGGACGCCCTCGGCCGGATCTCCGCGCAGTTCACGGTGCCGCGCACCGAGGACGGCCGCGACGGCGAGCGCGACGTCGCCGCGGACGCCCGGCACGGCGTCCGGATCAGCGAAGGCACCCGGGAGGGCCAGCGGCACTTCCGCTGGCTGCTCGACCTGCCGCGGGCACTGGACCGCGGCGACAGCCACACGTATTCGCTGGTGTACCGCATCCGGGACGGTCTCCCGACCCGCCCGTCGTACGTGTTCGTGCCGCTGGTGACGTGCGAGTCGTTCGAGGTGCGCGTCCGCTTCGACCCGCGGCAGCCGCCGCGGGTCGTGTGGCGGCTGGACCGCGTTCCGCCGTCGGTGCTCGCGGACCCGCCGCAGCCGGGTGAGCCGCTGCCGCTGGACGGGGCGTGCGAGGTGGCGCAGGAGTTCGCCGCGCCGCAGCTGGGTTACGCCTACGGGCTGCGCTGGCTGCCCGGCCAAGATATTCCTTGACATGAATATTCTGTTGTGTGAATACTTGGCGGCATGGACCGGATCGCCGCCGCGCTGGGTGACGCCGCGCGGTGGCGCATCGTCGAACTCCTCGCCGAGCGCCCCCGTTCGGTCGGGGAGCTGGCCGGACTGACCGGGCTGCGGCAGCCGCAGACCACCAAGCACCTCCAGACCCTCGCCCGCGCCGGCCTGGTCACCGTCTTCCCGCTGGGACAGCGGCGCGTCCACGCCCTCGAGGCCGCGCCCCTGGAAGCGCTCGCCGGGCGGCTGCGGGAGCTGGCCGTCGCCACCGAGGAGCACGCGGAGGAGCGCGCCGCCGTCGCCCGGTATCGCGCGACCGTCGAGGCGGATGCCGCGGTCGCGGACCGGGATCGCTGGGCGGACGGGCGCACCTTCGCGTTCGAGCGCCTGCTGCCCGCGCCCGAAGGCGTGGTCTGGCGGCACTGGACGGATCCGGACCTGCTGGCGTCCTGGTGGGTGCCGCCGTCGATGACGGTCACCGCCTGCACCCTCGATCCGTGGCCGGGCGGCCGGGTCGTGCTCGGCTACCGCGACGCCGACGGCGAGTACCGCGCCGAGGGCCGGGTGCGCGTCGCGGACGAGCCCGGCCGGCTCGCGTTCGACCTCGCGGTGACCGGCCCCGCCTCGTTCACCGGCCACTACGACCTCGAGCTCCACGCGGACGCGGGCGGGACCCGGCTGCGGCTGGGGTTGCGCATCACCGCGACCACCGTCGGCGCCGTCCCGTTCATCGCCGGCATCGAGACCGGTTGGCGCCAAGTCCTGGACCACCTCATCGACGTGCTCTCCGACCGAAAGGGCCGAACACCATGACCGAGCCGACCGGACGCCGGGTGACCGCGAACCTCAGTCTCACCCTCGACGGGCGTTACCATGGCCCCGTCGGGCCCGCCGACATGGGCGCGATCCTCCCGTACGCCACCACCGAAGTCGCGCGGCGCCACCTCGCGAGGATCTGGGAGGGGGCGACGACAGCGGTCCTCGGCCGGCGCAACGCGGAGGGGTTTCTGGGGTTCTGGCCGGCCGTCGCCGCCGACGAGAACGCCGACCCGCGGGACCGCGGCTACGCGAAATGGCTGGTGGACGCCGAAAAGGTGGTGTTCTCCGGCTCGCTGGCCGACGCCCCGTGGGAGCGCACCCGGCTGGTGAACGCGCCGGCCGCCGGTGTCGTCGCCGAGCTGAAGACTGCGGCCGGGGGTGACATCCTCGTCAACAGCAGTGCGAGCGTCATCAAACCGCTGCTCGCGGCGGACCTGCTCGACCGCCTGTACCTGATGGTCTGCCCGGAGATCGCGGGTGGCGGGCCCCGGTTGTTCGAGGACGGGCTGCCGGCGTCGCGCTGGCGGCTCACCCACCACGAAACCGGCGAGCTGGGCGAGACGGCGGCGGTCTACGACCGCGTGCGCTGACCCGCGCGGCAGCAGGCGCGGTTGACGGTCCGCCGGCCGGCTGCTACTTGCCCACCGGAGCCGAGGCCCATCAGCGTCCACAATAGACGTGCGGTCGGCGCGTTCGCAGCGAACTCCCTGCACCGGGCCAAGTCCGTCAAGAAGGGTCCCCGGCCGAGTGGTCCCCACACCAACTGGCGGCCGCCCGCCCAAGGCGACCACACCGGGGGGTCCGGGGGCGGAGCCCCCGGGCGGGGTCTGGGGGTTGCACCCCCAGAAAACACAACGAACGAGCGAGGAACGGCCCGCGCTGTCCGCGGGCATACCTCACCCAAATCGCTCGGTAGGGCGGGCGGGGCTCGAACCCGCGGCCAAGGGATTATGAGTCCCCTGCTCTAACCAACTGAGCTACCGCCCCCTCATCGGCGTGCGCTGGCACCCGAGGTTTGCATGTGCACAGAACACTCAGTTCGCTTCAAGTTATCACAGCGGCCATCCGGGGAGATCCGGTAGGCCAAACAGGTTGAAGTGGCCACCGACCGGCGCACGCTCGTCTAGGTTGCAAGGGCGTCACCGCTGACCGGAACGGCGGGAGGAAGCATGGGCGCTGCCACCTCGTCCCGTTCCCGGGCGGCCCGGCTGGCGTTGCTGGACGCGTTCGCCGCGGGGGCCGGCTTGGGTTACCTCGCACACGAGTACCGGGAGGTCGTCGTGGCGAATCCCGGGGTCATCGGTTTGGTGCTGCTGCTCGTGTTCGCGGCCGGTTGGCTGATCCGGGTGGCCGTGCGGGCGTTGCGGCGGGCGAGTGCGCGGGTGGACGGGATTTTCGCGGAAGAGCTGGGAAAGAGGCCTTCGCCCGGCCCGCGGTGACGGAAATTCCTCGCGGGCCGGGCGAAGACCGCGGATTCCGCTCAGCTTCCGCCGCCGGTGGGGGTGGGCGTCGGAAAACTCGTGGTCGGCGGCAGAGTCGGCGTGGGCGTGGGCGTCGGGGTCGAGGTGGTTCTCGGCGTCGAGGTGACCGGCGGTGTCGGTGTCGTGGTCGGCGCTCCTGTCGGCGCGTAGGCCGCATAGCCGAACCAAATCCGGCCCTCCACCTTCGGGATGTCCGGGTAGGCCATCGCCCGCACCCGGAACGTGGTGGCGGTGTAGGAACCCTGCACGGTGCTCAGCAGCAACCCTTCAGCGGCTTCCGGCGTGATCGGCCCCCGTACATCCGGCTTGTACGGGCTCTGTACGGCGCCGATGGACGCTCTCGCCGACATCCGAAGCAGGAGGCGAGCCGTGTCCCAGAACCCCGTCCAGTGCGTCACTTCGAGAGCGCTTTCCCGGCGCTCGTTCCTCCGTGCGGGTGCCGCGACCGCCGCCGCGCTCGGGGCCGGTGTCCTGCTCACCGGCACCGCCGCGGCCGAGGGCGACGGCATCCCGGTGTCGCCCCACATCGACATCACCAAGCCGTCCTCGGACCTGTTCCGCAGCAAGATGCTGCACGAGTCGCACCACGTGATGCAGGGTTTCGCCTTCGACAACGTGAACCGGCGCCTCTTCGTCGTCCAGGCGCAGAACGGCACCTCCGGCGACGACCTCTGCATCAACCAGCTCAGCTTCTCCGGCGAACTGCTCGGCTCGATGCACGTGGCCCACGCCGGCCACGGTGTGTCGATCGGCGTGGAGCCGGTCGGGACGGCGTCCTACATCTGGATGGAGTGCGACGCCGACGGCACGACCACCGACGCCCGCGGCACCGCGCTGGCGCGCTTCAAGTTCGTGAACGGCGGTACGCCGTCGATGAAGAAGTTCCTCACCGGGAGCAAGACGATCACCTGCGCCACCGACCCGGTGTACCAGCGGCTCGCGGTCCGCCGCAGCGAAGGCGGCCAGATGTGGTACAGCGTGTACCCGCTCGCGAGCGCGGCCGCCGGCGACTTCTCGAAGCCACTGGTGCACTTCCCCCAGCCCCCGCTGAGCACGACGAGCGTGGTCTTCCAGGGTTACACGATCCTCGGCAGCAGTCTGTACACATTGGACGGATCCGGCCACGCCGACGCGGCCGACATCGATTCCTACGTGACGCGCATCGACATGAACACGGGAACGGTGCGGGACCGCGACATCACGAGGGCGGGCTCGACGCTCGTCTTCCGCGAACCGGAGGGCCTGGCGGTCTACCGCACGGCCGACGGCGAGACGCGCCTGTTCCTCGGCTTCGGTTCGCGCAGCAGCATGGACAACGCCAACCGCTACGCCAACCTCTTCTACAAGAACGTGCTGGTGAACCCGTGAAACTGACGACCACGCCCTTCGCCGGCACGCTGGCGGCGGCTACCCGGCCGACTACCGGAAGTGACTCGCCGGCCGGTGTTCCTGACCGTCCACAAGGGATTCAGGCGGGCAGGAGGTCCCGTTCCTCCTCGGCCGCGTAACGCCGGGCCAGTGCGGCGCAGACGATCAGCTGGATCTGGTGGAACAGCATCAGCGGCAGCACGATCAGCCCCACCTGGGCGTGCCCGAACAGCACCGTCGCCATCGGCAGGCCGCTGGCCAGGCTCTTCTTCGACCCGCAGAACACGATCGTGATCCGGTCCGCGCGGGCGAAGCCCAGCACGCGGGCGCCCCAGCCCGTCGCACCCAGCACCGCCGCGAGCAGCGCACCGCACACCACGACGAGTACCAGGAGGTGACCCAGGTCGAGCCGGTGCCAGATGCCCTCCGTCATGCCCGCGCTGAACGCCGTGTACACCACCAGCAGGATCGAACCGCGGTCGACCAGCTTCAGCGGCGCCGCGTGGCGCGAGATCCAGCCGCCGATCCAGCGGCGGGCCAGCTGGCCCGCGACGAACGGGGCCAGCAGCTGGAGCACGATCCCGAGCACCGCCGACCCGTCGACCCCCGCGCCGTCACCCGCCAGGAGGAGCGCCACCAGCAGCGGCGTGAGCACGATGCCGGCCAGGTTGGACAGCGAGGCGCTGCAGATGGCCGCCGCGACGTTGCCGCGGGCGATGGAGGTGAACGCGATCGACGACTGCACCGTCGAGGGCAGCACCGCGAGGAACAGCACCCCCGCCGCGAGCTGGGCCGGCAGCACCGAGGCGGGGAGCAGGAACAGCGCCAGGCCGAGCAGCGGGAACAGGACGAACGTCGCCGCGAGCACCACCGCGTGCAGCCGCCAGTGCCGCAGCCCTTCGAGGGCTTCCTGCGTGGACAGCCGGGCGCCGTACAGGAAGAACAGCAGGCCGACGGCGACGGTGGTGGCGACGCCGAAGCCGCCGGCCACCGCGCCGGAAGCGGGCAGCAGGGTGGCGGCGCCGACGGTGGCGAGGATCGCGAGGACGAACGGGTCGGGACGCAAGCGGGACATGGATCTCCTTCCACGCCCATTTTCGGCGACCCCGTGCTCATTGTGAACCCCGATGACCGGACTGACTGTCATCGCGAATCGCGATAAACTCGGCCGGTGCTGGACCCCCGCCTGTGCCGTTCGTTCCTGGCCGTCGCCGAGACGCGCAGCTTCACCGCGGCCGCGCGGCGGCTCGGCGTCGGCCAGCCGACCGTCAGCCAGCACGTGCGACGGCTGGAGCGCGACTCCGGCGGCCTGCTGTTCGCCCGCGACACCCACACGGTGGAACTCACCGAGCGCGGGCAGGCGATGCTCGGCTTCGCGCAGACCGTCGTCGACACCGAAGAGCGAGCGGAGCGGCACTTCCGCGGCGCCGAGCTGCGTGGCCGCGTGCGCTTCGGCGTCTCCGAGGACTTCGCGCTCGGAGAGCTGCCGGAGATCCTGCACCGGCTGCGCCGCAGTCACCCGCTGGTGGACGTCGAGCTGACGGTCGAGCTGTCGGACGTCCTGACGCAGCGGCTGCGGTCCGGCCGGCTCGACCTGGTGCTGGGCAAACGCCGCCCGGGCGCGCACCACGGCCGGCTGCTCTGGCGCGAGCCGCTGGTCTGGATCGGGTCGGCCGCCACGGTGCTGGAACCCGGCCAGCCGGTGCCGCTGGTGCAGTACCCGATGCCGTCGATCACGCGGCAGCTGGCGGTGGAGTGCCTCGAACGCGCGGGTCTGGAGTGGCGCGCGGCGTGCCAGACGTCGAGCCTGACGGGCCTGCGCGCCGCGGCGGCGGCCGGCCTGGGGGTGACCCTGCACGCGCGCAGCCTGGTCCCGGCCGACCTGACCGAGCTCGCCGGCCTGCCGGAGCCGGGCGACATCGAGTTCATGCTGCTGGCCCGCGAGTCGATGGAGGGCCCGGCGGCGGCGCTGGCCGAGTTCATCCTGGAGCGGGTCCGGCGCTGATCCTCCGCCGCCACCCTCGACGGAGGCCGGTTACGCCTCTTCGCCGGTGAGCAGCCTGCGGAGGCGTCCCAGCGCGCGGTGCTGGGCCACCCGGACCGCGCCGGGCGTCGAGTCCACCGCCGCGGCGGTCTCCTCCGCCGAGAGCCCGACCACCACCCGCAGCACGACGATCTCCCGCTGCTTCGCCGGCAGCACGTCCAGCAGCCGGGACAGCCGCTCGTTCAGCTCGAACCGCAGGGCCCGCTGCTCCGGACCGGCCGTTTCGCTCACCCCGTCCGGCACCTCGGGCACCGGGTCGCTGCGGTTGCGGGCCGCGGCCCGGTGGGCGTCGGCCACCTTGTGCTGGGCGATGCCGTAGACGAACGCCAGGAACGGGCGGCCCTGGTCGTGGTAGGACGGCAATGCGGTGAGCACGGCGAGGCAGACCTCCTGGGCGACGTCGTCCGCCGAAGCGAACGACCGCTCGTGGCGGCCGACGCGGGCCCGGCAGTAGCGGACCACCAGCGGCCGGATGGTCGCGAGCAGGCGTGCGGTCGCGGCGTCGTCGCCGGCGGTCGCGGCGGCGACCGGCTCGTCGTGACGCCGCCAGTGCTGCGGGAACGCTTCGGCGGGCTGCGTCGCGGCGATCTGCCGGACCAGTGCCCGGCTGCGCACCCGCAGCAGGGTGCCCTCCACGTCGAGCCCGGCGCGCAGCGAGTCGTGCAGGGCGGCGTTGGACTCCCGCAGCTGCTCGGTGATCACCCGATCCCCGTACTCGGTTGCCGGCATTTCGCTCACCTTTCCCTGTCCCGCTGGTCACCGGGCCGGGCGGCCCGGAGTCGCCTGAGGCGTTCCCGCACGTGGCGGAGGGTGGACCGGACGGTCGCGGGCGCGATCCGGAGCGCCTCCGCGATCTGGGACGGCGTGAACCCGTCGAGCGACCACGCCAGCACCATCCGCTGCTTGTCCGGGAGGGTGGCGAGCAGGTCGATGAGGCCCGCGTGCTGCTCGACCAGCCCGGCGAACTGCTCGTCGTCCCGCTGGTCGCCCGCCGGGGTCCAGTCCGCCCGCGCGTCGCCCGGGGTGTCGAGCAGCCGCCCGGCGACCCGCCGCACCCAGGCCCGCGGGTCCTCGGCGATCGGCCACGCCTCCAGCGCGTGCAGCATCGCCTCGGCGGCCACGTCGCGCGCGGTCTCGACCTCGAACCCGGCCTTGCAGAGGAACGCCACGAGGGCCGGGAAGTCGGCGCGGAAGAACGCGTCGAACTCGTCGTGACCGCACACGGAAACCCCACCACCCCTCGCCCTCACAAGGACAGGTGCGCTGAACGGCCCGCTACGTGTAACGATTCGATCAAGACTGCTCGGTCGGAGTAATGGACCGCGTTGCTTCGGTGACGGCTGGTGACGAGCGGGCGGCGCTCGGCGGCCTCTAAGTCGTGAACGGAGGATTCCGGACACGCGGGCTCCGCGGTTCCCGGCCACCGCGTTTCGATCACCCCCGACCGGAAACCCGGTCAGGACAACGCAGAAGCGGACCGGCGCCACCGGTCCGGCGCCGCCCGGCGGCCGCGGGCTTCGCCGATCGGGTGACGTGATCGACATCGAGATCCCCGGAAGAAAGGCGTACTCTCATGTGTTGCAGTCTTGGTTGCCCGGAGGGTGAGCCGGGGACCGAAGCCAAAACCCCCTTGACTCAGGCGGATGCGCTCGCGCGCCCGCCGGAATCAAGTCGGTTGACGCGCCCCAACAATGGGAAGCAGTGACATACGGGGCTTGGCCCCGGCCGGGGGCTCCGCGACCCGGAGCCGCCGGAAAGAAGCAGTAAGAGAAGGAGGTGAACGAAGGAAATGGAAGCCACGATGACGGGCTGGGCGGAACTCGCGGCCTGTAAGGACGAGGACCCGGAACTGTTCTTCCCGATCTCCGAGGTCGGCCCCGGCGCCCGGCAGACGGCGCAGGCGAAGGCCGTGTGCGCGCGCTGCCCCGTGCGCGCCGAATGCCTCGGCTACGCGCTCGACAACGGCCTCGACCACGGCGTCTTCGGCGGCACCACCGCGGACGAACGCCGCCGGCTGGTGCGCACCGCGCCCGAGCGGCACCGAGTGGCCTGACGCGCCGCCCGGTGACCTCTTCCCGGCGGCCGCGAGGACGACAAGCGAATCCGGAAAGCAAATCAGCTTCCGGTTGTGCGCGCCCGGGTGGGTGATTCCCTGCGAATCACCCACCCGGGCTTTTTTCACCGCAATATCTATGCGCGGTTTTGCATCTTTCCGGTCGGCCCGTGCGGGCCTGCCGGCCAGGTCTCCGGCAGGTCGAACGCCGCCGCCGTGACCGACTCGAACGCGGCCATCGCCGTGACCAGCCCGGCCTCCACCGTCAGCAGGGTGACCCCGAACCACCGGTGATCGTGCTCTTCCGGGCGCCGCAGGTAGGTGGCCACCGCCGGCTGGCGGTTGGCGCGCACCGGCAACATCCGGAACCGGCCCACGCAGTCGGGCGACGCCGGGTCCATCGAGAGCGAGAGCGCCCGGACGATGGAAGCGCGGTTGCCGAACCACAGCGGGTACGGCGGCATGATCGCCTGGGCGTCTTCGTGCAGCAGCCGGGCCACCGCGGCCGGGTCGCCCGCTTCGTACGCGGCGATGAACCGCTTCAGCAGTGCGGTTTCCTCGGCCGTCGGGTCGCCGACCGTCCACTCTGCACGCCGCGGGGGCAACCGCTCACGCAGCGTCGCGCGCGCTCGCTGGAGAGCACTGTTCGCCGACGCCACGCTCGTCTCCAGCGCCGCCGCCGTCTCCTTCGCCGACCAGCCGAGCACGTCCCGCAGGACCAGCGCCGCCCGCTGGCGCGGCGGCAGGTACTGGACGGCGGCGAGGTAGGCCAGCTCGATCGTCTCGCGCGCGACGACGGCGGCGCCGGTGTCATCGGCGCCTTCGAGCAGCCGATCAGGGTACGGCTCCAGCCACGGCAGGTCGGCGGCCTCGATCGGGCCCACCGGCTCCCCAGCCGGGCCGAGCTGGTCGGGCAGCACCCGCCGCGGGCGGCGGGCGAGGACGTCGAGGCAGGCGTTCGTCGCGATCCGGTAGAGCCAGGTGCGCACGCTCGCCCGGCCCTCGAACCCGTCGCGGCCCTTCCAGGCGCGCAGGAACGTCTCCTGCGTGAGGTCTTCGGCGTCGGCCAGGGAACCGAGCATCCGGTAGCAGTGCACCTGGATCTCCCGGCGGTGCCGTTCGACGAGCGTCTCGAAGTCGCTGGCGTGACCCACCCCGGCACGCTAGCGCACCCGGGCTGGAAGACTGCTGCGATGAGCGGAACGGTCTTGGTGCTCGGCGGGCGCAGCGAAATCGGCCTGGCCGTGGCGAAACGCCTGGTCAGCGGGGACGTCCGGCGGTTCGTGCTGGCTGCCCGGCCGGGCGCGGACCTGACCGCGGAGGTCGCCGCGCTGCGCGAGGCCGGTGCCGAGGCGGTCGAAACGGCCGAGTTCGACGCCGACGACCTCGCCGCGCACGGTCCGTTCCTGGACAAGGTGGCGGCCGAGCACGGGCCGCTCGACACCGTCGTGCTCGCCTTCGGCATCCTCGGCGACCAGGCCCGTGCCGAACAGGACGCCGCGCACGCCGCCGCGATCGTGCACACCGACTACGTCGCCCAGGTCGGCGCGCTGACCCACGCCGCGAACCTGCTGCGCGCGCAGGGCCACGGCCGGCTCGTCGTGTTCTCCTCGGTGGCCGGGGTGCGGGTGCGCCGCGCGAACTACGTCTACGGATCGGCCAAAGCCGGCCTCGACGGCTTCGCGAGCGGCCTCGCCGACGCCTTGCATGGCTCCGGTGTTCAACTCCTTCTGGTCCGGCCGGGTTTCGTGATCGGCCGGATGACCGAAGGCATGACTCCGGCGCCGTTCTCCAGCACGCCGGACCAGGTGGCCGAAGCGACCGTCGCGGCGCTGCGCCGTGGCCGGGGAGTCGTCTGGGTGCCCGGAATACTCCGTCCGGTCTTCTTCGGAATGCGCCTTCTGCCGCGGGCGATCTGGCGCAAACTGCCGCGGTGACGCGATAGAGCCGGCCTGTGTGGCCGGTGCCACAGCACTTTCCCGTGCGCGCATCCCTACCGTGCGTGGCAAAACCGGCCGTCGGGCCGGATTCCGCTCGGCCGATCGGGCAGCGTCACAAGCTTTCAACAACTTTCTCAGCTGATTCCCAGCAAACGCGGTGATCCTCGAAGAAGGGGAACCACAGGGAAGCAAGGGGAAAGCCGTGCTGTTGTCGTCGCGGGGGAGCCGGATCGGCCGCCGGGTCGCGGTCGGCGTCGTGTCGACGGCGGTGCTCGGCGCCACCGGCTACCTGTGGACGCAGCTGAGCTCCCTCGACGCCGGCATCGTCACCGCCGACGTCATCCCGCCGGCCGCGCAGATCGACACCGAAGACACCCCGCCCGGCGAGCCGCTCCAGGTCGCCCAGAACATCCTGCTCGTCGGGATTGACTCGCGGACCGACACGTACGGCAACCCGTTGCCGCAGAACGTGCTCGACGCGTTGCACGCCGGGAGCGGCGACGACGGCGGCGACACCACCGACACGATGATCGTGGTGCACATCCCGGCGGGCGGCGCCGCGGCCACCGCGATCTCGATCCCGCGCGACTCCTATGTGGACATCGCGGGCGGGTACGGCAAGCACAAGATCAACTCGGCGTACAGCCGCGGCAAGAACGCCGCGATGTCCGGTTTGCGCGCCCAGGGGCTCTCCGGCGCGCAGCTGGAGGTGGCGGCGAACGAGGCGGGCGCGAAGACGGCGATCCAGACGGTGCAGAAGTTCACCGGGCTGACGATCAACCACTACGCGGCGATCAACCTCGCCGGTTTCGACGCGCTGTCGCAGGCCGTCGGCGGCGTCGAGGTCTGCCTCAAGGCGCCGGTGCACGACAGCTACTCCGGCGCGGACTTCGCGGCCGGCCCGCAGACGCTCTCGGGAGCGCAGGCGCTCGCCTTCGTCCGGCAGCGCCACGGGCTGACCAACGGCGACCTCGACCGCATCGCACGGCAGCAGGCGTTCCTCTCCGGGATGGCGAAGAAGGTGCTGAGCGCGGGCACGTTCACCGACCCGTCGAAGCTTGGCCAGCTGGTCAGTGCGGTGCAGGGTTCGGTGGTGCTGGACAAGGGCTGGGACATCCTGAGCTTCGCGCAGCAGCTGCGGGGGATGACCTCGGGCGCGATCGCGTTCGCCACCATCCCGGTGCAGAGCCTGTCGCTGGCGACGCCGTCGGACGGCGACGCGGTCAAGGTCGACCCGGCGCAGGTGCAGCAGTTCGTCCGCACGGCGATCAGCACCGCGGCGGTCCAGGCCTCCGGCGACGACACGACCGGCGGCGTGAAGCCGGTGGCGGCCACCGGCACGAAGGCGCCGGGTGCTTCGGACACGAAGCAGCCGGCGACCAGTTCGGCCGCCGGCTGCGTCAACTAAGCCCTCACACGAAGGCGCTTTGCCCGGTGATCGCCTTGCCGACGATCAGGGTGTTCATCTCGCGGGTGCCCTCGAAGGAGTAGATCGCCTCGGCGTCGGCGAAGAACCGCGCGACGTCGTAGCCGAGCACGATCCCGTTGCCGCCGAAGATCTCCCGGCTCCAGGCGACCACCTCGCGCATCCGCGCGGTGACGAACGCCTTCGCCAGCGACGAGTGCTCGTCCTGGAAGATCCCCGCGTCCTGCAGGCGGGCGAGCTGCACCAGCATGCCCCAGGAGGCGGTGATGTTGCCGAGGCTCTTCACGAGCAGGTCCTGCACCAGCTGGAAGCGGGCGATCGGCCGGCCGAACTGCGTGCGCTCCTTGGCGTAGTCCAGCGCGAGCTCGTAGGCGCCGACCATCACGCCCAGCGCCTGCCAGGCCACGCCGCCGCGGGTGGCGCGCAGGATCTCGGCGACGTCGCGGAAGGAGTTGATGCCCTGCAGGCGGTTCTCCTCGGGCACCCGGACGTCGGTCAGGGTGATTTCGGCGTTTTCGACGATCCGGAACGCCGTCTTGCCCTGGATCTTCTCCGCCAAGAAGCCCGGCGTGCCCTTCTCGACGACGAAGCCCTTGACGTGGTTGTCGTCGAGGTCACGCGCCCACACCACGACGTAGTCGGCGAAGGTCGCGTTGCCGATCCACTTCTTGGCGCCGTTGAGCACCCAGGTGTCGCCGTCCCGCTTGGCCGTGGTGCGCATGCCGCCGGCGACGTCGGAACCGCCGAGCGGCTCGGTCATCGCGAACGCGCCGATCTTGTCCATCGCGGCCATCTCGGGCAGCCAGCGGTCACGCTGCTCCTGGCTGCCGCCACTGTAGATGGAGTACATCGCCAGTCCGTTGTGGACACCGAAGAACGTGGCCACCGACGCGTCCGTGCGGCTCATCTCCATCGCCATCATACCGGTGAGCAGGTGGCTGACCGCGGGCTTGTGCTCGCCGTAGCCCTCGTAGGGCAGGCCCGCGAGACCGCTTTCGCGGAACATCCCGATGAGCTCCTTCGGGAAGGTGCCGGCCTCCCAGTTCTCGTTCACCAGCGGCTTGACGTCGGTGCGCATGAAGTCGCGCGCCTGGACCAGCAGCTTGCGCTCTTCGTCGCTCAGCAGCGTCTCGTAGTTGTAGAAGTCGGCGGTCAGCTGGCCTTCGAGTGCTTCCGTGGTCATGTCAGTTCTCCTCCAATGCGGACAGGACGGCGAGCTGCTTGCGGTCGCGCGTCTCGGCGAGTTCCGAGTACGTGGAGGAGCCGTAAGCTTTTTCGACAGCTTCGATGAGCTGCTCCTGCTCTTCGGGGCTCTGGCTGGGGTTGCCCAGCCCGGCCCACATCTGCTTCATGGACTTGCCGATGTGCTCGGCCATGTGCCGGTAGCCGCCGGGGCCACCGCCGAGGTGCGAGCCGAGGAACGGCCCGACCGTGGCCCAGCGGATGCCGAGCGAATTGGTGATCACCCGGTCGAGGTCTTCCGGGGTCACAACACCCTGCTCGACGAGGTAGATCGCTTCGCGGCTGAGCGCGTTCTGCAGCCGGTTGCCGACGAACCCGGGGATCTCCTTGCGCTCCACGACCGGGGTGCGGCCGAGGGAGGTGTAGAAGTCGACGGCCAGCTGCACGGCCTCGTCGCTGGTGCGCTCCCCGGGGACGACCTCGACCAGCGGGATCAGGTGCGGCGGGTTGAACGGGTGTCCGATGAGGACTCGGCTCGCGTCCGGCAGGTCGCCGGTGAACGCCGTCGACGGGATGGCGCTCGACGAACTCGGCAGCAGCGCGTGCTCCGGAGCCTCTGCCACGAGCTGCCGGAACAGGTCCTTCTTGAACTCGACGTTCTCCGGCCCGTTCTCCTGCACGACGTCGGCGGCTTTCACGGCTTCGGTGACGCTTCCGGCGATGTGGACGTGGCTCGCCAGCTCGTCGGCGGTGGTGCCGAGGTGCGGGGCGAACTGGGTCAGCGCGGTTTCGACGGCCTCGGCGAGGTCGGGGCGGGGGTCGGTGACCCGGACGGTCAGGCCGTGGTGGGCGAACAGCGCCGTCCAGGACAGGCCGATCGTGCCGGCGCCGATGACTGCCGCGTTCTTCATGATCGCGCTCCCTTCAAGTAGTCGAAGACCGGCTTGACCGGAGCGAGCGTCAGGTCGGTGCGGATGTGGCTCGCCGAGACGACCTCCAGCACCGGCAGGTCGGCCAGCGGGGCCAGGACGTGCTGGAACAGCTGCAGCCGGGCGGGGCCGGTGTAGGCCTCCTTGACCACGACGTCGGTGATCTCGGTGCGGACCAGTTCCTGGACGCGCGGGGCGCCGTCGTAGCCGGGGATGGTCTTGAGCATGAACGTCGGGACGGTGATCTCGTGTTCGGCCGCGCGGGCGTCCAGTTCGTGGTGCTTGTAGCCCATGGTCGCGGTGGCCACCCGCAGCGTTCCGTAGTCCAGCGTGCCGACCAGGACGCCGTTGTCGACATAGAGGTTCGGCGACCCGACGGTCTTCGGGTAGGCGCTGACCTCGCGGCCGGACGCGGTGGCCGGGAAGTTGTCGAGGTACATCGCGTGCAGGTACTCGCCGCGTTCGCCGTCGAAGCTGACCTCGACCGCCTGACCGGACTCGGTGTACGGGCCGTAGCCGGAGACGTCGCCCATCTTCATGACCTCGAAGCGCACCAACGGTTCCTCGACCTGGAGCGGCTCCGGGACGACCGCGCGCAGGGCGTCGGCGTCGGTGCGGTACACGATGTTGAGGTACTCGCGGTCGGTGAACCTCGGGACCACGGGCGCGAACGCCGGGGCGGTCAGCGGGGTCGTCACCTGACGGCGGACTTCTTCGATCTTCATTCGCCTGTCCACTTCGGAGCGCGGCGCTCGGCGAAGGCGGTCATGCCCTCGCGGACGTCCTCGGACTGCATCAGGTTCTTGATTTCTTCGCGTTCCGCGGCTTTCGGATCCGCGGCACGCACGATCTTCTTGACGGCGGCGAGGGCCAGGGGCGCGTTCTCCGCCAGCTTCTCGGCGAGCTGGAGGGCGACCGCGGCGGCGTCTCCGGGTGCGGTCACGCGGTTGACCAGGCCCAGCTCGCCGGCGCGGCGGCCGGTGACGGGCTCGCCGGTGAGCAGGAACTCCATCGCGAGGTGGTGCGGGATCCGCTGGGGCAGCCGGATGACACCGCCGCCCGCGGCGATCAACCCGCGCTTGACCTCGGGGAGCCCGAAGCGGCTGTGTTCACTGGCGACGATCAGGTCGCAACCCAGCGCCAGTTCGAATCCGCCGCCCATGGCGAACCCTTCGACCGCGGCGATCAGCGGCTTGGTCAGCTCGGCTTCGGTCAGGCCGCCGAACCCGCGGCCGGGGATCTCCGGCGACTCGCCCTTGAGCGCGGCCTTGAGGTCCATTCCCGCGCTGAAGGTGTTGTCGGCGCCGGTCAGGACACCCACCCGGAGCGCCGGGTCGGCTTCCAGCTCGTCCAGGGCGGCGGCCAGCTGCGCCGCGACGGCGGCGTTGACCGCGTTGCGGGCCTGCGGCCGGTCGATCGTGATCAGCAGGGTGCTGCCGATCCGTTCGGTGCGTACTTCGGTCATGACTCCTGCTTCTTTCAGAGTTCGGCGAGGACTTCGGCGGTGTCCTGGCCGGGCAGCGGGGCCAGGCGGCGGATCGAGCCGGGCGTCGCGGAGAACTTCACCGGGATGCCGACCGTGCGGATGGCGCCCTCGCTCGGGTGCTCGACGGTGTCGAGCAGGTGGCCGTCGCGGACGTACGGGTCCTCGTGGGCGCGGTCCAGTTCGAGCACCGGGGCCATCGGGATGCTGTGCTTGGCGCACACCTCGGCCCACTCCTCGGTGGTCAGCGCCGGGGCGCACTCCGCGATCCGCTCGGTCAGCCACTCGTTGTCGGCGCGGTTGATGGCGTCGCCGTTCACCCGCGGGTCCTCGGCGAGGTCCGGGCGCCCGGCTCCGGCGAAGAAGTCGCGGAAGTTCTGCGGGTTGTAGGGGATGACGCAGGCGAGGCCGTCCAAGGTGTGGACCGCGGCGTGCCCCTTCGTCATCGACAGCGCGAACCCGGTGGGGCCTTCGGGCGGCTCATAGGTGTGCCCGGCGAGGTGTTCGACCAGGTTGAACGCGATCAGCGTGTCGGTCATCGGGATCTCGATCTGCTGGCCCTCGCCGGTCCTGTCCCGGTGGACCAGCGCGGCGAGCACGCTGTAGGCGATGGTCAGCGACGAGACCTTGTCGCCGATGATCGTCGGCAGGTAGACCGGCTCGCCGAGCGCCCGGTTGGCCACGTCGACCAGGCCGGAGGAGGCCTGCACGGTCTCGTCGTAAGCGGCGTTGCCGGCCTGCGGGGAGTCGCCGCGGAAGCCCTGCGCGTGGGCGTAGACCAGGCGGGGGTTGCGCGCGGCGACGTCGTCGTAGTTCAGGCCGAGCCGGGCCAGCGCGCCGGGGCGCATGTTGGTGATCAGCACGTCGGCGGTGTCGATCAGCTTGAGGGCCTGCTCGCGCTCGGTGTCGTCCTTGAGGTTGAGGGCCACGCTGCGCTTGTTGCGGTTGACGTTGAGGTTCAGCGCCGTCATGCCCGGCGTGGTGCGGTACTCGCCCACCCGCACGGTGTCCGCGGGGGACTCGATCTTGATCACGTCGGCGCCCAGGTCGCCGAGGATCTGGGCCGCGTACGGGCCCATCACCACGGTCGAGAGGTCGATCACGCGCACGCCGTCCAGAGGTCCGGTCGTCATGTGTTTCCGTCCTTTCGCGCCTTGCTGCTCTGCTCTGCTTCCGAACGTAGGCGCGGGCGGCGGGAAAGGGAATGATCATGATGCGAACAATGGTGTGACTCTGGTGGTCATACCATTCTTGGGAACGCTGTTCAGCTGCTGAGCGGTTCGGCGAAGATCTCTTTCGCGGCATCGACGAGCTCGTGCAGGTCGCCGTCGGTGCGATCGCGCCGCCAGAGCAGGCCGGTGTCCAGCTGGGGGCGGAAATCCGTGAAGGGGAGCACGGTGACGTTGTCGAGCCGGTAGCCGTGCATCGGGCTCTTGGCGTCGAGCATGGAAATGGAGAACGCCTCGCCGCTGGAGATGATTTCGGACGTCCCGCCGTAACCGGTGTTGCTCAGCCGGATGCGTTTCCGGACGCCGAGTTCGTTCAATTGGTGATCGAGCTGCTCGAAATAGGCGGGGATGATTTCGCCTGGTGAGGCGACGTACGGGAATTCGGTGAGCTCGGCCAGGCTGACGGAATCCCGCCCGGCGAACAGGTCGGCGGGCACGACGGCACCGAGCCGTTCGGTCATCACGGGCAGCTGCTCCAGCGCGGGATCGGTGACCGGCAGCCGGGCGAGGGTGAGGGCCAGTTTCCCGTCGTGCACGCCCTGCACGAGATCGGCGGTGGTCCCGGGCCAGCGCTTGAGCTCGTACCGTTGCTTCACCCGTTCGGCGAGGGCGTTGACGCGTTCCCGCAGATCGGGGTGCACCCCGGCGGGCATCCCGAGGAAGAGGGTGCTGCGCTGCGCCTTCGCGGCCTCGGCGAGCTTCCACGGAATGGCGCTGACCTGCTCGAGCACGTCCCGCGCGAGGGGCAGCAGGGCGGCCCCGGCCTCGGTGAGGGTGACGTGGTGGGTGCTGCGGTCGAAGAGCTGCTGCCCGAGCTCGTGCTCGAGGTCCTTGATCCGCTGGCTGAGCGGAGAGGCGGCCATGTGCAGCTTCCGCGCGGCCGCGGAGAAGTTCAGTTCCTCGGCGACCGCGACAAAGTACCGCAGATGCAGCATCTCCATACCCCGACCCTAACCACCCCCTCGTGTCGTCCATTCGGGTACGCGTGTCGTCCGCCTGGGTACGCGTGTTGTCCGTCCAGGAACCTGAGCCCCGCGCCGGAACGGACGACACGCGTACGTGGATGGACGACACGCGTACCTAGATGGTTGATTCCGTGAAGATCACGTGAAGGAGGCCGCTGTGCGCGTGTGGGAGGAGGGTGTCCAAGATCGAACTGTGACGAAAGACCTGAACACCCTCCTGACCGCACTCTACGTGCTGATCGACGACCATGTTGTGCCGCCCCGTACTGGCCGTGGCCGGCGACCGGAGCTGACTGACAGTGAGCTGATCACGATGGCCGTAGCTCAGATGCTGCAGCGCTACGACAGCCACCGGCGCTGGATCAGGCACATCCACGCCGACACCGAGTGGCGCGCCATGTTCCCGGCCATGCTGACCCAGTCCGGCTACCACAAACGGCTCAAGTCATCGCAGTCGTTGTTGTGCAAAGCGATCCTCACGCTGGCCGTGTGCAGCCCGTCCTGGTTCGATGACCTGTGGATCACCGACGCGACCCCGGTGCCGTGCGGGATGTCGCGGGAAACGGTGAAGCGTTCCGACCTGG
>NZ_JBSGAI010000087.1:0-20770 GCF_053600695.1 Amycolatopsis sp. NPDC005003 | reverse complement strand
TCTGCGCTTCGCCATCCGCGAGGGTGGCCGGACCGTCGGCGCGGGCCAGGTCACCAAGATCATCAAGTGATTCGGCGCCCCGCCCGGGGGTAATACACCCCCGGGTTCGGGGCGTCAAATCACGTGTGCGACACTATTCAGGTTGCTCGTCCTGGGGCGGCCGATTCCTTCGAGGGTTCCTTCGAAAGAGTCCGGCCGCCTCGGTGCGAGTGGCCACGGTCCGCCGAGCTCTTCCTTCGGGTTGCAGGCGAGCGGGCAAGGGCAGTGAGACGGCGGTTCTCGTAAAAGCGCAGCCGGCTCATAGCCTCCTCACGTTGAGGAAGACCAGGCAAGACGACGATCCCGCGGGATCCGTCTGTGCGTCGGGCGCGACACGCCCGACCGCGTGGACCGGGGACAGGGCCGTTGAACTGCGGAAACCCGGGCCGGGTGGGGACACCCGGCGGGGTTTTGTGAGATAGCGGCACGAGACGACAAGGAACGAGCAGCCACCATGGCGGGACAGAAGATCCGCATCCGGCTCAAGGCCTACGACCACGAGGCGATCGACACCTCGGCGCGCAAGATCGTGGAGACGGTCACGCGCACCGGCGCCCGGGTTGTCGGGCCGGTGCCGCTGCCCACCGAGAAGAACGTTTACTGCGTCATCCGCTCGCCGCACAAGTACAAGGACTCGCGCGAGCACTTCGAGATGCGCACGCACAAGCGTCTGATCGACATCCTCGACCCGACGCCGAAGACGGTCGACGCGCTCATGCGCATCGACCTGCCGGCGAGCGTCGACGTCAACATCCAGTAAGCGTTGGGCGAGCGGCGGAGATAAGAGACTCACATGTCTGACAGGCAGATGAAGGGCATCCTGGGCACCAAGCTCGGCATGACCCAGGTCTTCGACGAGCAGAACCGGGTTGTCCCGGTCACCGTCGTCAAGGCCGGTCCGAACGTGGTCACCCAGGTTCGGACCCAGGACAAGGACGGCTACAAGGCCGTGCAGCTGGCGTTCGGCGCGGTCGACCCGCGCAAGGTGAACAAGCCGCGCACCGGCCACTTCGACAAGGCGGGCGTGACCCCGCGCCGGTTCCTCGCCGAGCTGCGCACCACCGACGCCGAGACCTACGAGGTCGGCCAGGAGATCACCGCCGAGGTGTTCGCCGCCGGTACCGAGGTCGACGTGACCGGGACCAGCAAGGGCAAGGGCTACGCGGGTGTCATGAAGCGCCACGGCTTCAAGGGCCAGGGCGCGAGCCACGGTGCCCAGGCCGTGCACCGCAAGCCGGGTTCCATCGGTGGCTGCGCCACCCCCGGCCGCGTCTTCAAGGGCCTGCGCATGGCGGGCCGGATGGGCAACGACCGGGTCACCACGCAGAACCTGACCGTGCACGCGGTGCGTGCCGAGGACGGCCTGCTGCTGATCAAGGGCGCCGTGCCCGGTCCCAAGGGCGGCGTGCTGTTCGTTCGCAGCGCCGCGAAGGGTGGTAACTCCGAATGACAAGCGTCGAGCTGAAGACCCCGGCCGGTAAAGCCGACGGCACCGTGGACCTCCCCGAGGAGATCTTCGACGTGCAGGCCAATGTCGCGCTGATGCACCAGGTCGTGGTGGCCCAGCAGGCCGCCGCGCGCCAGGGCACGCACGACACGAAGACCCGTGGTGAGGTTCGCGGTGGCGGCAAGAAGCCGTACCGCCAGAAGGGCACCGGCCGTGCCCGCCAGGGTTCGACCCGCGCGCCGCAGTTCGCCGGCGGTGGCGTCGTGCACGGCCCCACGCCGCGCGACTACACCCAGCGCACCCCGAAGAAGATGAAGGCCGCCGCCCTGCGTGGCGCCCTCTCCGACCGGGCCCGCGCCGGCCAGCTGCACATCGTCACCGAGCTGGTGACCGGTGAGAAGCCGTCGACCAAGGCCGCCAAGACCGCCCTCGCCGCCGTCACGGCCGCGAAGCGCGTGCTCGTGGTGCTGGACCGGGCCGACGAGCTGAGCTGGGTTTCCCTGCGGAACCTGCCCGAGGTGCACCTGCTCTGGGCCGACCAGCTCAACACCTACGACGTGCTGGTCAACGACGACGTCGTGTTCACCAAGGCCGCGTACGACGTGTTCGTCGCCGGCCCCGCCCGCGGCAAGGCCAAGGCCTCCGCGCGGTCGGGCGAGGTCACGGAAGGGAGTGACGAGAAGTGAGTTCGGTCGCCATTCCGGACCCCCGCGACATCCTGCTCGCGCCGGTCATCTCCGAGAAGTCCTACGGGCTGCTCGAGGACCACAAGTACACGTTCATCGTCCGCCCGGACGCCAACAAGACCCAGATCAAGATCGCGGTCGAGAAGGTGTTCGGCGTCAAGGTGGTCAGCGTCAACACGGCCAACCGCCAGGGCAAGCGGAAGCGGACTCGCGCCGGCTTCGGCAAGCGCAAGGACACCAAGCGCGCCATCGTGACTCTTTCGCCCGAGAGCAAGGCGATCGAGATCTTCGGCGGACCCACCGCGTAAAGGACTGAGCTGACAATGGGCATCCGCAAGTACAAGCCGACGACCCCGGGTCGTCGCGGTTCGAGCGTCTCGGACTTCGCCGAGATCACCCGCTCCACTCCGGAGAAGTCGCTGCTTCGTCCGCTGAGCGGTTCGGGCGGTCGCAACTCGTCCGGCAAGATCACCACCCGGCACAAGGGTGGCGGCCACAAGCGCGCCTACCGCGTCATCGACTTCCGTCGCAATGACAAGGACGGCATCCCCGCCAAGGTCGCGCACATCGAGTACGACCCCAACCGGTCGGCTCGCATCGCGCTGCTGCACTACGCCGACGGCGAGAAGCGCTACATCATCGCGCCGGAGAAGCTGAAGCAGGGCGACACGGTCGAGAACGGCCCCCGGGCCGACATCAAGCCGGGCAACAACCTGCCGCTGCGCAACATCCCGGTCGGCACCGTGATCCACGCGATCGAGCTCCGCCCCGGCGGCGGCGCGAAGATGGCGCGGTCCGCGGGCGCGAAGGTGCAGCTCGTCGCCAAGGACGGGCCGTACGCCCAGCTGCGTCTCCCCTCGGGCGAGATCCGCAACGTGGACGTGCGCAACCGCGCCACGGTCGGCGAGGTCGGCAACTCCGAGCACGCCAACATCAACTGGGGCAAGGCCGGCCGCAACCGCTGGCGCGGCAAGCGCCCCACGGTCCGCGGTGTCGTCATGAACCCGGTCGACCACCCGCACGGTGGTGGTGAGGGCAAGACCTCCGGTGGTCGCCACCCGGTCAACCCGAACGGTAAGCCCGAGGGCCGCACGCGTCGCCGCAAGGCGTCCGACGCCCTCATCGTCCGCCGCCGGCGTACCGGCAAGAAGCGCTGAGCAGGGAGGTAGAAGCACATGCCACGCAGCCTTAAGAAGGGCCCGTTCGTGGACGACCACCTGCTCAAGAAGGTGGACGCGCTGAACGAATCGGGCAAGAAGACGGTCATCAAGACCTGGTCCCGCCGCTCGACGATCATCCCGGACTTCCTGGGTCACACGATCGCCGTGCACGACGGCCGCAAGCACGTCCCGGTGTTCGTCACCGAGGCGATGGTGGGTCACAAGCTGGGCGAGTTCGCCCCGACGCGGACCTTCAAGGGCCACATCAAGGACGACCGCAAGTCGCGCCGCCGCTGAGCGGGCACGAGAAAAGACAAGGGAAGTAGCGATGAACGCCCAGAACGACGCGACGACCGAGGCTCTGCCTACGGCGTACGCGCGGGCTCGCTTCGTCCGGGACTCGCCGACCAAGGTGCGCCGGGTGATCGAGCTCATCAAGGGACGTAGCGCCGCCGACGCCTTGGCCGTGCTCCGGTTCGCCCCGCAGGCGGCCAGCGAGCCGGTCGCGAAGGTGCTCGCCAGCGCCGTGGCCAACGCCGAGAACAACCTTCAGCTGGACCCGGAGACGCTCTGGGTCAAGAACGCGTACGCCGACGAGGGCCCCACCCTCAAGCGCATCCGCCCGCGGGCCCAGGGCCGCGCGTACCGGATCCGCAAGCGGACCAGCCACATCACCGTCGAGGTGGAGTCGCGTCCGGCCGTCGCGCAGAAGGCTCAGAGCAAGAAGAAGGCAGGTGGCCGGTAGTGGGCCAGAAGATCAACCCGCACGGTTTCCGCCTGGGTATCACCACGGACTGGAAGTCGCGCTGGTACGCCGACAAGCAGTACGCCGAGTACGTGGCCGAGGACGTCAAGATCCGCAAGCTCCTCGCCACCGGCATGGAGCGCGCGGGCATCTCCAAGGTCGAGATCGAGCGCACCCGTGACCGCGTCCGCGTGGACATCCACACCGCCCGGCCGGGCATCGTCATCGGCCGCCGCGGCGCGGAGGCCGACCGGATCCGCGGCGCGCTGGAGAAGCTGACCAAGAAGCAGGTCCAGCTGAACATCCTCGAGGTCAAGAACCCCGAGGCCGACGCCCAGCTGGTCGCCCAGGCGGTCGCGGAGCAGCTCTCCAACCGCGTGGCGTTCCGCCGCGCGATGCGGAAGGCGATCCAGACCTCCATGCGCTCGCCGCAGGTCAAGGGCATCCGCGTGCAGTGCGGCGGTCGTCTCGGCGGTGCCGAGATGTCCCGCTCCGAGCACTACCGCGATGGCCGCGTCCCGCTGCACACGCTGCGCGCCGACATCGACTACGGCTTCTTCGAGGCCAAGACGACGTTCGGTCGCATCGGCGTCAAGGTGTGGATCTACAAGGGTGAGCTCGTCGGTGGCCTGAAGGCCCGCGAAGCCCGTGACGCCGCCGAGCGCGCGCCGCGTCGCGAGCGCAGCGACCGGCCGTCCCGCCCGCGTCGTTCCGGCGCGTCGGGCACGACCGCCACCTCGACCGAAGCCGGTCGCGCCGCCGCTGCCGCCACCGAGGCGGCCCCGGCCACCGAGACCGCAGAAAAGACGGAGGGCTGAGACGTGCTCATCCCGCGCAGGGTCAAGCACCGGAAGCAGCACTCCCCGAAGCGCCACGGCGCCGCCAAGGGTGGCACGAAGGTCAGCTTCGGCGAGTACGGCATCCAGGCGCTTGAGCACAGCTACGTGACGAACCGGCAGATCGAGTCCGCTCGTATCGCCATGACCCGTCACATCAAGCGTGGTGGCAAGGTGTGGACGACCATCTACCCGGACCGCCCGCTGACCAAGAAGCCGGCCGAGACCCGGATGGGTTCCGGTAAGGGTTCGCCCGAGTGGTGGATCGCCAACGTGAAGCCGGGCCGCGTGATGTTCGAGATCTCGTTCCCGAACGAGGAGACGGCTCGCGAGGCGCTGCGCCGCGCGATCCACAAGCTGCCCATGAAGTGCCGCATCGTGACCCGTGAAGGTGGTGAGTTCTGATGGCTAACGCAGGTGCCGCTCAGGCATCGGAGCTGCGTGAGCTCACCGCGGAAGAGCTCGTCCTGCGTCTGAAGGAATACAAGGAGGAGCTGTTCAACCTCCGCTTCCAGATGGCGACCGGGCAGCTCGACAACAACCGCCGTCTGCGCACCGTCCGCACGGACATCGCGCGGATCTACACGGTCATGCGCGAGCGCGAACTCGGCCTGTCCGTTGCCCCCGACGCCGAGAGTGAAGGTGCCGCATGAGCGAGCCCACCACCGAGACGCCGGCCCGGAACGACCGCAAGGTCCGCGAGGGCTACGTCGTCTCGGACAAGATGAACAAGACGATCGTGGTCGAGCTCGAGGACCGCAAGAAGCACCCCCGTTACTCGAAGGTCGTCCGCTCCACCTCCAAGGTGAAGGTGCACGACGAGAACAACGAGGCGGGCGTGGGCGACCGGGTCACCCTGATGGAGACCCGCCCGCTGTCGGCGACGAAGCGCTGGCGCCTGGTGCAGATCGTGGAGAAGGCCAAGTAAGCAGGGCTCTTCGGAGTTCTTAGTTCCGCAAGGCTCGCGGGTTCCCCGCGAGAACCGGCGCGACATACAGGAGTAGACGTGATCCAGCAGGAGTCGCGGCTTCGGGTAGCCGACAACACGGGTGCGAAGGAAATCCTCTGCATCCGGGTTCTCGGTGGCTCCGGGCGGCGCTACGCCGGCATCGGCGACATCATCGTCGCCACCGTGAAGGACGCCATCCCGGCTGCCGGGGTGAAGAAGGGCGACGTCGTCAAGGCCGTCATCGTCCGCACGGTCAAGGAGCGCCGTCGTCCGGACGGTTCCTACATCCGGTTCGACGAGAACGCCGCCGTGCTCATCAAGAACGACAACGAGCCCCGCGGCACCCGCATCTTCGGCCCGGTGGGCCGCGAGCTGCGCGACCGAAAGTTCATGAAGATCATTTCGCTCGCGCCGGAGGTGCTGTGATGAAGGTGAAGAAGGGCGACACGGTCGTCGTCATCGCCGGCAAGGACAAGGGCGCCAAGGGCAAGGTCATCCAGGCTTACCCGGAGCGCGAGCGCGTGCTGGTCGAGGGCGTGAACCGGATCAAGAAGCACACGCGGATCAGCCAGACCCAGCGCGGCGCGCAGTCCGGCGGCATCGTCACGCAGGAGGCGCCCATCCACGTCTCGAACGTGATGGTCGTCGACTCGGACGGCAAGCCGGCCCGGGTGGGTTACCGCATCGGCGAGGACGGCAAGAAGGTCCGGATCTCGCGCCGGAACGGTAAGGACATCTGATGACCACCGCAGAGAAGACCTCGCCGCGCCTCAAGGTGCGGTACCGCGAGGAAATCAAGGGCCAGCTGCAGGCTGAGTTCTCCTTCGCCAACGTCCACCAGATCCCGGGCGTGACGAAGGTCGTCGTGAACATGGGCGTCGGCGACGCCGCCCGCGACAGCAAGCTGATCGAGGGCGCGGTCAAGGACCTCGCCCTGATCACGGGCCAGAAGCCCGAGGTCCGGAAGGCCCGCAAGTCCATCGCGCAGTTCAAGCTGCGCGAGGGCCAGCCGATCGGTGCGCGCGTCACGCTGCGCGGCGACCGGATGTGGGAATTCCTCGACCGCCTGCTGACCATCGCGCTGCCGCGTATCCGCGACTTCCGCGGGCTTTCGCCGAAGCAGTTCGACGGCCACGGCAACTACACGTTCGGTCTCAACGAGCAGTCGATGTTCCACGAGATCGACCCCGACTCCATCGACCGCCCGCGCGGCATGGACGTCACCGTCGTCACGACCGCCACGAACGACGACGAGGGCCGGGCGCTGCTGCGCAAGCTCGGCTTCCCGTTCAAGGAGAACTGAGCCGATGGCCAAGAAAGCACTGGTCCACAAGGCCGCGAAGAAGCCGAAGTTCGCCGTGCGCGCCTACACCCGCTGCCAGCGGTGCGGCCGCCCGCACGCCGTGTTCCGCAAGTTCGGGCTCTGCCGGATCTGCCTTCGCGAGATGGCGCACGCGGGCGAGCTGCCCGGCGTCCGCAAGTCCAGCTGGTAAGAGCTTCTTTTTAACTCCAGATTCGCCACAGGCCCCGCCCGCTCCGGCGGGCGGGGAACCAGGCGAGAAAGGTTGACAGGTCACCATGACGATGACCGACCCCATCGCAGACTTCTTGACGCGTCTGCGCAACGCGAACTCGGCGTACCACGACGAGGTCAAGCTCCCGCACTCGAAGCTCAAGGCGAACATCGCCGAGATCCTCAAGCGCGAGGGCTACATCGCGGGTTACCACGACGAGCCGGGCGAGAAGCACAAGAACCTCGTCGTCGAGCTCAAGTACGGCCCCAACCGTGAGCGGAGCATCGCCGGCCTTCGCCGCGTCTCCAAGCCCGGTCTGCGGGTCTACGCAAAGTCCACCGAACTGCCGTCGGTCCTCGGCGGCCTGGGCATCGCGATCATTTCGACGTCCGGTGGCCTGCAGACGGACCGGCAGGCCAAGCGCAACAGCGTGGGCGGCGAAGTCCTCGCCTACGTCTGGTAAGGGAAGGGGTAAAGGCATGTCACGCATCGGAAAGCTGCCGGTCGCCGTCCCTTCCGGGGTCGAGGTGACCATCGACGGTCAGCAGATCAAGGTCAAGGGGCCCAAGGGCACCCTCGAGCACACCATCGCGGAGCCGATCACCGTCGAGCGCGACGAGGACGGCACGCTGCTGGTCAAGCGCCCGGACGACGAGCGCACCAGCAAGGCGCTGCACGGGCTCACCCGCACGCTGGTGAACAACCTCGTCGTCGGCGTCACCGCCGGCTACGAGAAGAAGATGGAAATCCACGGCGTGGGTTACCGCGTGCAGGCCAAGGGCGCGGACCTCGAGTTCGCCCTCGGCTACTCGCACCCGGTCAAGATCGAGGCCCCGGAGGGCATCACCTTCAAGGTGGAGACCCCGACCCGGTTCTCGGTCTCGGGCATCGACAAGCAGAAGGTCGGCCAGATCTCGGCCGTCATCCGCAAGCTGCGTCGCCCGGACCCGTACAAGGGCAAGGGCCTGCGCTACGAGGGTGAGAAGATCCGCCGCAAGGTCGGAAAGACGGGTAAGTGATCATGAGCGACACGACTACGAAGCGCAAGCCGGTGGGCAAGGACATCTCGACCCGCCGCCGCGTCGCGAAGGCCCGTCGGCACTTCCGGCTCCGCAAGAAGGTCTCGGGCACCGAGCAGCGCCCGCGCCTGGTCGTCAAGCGGTCCTCGCGGCACATCGCCGTGCAGGTGATCGACGACCTGGCCGGCCACACGCTGGTGTCGGCGTCCACCCTCGAGGCGGACGTCCGGGCGGTCGACGGCGACAAGAAGGCGAAGGCCGCCAAGGTCGGGGCCCTCGTCGCCGAGCGCGCCAAGAACGCCGGGATCTCGGCCGTGGTGTTCGACCGTGGCGGCAACGCCTACCACGGCCGCATCGCCGCGCTCGCCGACGCCGCCCGTGAGGCGGGGTTGGAGTTCTGACGATGCACAAGATCGTGAATGGAAGGAAAGCCTGATGCCGGGACGTACACGGCAATTCGGCGGCGGCCAGGGTGGACCCGGCGGGCAGGGCGGCAACGACCGCGGTGACCGTCGCGACCGCCGGGACCGGCGCGACAGCGGCCGTGGCGGGGCGGCCCAGGACAAGACCCCGCACCTCGAGAAGGTCGTGACGATCAACCGCGTCGCCAAGGTCGTCAAGGGTGGTCGTCGCTTCAGCTTCACCGCCCTGGTGGTCGTCGGCGACGGCGACGGTCAGGTCGGCGTCGGCTACGGCAAGGCCAAGGAAGTTCCCGCGGCCATCGCCAAGGGCGTCGAGGAAGCGAAGAAGAACTTCTTCCGCGTTCCCCGCGTCGCCGGCACCATTCCCCACCCGGTCCAGGGTGAGGAAGCCGCCGGTGTGGTGCTGCTCCGCCCGGCGTCGGCCGGTACCGGCGTCATCGCCGGTGGCCCGGTCCGCGCGGTGCTGGAGTGCGCGGGTGTCCACGACGTGCTGTCGAAGTCGCTCGGCTCCGACAACGCGATCAACATCGTGCACGCGACCGTGGCGGCCCTGAAGGGTCTGCAGCGTCCCGAAGAGGTGGCGGCCCGCCGTGGCCTGCCGCTCGAGGACGTCGCTCCGGCCCGGATGCTGCGCCAGCGTGCCGGCCAGGGGGTCTGACAATGGCTCAGCTCAAGGTCACCCAGGTCAAGAGCAAGATCGGCACGAAGCACGCTCACCGCGAGTCGCTGCGCACCCTCGGGCTGCGCAAGATCCGCCAGAGCGTCGTGCGTGAAGACACCCCCCAGGTGCGCGGCCTGATCCACACCGTCCGCCACCTGGTGGAGGTCGAGGAGGTCAAGGCATGACGGCCATCAAGATCCACCACCTGCGTCCGGCTCCGGGCGCCAAGCGCGACAAGATCCGCGTGGGCCGTGGTGAGGGTTCGAAGGGCAAGACGGCCGGCCGCGGTACGAAGGGCACCAAGGCCCGGAAGAACGTGCCGGCCCGGTTCGAGGGTGGGCAGATGCCCATCCAGATGCGGCTCCCGAAGCTGCGCGGCTTCAAGAACCGCTTCCGCACCGAGTACCAGCCGGTGAACGTGGGCGACATCGCCCGCGTCTTCCCGGACGGCGGCACCATCGGTGCCGACGAGCTGGTCAAGGGCGGCCTGGTTCGCAAGGGCAAGCTGGTGAAGGTCCTCGGCAACGGCGACGTGAACGGCGTCAAGCTGAACGTCACCGCCGACGCGTTCTCCGGCTCCGCCAAGGAGAAGCTCGAAGCGGCCGGTGGCTCCGCCACCACCAACTGAGCTCGTTTCCCGTTCGAAGGCCCGTCCGGCGTACGCCGGACGGGCCTTTGGCGTTCCCGCGCTTCGGGGGAGGATCGGGTGGGTGGAATCTCCCGTTCGCCGCTTCCTCCCGCCGGTGCTGTCCGCGCTCGCCGCAGGCCTGACGGTCGCCGGGACGTTCCTGCCGCTGTTGCACCTCGAGCAGCCGACCGGCGCCCCCTCCGAAGTCATCACCTGGGTCATCGGCGCCTGGCGGACCCGGTTCCGGTTCCCCGGCCAGGACGAGGTCGACTCGCCGTCGTCGCCGGTCGGGGCTCCGCTGCTCCTGGGGGCCGCGATCCTGCTGGTCGCGGCCGTCCTCGGGATCCGCAAGCGGGGGCGGGCCGCGGGCCTGACAACGCTGGGGGGAGCCGCGTTCCTGCTCGGCGCGGTCTGCACGGCCGGGGTGCAGGCAGCGACCCGCCTGTTCGAAGACGACCCCGTCGAAGCGGAAACGACGCTGGGCGCGGGGCTGTGGCTGCTCATCGCGGCGGTCCTGGTGGCCGCGGCGGCGGCCGCGCTGAGCTTCCGCGCCTCCGGCGGCACCCCGGACTGGGCCGACCCCACCGTGGCGTACGCGGACACCGAAACCCCACCGTCCGGGGTCGTGATCACGGTGCTCCCCCCGGAGCGCGACTGACGGTCCCTGTGCCGGTTCCTTGCCGGGGCGGGAATCCGGACGGAAGATCACAGGGTGGACAGACCGTCGCAGGAGCCCGCAGCCCAGCCCGACGGCGCCGAGTCGCCGCTGAGCTTCCCGGTCGAAGCACCCCGCCCCACCGGCCCCGAGCCGGGAGCGGGCGCGCCGCAAGCTGAACCGTTGAACTTCCCGGCGGAGATTGCGCGGCCCCCGCTCGCCGGCTCGGAGTCGGGTGCGCCGCAGGCTGAGCCGCTGAATTTCCCGGCCGAAGCCTCGCGGGCCGCGCTCGCTGGTTCGGAGCCGGGTTCGCCGCAGGGGGAGCCGTTGCGGTTTCCCGCTGATGCGCCGCGGCCCCCGCTCGCTGGCTCGGAGTCGGGTGCGCCGCAGGCCGAGCCGCTGCGGTTCCCGGCCGATGCGCCGCCCCCGGCCCAGCCACCCCTGTTCCCTGGCGACGCGGCCCCGGCCCCAGGACCGCCGCTCCCGGGGCCGCCGCCCACCGAACTGCCGTACCCCGTCGCGCACATCCCGGGCGCCGTGCCCAACGCCGGCCCGCTCCCGCCCGCAGCCGGGCCACCCACGACCGCAGCCGAGCCGCCCGCTTCAGCCCCGCCGCCGTCCTTCTCGCTCCTGCGGTTCGCCCCGCCCGCGCTCGCCCTCGTCGCGGCCGTCATGACCGCGCTCGGGGCCTTCCTGCCGCTCTTCCGGATCCGCGAACACCTGGGCGCCGGCCAGCGGTTCCTCGACACCCAGATCCTCATCACCGAGACCGCGTGGGGCCACACTTACGAACTCCCGGACCAGGGGGTGACCGACCAGCCGGGGGCACCGGCCGGCATCCCGCTGCTCTTCGCCGTCGTCCTGTTCGTCGCCGCCGCGCTCGTCGTCTTCACCCGTCCGGACCACCGGCTCGGGCGGTGGCTCATCAGCGCGGGGGCCGTCTTCGCCGCCGGTGTGGTCGCCACCGTCGGCACGAGCGGGATCGGGTGGGCCGCCACCGCCCGCGGGGACGACCTGACCGTCGCCATCGGGCCCGGCATGTGGCTGCTGGCCGGCGGCACGATCGCCGCCGCGGCCGCCGCCGTCCTCGCGTACCTGCCCCGGCACCAGCCGAGCTGGGCCGATCCGGCGCTGGCCTACACCGACACCCCGACCCCGCCCTCCGGCGTCGCCATCACCGTCCTGCCGCCGGACTTGCCCGACGCACCCCACGCGCCCGAAATCCCGGGCGACGGGCGAAGCTGACCGGGGCTACCGTGGAGGCGTGTGGGTCTTCTTCGGCGCCTCCGTGCTCGTCGCTCTTACGCCAGGGGCGAACAACCTGCTCGGCCTTCACCACGGGATGACGCACGGTGTTCGCCACGGCCTCGCCGGGCTGGGTGGCCGGCTGGCCGCTTTCACCCTGTTGATCGCCGCCGTCGCGGCCGGGCTCGGGCAGCTGCTGGCCGCCTCCGAGACCGCGCTGACGATCATCAAGTGGGCCGGCGCCGCCTACCTGCTGTACCTCGGCGTCCGCCTCCTCTGGTCCACCTTCCGGGGCGAAAACACCCCGAAAGAGCTGCCGAAGACCCCGGCGACGGCGTGGCGCGTCGCCCGCAAGGAGTTCGGCGTCGCGATCACCAACCCGAAGGCGATCCTGATCTTCACCGCCTTCGTCCCGCAGTTCATCGACGCAGGTCACGGCGCATTTCCGACGCAGATCGCGCTGCTCGGCTCGGGCTACCTGCTGGCCGAGTTCCTGGCCGGTTCGGTCTACGTCGGGGTCGGCGCCGCGGTCAAGACGATCCGGCTGTCCCGGAAGGCCCGGCGGCGGGTCGACCGGGGCACCGGAGTGGTCCTCGTCGGCCTGGCCGGTGTGCTCGCCGCGTCGAACGCGTGATCCACAACCTGTCAAGGAATACGGCCAAGACGGCGATGTGGATCAACCCGCCGGAGCAACCTTGGTACGGAAAACCCACACGGACTGCGGACACGCCCTGTGAAGCTGTTAGAGTCGGCGACACGCTTCGGGACGAGTGTGCCCCGAAGCGTTCCTGGCTTGCGTGCCAGTAGTGCTGTGTGTTCCTGCCGGCCCCGTGCCGGCCAAGCCGATCGTCGGTTAGGACAGCCGACGACGCCGAGGAGGTCCCCCGCGTGCTCAGCGCCTTCCGCTCGGCTCTCGCGACGCCGGATCTACGCAAGAAGATCCTGTTCACGCTAGCCATCGTCGCGGTTTACCGAATCGGTGCGACCATTCCGGCGCCCGGCATCTCGTACGGTGCCGTACAGGCCTGCAGCTCCCAGGCGCAGCAGGAGGGCGTCTACCAGCTGCTGAACCTGTTCAGCGGTGGTGCGCTGCTGCAGCTGTCGCTCTTCTCGACCGGCATCATGCCGTACATCACGGCGAGCATCATCATCCAGCTGCTCACCGTGGTCATCCCGCGGTTCGAGGAGCTGAAGAAGGAAGGGCAGTCCGGCCAGGGCAAGCTGACCCAGTACACCCGGTACCTGACGATCGCGCTGGCGATCCTGCAGGCCACCGGCGTGGTCGCGCTCGCGGACCGCAAGCAGCTCTTCCCCGACTGCGACCAGCCGATCATCCCGGACAACAGCGTCTACTCGCTGGCGATCATCGTCATCACCATGACCGCGGGCACCGCCGTCATGATGTGGCTGGGCGAGCTGATCACCGAGCGCGGCGTCGGCAACGGCATGTCCGTCCTGATCTTCCTGAACATCGCCGCGCGCATCCCGGTCGAGGGCGGGAACATCCTGTCCAACGGCGGCGGCATCGCGCTGACGATGATCTGCATCTTCGGCCTGGTGATCATCGCCAGCGTCATCTTCGTCGAGCAGGGGCAGCGCCGGATCCCGGTGCAGTACGCCAAGCGCATGATCGGCCGCCGGATGTACGGCGGCACGTCGACCTACCTGCCGATCAAGGTCAACCAGGCCGGCGTCATCCCGGTCATCTTCGCGTCGTCCCTGCTGTACCTGCCGGACCTGATCAGCCGCCTCGTCGGCGACCAGAACGCCAACTCCGGCTGGCAGGTGTTCATCAAGAACTACATCGTGAACCAGTCCAGCTGGGTGCACATCGCGCTGTACTTCGGCCTGATCATCTTCTTCACGTACTTCTACATCACGATCACGTTCAACGTGGACGAGCGTGCGGAAGAGATGAAGAAGTTCGGTGGCTTCATCCCGGGCATCCGCCCCGGCCGCCCGACCGCCGAGTACCTCAGCTTCGTGCTGGGCCGGATCACCCTGCCGGGCTCGCTGTACCTGGGCATCATCGCGATCCTCCCGAACTTCTTCCTGTCGGTGACCGGTAGCGGGAACAACCAGAACTTCCCGTTCGGTGGCACGGCTGTGCTGATCATGGTCGGTGTCGGCCTCGACACCGTGAAGCAGATCGAAAGCCAGCTGATGCAGCGCAACTACGAAGGGTTCTTGAAGTGACGCGCCTGGTTCTCGTCGGCCCGCCCGGTGCGGGCAAGGGCACGCAGGCGGTGGCCCTGTCCGAGCAGCTGCGCATCCCGCACATCTCGACCGGTGACCTGTTCCGCGCGCACGTCGGCCAGGAGACCCCGCTCGGCCAGGAGGCGAAGCGCTACCTGGACTCGGGCGAGCTGGTGCCCGACTCGGTGACCAACGAAATGGTCCGCGAGCGGCTCGCCGAGCCGGACGCCAAGGTCGGCTTCCTGCTCGACGGCTTCCCCCGCAACACCAAGCAGGCCGAGGTCCTCGGCGAGATCCTGGGCGAGGCGGACGTCGCGCTCGACGCGGTGATCCAGCTGCAGGTGCCGGAGGATGTCGTCGTCGCGCGGCTCATGTCGCGCGGCCGGGCGGACGACACCGAAGAGGTCATCCGCCGCCGTCAGCAGATCTACGTGTCGGACACCGCGCCGCTGCTCGAGTACTACGCCGACATCCTGGTGACCGTCGACGGTGTCGGCAGCGTCGAGGAGATCTCCGGCCGGGTGCTGAAAGCACTGCGCGACCGCACGTGAACCTCGGAGGATTGCGTGTTCTGCAAGTGCTCCGCCGTGGGCGCATGATCGAAGTCAAGACCCCGGACGAGCTGCAGGCGATGCGGGCGGCCGGCCTGGTCGTCGCCCGCACGCTCGCGGCGGTCCGCGCCGCGGCGAAGCCCGGTGTCAGCACGGCCGAGCTCGACGAGCTGGCCGAGCAGACGATCCGGGACGCCGGCGCGGTGCCGTCGTTCAAGGGCTACCACGGCTTCCCGGCGTCGATCTGCGCGTCGGTGAACGAGCAGATCGTGCACGGCATCCCGGCGAAGACCCAGGTGCTCGCCGACGGCGACATCATCTCCGTCGACTGCGGCGCCATCCTCGACGGCTGGCACGGCGACTCCGCCGTCACGCTGGCCATCGGCAAGGTCTCCGACGCCGACCTGGCGCTGTCCGCGGCGACCGAGGCGGCGATGTGGGCCGGCATCGAGGCGGTCAGCGCCGGCGGCCGGCTCACCGACATCTCCTACGCCGTCCAGTCCGCCGCCGAGCGCGCGGGCCGTGACGACGGCGTCGAGTACGGGATGATCGTCGAGTACGGCGGCCACGGCATCGGCCGCCAGATGCACATGGACCCGTTCCTGCCGAACGTCGGCAAGCCCGGCAAGGGCCCGCGGCTCAAGCCGGGCATGGCCCTGGCGATCGAGCCGATGCTCACCGGCGGCGGCGGCGAGACCCGCGAGCTGGACGACGGCTGGACGGTCGTCACGGCCGACGGCTCCCGCGCGGCCCACTGGGAGCACACCGTCGCGATCACCGAAGACGGCCCCTGGGTGCTCACGGCCCCAGAAGACGCCTGACCTGCGCAAACGCCCTCGTGAGTGGTAATTAGGGTTAGAACCCTAATTACCACTCACGACGGCGGTCGCCCGTTCGCTTACCATGGTCACCCCCGGTTTGGGGGTCGCGACACGACATGCGTACACTGTCAAGTCGGCGCACTTATCGCGCCCGGATCCTGCGCGCTCGTGAATTCACGGTCTACTGGGACCCGGGCACCAGTGTGCCACGCAACACCCCAACCCGGCACTAGTGCTCAGAGTTGATCATGGGTGTGGCGACAGACGCTGTTGACAAGGAAATGCGGAGGACATGGCGAAGAAAGACGGGGCCATCGAGGTCGAAGGCCGCGTAGTCGAGCCGCTCCCCAACGCGATGTTCCGCGTCGAGTTGGAGAACGGTCACAAGGTCCTGGCACACATCAGCGGCAAGATGCGGCAGCACTACATCCGCATCCTGCCCGAGGACAGGGTTGTCGTGGAGCTCTCGCCCTACGACCTCTCTCGTGGTCGCATCGTCTACCGCTACAAGTGATCACGGTGAGCAGCTACTAGGAGAGCAGAAGACGTGAAGGTTCAGCCGAGCGTCAAGAAGATCTGCGACAAGTGCAAGGTGATCCGCCGTCACGGCCGGATCATGGTGATCTGCGAGAACCTGCGGCACAAGCAGCGGCAGGGCTGATCGCCAAGCACTCGAGCAGAGTGGATTGACGGCTACACAACCTCCCCGCACCTGCCGGTTCACGCGAGTGAACCGGTTCACCCCCGGGCTTCAGGCCGGGGCTGGGACACCCGAGGCGCAAGCCGAGGGCACGACAGGCGAGTCGGTCCCGGAACCGGACGGGGAGCAGACCTGAAGACGAATTCAATGAAGGAGCATCAGCGCCAATGGCACGACTCGCTGGCGTAGACCTCCCCCGCGAGAAGCGGTTGGAGATCGCGCTTACGTACATCTACGGCATCGGCCGTACCCGCTCCAAGCAGCTCATCAAGGCTGCCGAGCTCAACGCGGACACCCGCGTCAAGGACCTCAGCGATGACGACCTCGCGAAGCTGCGTACGTACATCGAAGAGAACTTCAAGGTCGAGGGTGACCTTCGCCGTGAGGTGAACGCCGACATCCGTCGGAAGATCGAGATCGGGTGCTACGAGGGCCTTCGCTGGCGCCGCGGACTTCCCGTCCGTGGTCAGCGCACGAAGACGAACGCCCGCACCCGCAAGGGTCCGAAGAAGACGGTCGCCGGCAAGAAGAAGGCTGGCAAGAAGTGAGCGTCCAGGGCAAGAAGGTCGTGCAGATGGGTGGCGTGCAGCGCCGCGGCTCGGCTTGTGTCTCGCCCAAGGCGCTCTACGCCCGCCCGATGGCGCTCCGCAACCTGTACACCGACGCCGGTTCGATCATCCGGCGCGGCCAGGCCGAAGCGGTCGCCGCTCACCAAGAGAACGCGCGCTAACAGGAGAACCCTCAGAACATGCCACCGAAGTCTCGTACCGCGGCCGGGGCCAAGAAGGTCCGCCGCAAGGAAAAGAAGAATGTCGCGCACGGTCACGCGCACATCAAGAGCACCTTCAACAACACCATCGTCTCGATCACGGACCCGACCGGTGCCGTGATCGCGTGGGCGTCGAGTGGGCACGTGGGCTTCAAGGGCTCCCGCAAGTCCACCCCGTTCGCCGCGCAGATGGCCGCCGAAAACGCTGCCCGCAAGGCCGCCGAGCACGGCATGAAGAAGGTCGACGTCTTCGTGAAGGGCCCGGGTTCGGGCCGCGAGACGGCGATCCGCTCGCTGCAGGCGGCCGGCCTCGAGGTCGGCACCATCCAGGACGTGACCCCGCAGCCTCACAACGGCTGCCGCCCGCCCAAGCGGCGCCGGGTCTGAGGAACGGGGAGGAGTAAGAAGAAATGGCTCGTTACACCGGCCCCGCGACGCGTATTTCGCGTCGCCTCAAGGTTGACCTCATCGGCGGCGACCAGGCTTTCGAGCGTCGCCCCTACCCGCCGGGCCAGCACGGCCGCGGGCGCATCAAGGAGTCCGAGTACCTCCTGCAGTCGCAGGAGAAGCAGAAGGCTCGCTACACCTACGGCGTTCTCGAGCGCCAGTTCGTCCGGTACTACAAGGAAGCCGTCCGGCGTCCTGGCAAGACCGGTGAGAACCTGCTGCAGATCCTCGAGTCCCGCCTGGACAACGTGATCTACCGCGCCGGCATCGCCCGCACCCGCCGCCAGGCGCGTCAGCTGGTGAGCCACGGCCACTTCCTGGTCAACGGCCAGAAGGTGAACGTCCCGTCGTTCCAGGTCACCAAGTGGGACATCATCGACGTGCGGCCGAAGTCCATGGGCATGCTGCCGTTCGTGGCGGCGAAGGAGTCCTTCGGCGAGCGCCCCATCCCGGCGTGGCTGCAGGTCGTCCAGTCCAACCTCCGCGTGCTGGTCCACCAGCTCCCGGAGCGTGCGCAGATCGACGTTCCGGTTCAGGAACAGCTGATCGTCGAGCTCTACTCGAAGTAGTCCGGCACCGTCGGACGCAGGGCGGCGGCGCCCACAGTGCGCCGCCGCCGCGCCATCCCTTCGACGTCATATGGCGGGCGTCGTCTGGAAAGGAACTAGGAAGAAATGCTGATTTCCCAGCGGCCGGCTCTCGGCGAAGAGACGGTCAACGAGACCCGCTCCCGGTTCACCATCGAACCGCTGGAGCCCGGCTTCGGCTACACGCTCGGCAACTCGCTGCGTCGTACGCTGCTGTCGTCCATCCCGGGCGCGGCCGTGACGAGCATCCGCATCGACGGCGTGCTGCACGAGTTCACCACCGTTCCCGGGGTGAAGGAAGACGTCACCGACATCATCCTGAACCTCAAGGAGCTCGTGGTGTCCTCGGAAGAGGACGAGCCGGTCACCATGTACCTGCGCAAGCAGGGCCCGGGTGAGGTCACGGCGGCCGACATCGTGCCGCCGGCGGGTGTCACCGTGCACAACCCGGATCTGCACATCGCGTCGCTGAACGGCAAGGGCAAGCTCGAGATCGAGCTCGTCGTCGAGCGCGGCCGCGGTTACGTTCCGGCCCTGCAGAACAAGCAGGCGGGCGCGGAGATCGGCCGGATCCCGGTCGACTCGATCTACTCGCCGGTGCTCAAGGTGACCTACAAGGTCGAGGCCACCCGTGTCGAGCAGCGCACCGACTTCGACAAGCTGATCCTGGACGTCGAGACCAAGCCGTCGATCACGCCGCGCGACGCGGTCGCGTCGGCCGGCAAGACGCTGGTGGAGCTGTTCGGTCTCGCCCGCGAGCTGAACGTCGACGCCGAGGGCATCGAGATCGGCCCGTCGCCGCAGGAGGCGGACACCATCGCCGCCTACGCGATGCCGATCGAGGACCTGGACCTCACCGTCCGGTCGTACAACTGCCTCAAGCGCGAGGGCATCCACACGGTGGGCGAGCTCGTCTCGCGCAGCGAGGCGGACCTGCTCGACATCCGCAACTTCGGCGCCAAGTCGATCGACGAGGTCAAGCTCAAGCTCGTCGGCCTCGGTCTTGCGCTGAAGGACAGCCCGCCCGGGTTCGACCCGACCGCGGCGGCCGCCAGCTACGACGGTGAAGGCTGGTCGGAGGGTGTCGGCAGCATCGCCGACGGGATTTCGGACGGCCACGACGATGGCCAGGACTACGCAGAGACCGAGCAGCTCTGAGGCCGTGTGCCTGGACGCTGTGAGCTGAACTAGGAGAACCAATGCCCACCCCTACCAAGGGAGCCCGGCTCGGCGGGTCGTCCGCGCACGAGCGGCTGATCCTGGCCAACTTGGCCACGCAGCTGTTCGAGCACGGCAAGATCACGACCACCGAGGCGAAGGCCCGCCGGGTCCGCCCGCTGGCCGAGAAGCTGATCACGAAGGCGAAGCGGGGCGACCTGCACAACCGCCGTCAGGTGCAGAAGGTCGTCCGTGACAAGGACGTCGTGCACAAGCTGTTCGCCGAGATCGGTCCGCACTTCGCGGAGCGCGCGGGTGGCTACACCCGGATCACCAAGACGATGCCGCGCAAGGGCGACAACGCCGCCATGGCCGTCATCGAGCTGGTGGCCGAGAAGACGGTGACTTCGGAAGCCGAGCGCGCTCGCAAGACGAAGTTCGCCAAGGACGAGAAGGCCGCCGCTCCGGCTGCCGAGGAGACCACCACCGAGGCGCCCGCCGCTTCGGAGGAGGCTCCGGCCGCCGAGGAGGCCAAGGCCGAGGAGACCACCGAGGCCCCCGCCTCGGAGGAAACCGACGCCGACGCCAAGAAGGACTGACGTCCTGACGGTCGATTCGACACCGGACGAGCCCGCCACTCCCCCCGGGGAGGGCGGGCTCGTTCGTCTGCGCCTGGACGTCTCCTACGACGGCACGGACTTCTCGGGCTGGGCCCGCCAGCCGGGCCGCCGGACGGTCCAGGGGCTCCTCGAGGAGGCGCTGCAGAAGCAGCCGCCGGGGGCCGCGATCCCGAAGTCCGTGGTCGTGGCGGGCCGCACGGACGCCGGGGTGCACGCGACGGGCCAGGTGGTCCACGTCGACGTGGTGCCCCTTTCCGAGCCCTCAGGCCGCATTCCCGTGTCCCCCGAGGGCATCCCGGACCTGACCCGCATGGTGGGCCGCTGGAACCGCCTGCTGCCCGGTGACGTCCGGGTGCTGGGCGCCCGGATCGCGCCCGAGGGCTTCGACGCCCGCTTCTCCGCGATCCGCCGTCACTACCGCTACCGCGTCTCGGACGCGCCCTGGGGCGTGGACCCGCTGCGCCGCCACGACACGCTGGCCTGGAACCGCCCGCTCTCGACGGACGCGATGAACGCCGCGGCCGCGGAACTCCTGGGCCTCCACGACTTCGCGGCGTACTGCAAGCAGCGCGACACGGGTACCACGATCCGCGAGCTGCAGCGCCTGGAGTGGGCGCGGGTGGACGACCACCTGCTGGAGGTCCGCGTCTCGGCGGACGCGTTCTGCCACTCGATGGTCCGCAGCCTGGTCGGCGTGCTCCTCCTGGTGGGCGACGGCCGCCGCACCGACGCGTGGCCGGCGAAGGTGCTGGAGAGCGGCATCCGCGACAGCGCGGTCGCCCCGGCCCACGGCTTGACGCTCCTGGGCGTGGACTACCCGCCCGACGCCGAGCTGGCCGCGCGCGCCGCCCAAACCCGCAACGTCCGCACCACACCGTCGTGAGTGGTAATTAGGGTTCTAACCCGAATTACCAT